>VBPC01000013.1 GCA_005887895.1 Candidatus Rokuibacteriota bacterium
CAGGAGATCGCCGCCGAGGAGCGGATCGTCAAGCTGACGCCGCGCTTCGCCGCGCTGGCGCCCTACGCGGCGCGGGGCCCGGCCGAGCTGTGGATCGTGCCGCGGCAGCACGCCTGCTCCTACGAGGAGTCGCTCACCGCGGACTCGGCGCGCGACCTGGCCCGTCTCATGTCCGACGCCTTCGCGGCGCTGGCCCGCGCCTTCGACGACCCCGGCTACGAGATGGTGCTACACACGGCGCCCAACCTGCGCTCGCGGATCCTGCAGGGCGACTGGGCGACCATCCGCGACGACTACCACTGGCATCTGGAGATCATGGCCCAGCCCGAGCGGACGAATCGGCTGGGCGGCATCTTCATCACCGAGATGGCCCCCGAGGTGACGGCCACCGCGCTGCGCGAGGCCTGGGAGCGCCGCTAGCGAGCGCCGTCGAGGGGTGCCCCCATCATGGATAGAGCCCGCGGACCCGGTAGCCCTCGGCGACCCGGCGCACGCCCTCCATCAGCGCGGCCGTCCGGAGATCGGTCCCTTCCTTGGTGGCCAGGGCCCACACGCGGTTGAACGCGCGCGTCATGACCTCCTGCAGTCGCGTAGTGATCTCGCTCTCGCGCCAGAAGTAGTACTGCAGCCCCTGCACCCACTCGAAGTACGAGACGACCACACCGCCGGCGTTGGCGAGGATGTCGGGGATGACGGTCACCCCGCGGTCGCGGAGGATGACGTCGGCTTCGGGCGTCGTGGGCGCGTTGGCGCCCTCCGCCACGATCGTCGCCTTGATGCGGTCGGCGTTGTCGCCGCGGATCACCGAGCCGATGGCCGCCGGCACGAGGACGTCGCAGGGCTGGAAGAGGATGTCGGTGCTCGAGATCGCCTCGGTGCCGGGGAAGCCCCCCACGCCGCCCGACTCCGCCACGTGGGCCTCGAGCTGGCGGATGTCGATGCCGTTGGGGTTCCAGATGCCGCCCTTGATGTCGCTGACGCCGGCGATGACGCAGCCTTCGCGCCAGAGCAGGCGGGCGGCGACCGAGCCGACGTTGCCGAAGCCTTGCACGACGACGCGGCGCCCGCGCAGCTCCTGGCCAAGGCGGCGTGCCGCCTGGTAGAGCGCGTACACGATGCCGCGTCCCGTCGCCTCGCGCCGCCGCGCCGAGCCGCCGACGATCAGCGGCTTGCCGGTGACGACCCCGGGCACCGTGCGCCCCTGGGTCATCGAGTAGGTGTCCATCATCCAGGCCATGGTCTGCTCGTCGGTGCCCATGTCCGGGGCCGGGATGTCGAGGTCGGGCCCGATCAGCAGGATGATCTCCGCCGTGTAGCGTCGCGTGAGGTTCTCGAGCTCGTGGCGCGACAGCGAGCGCGGATCGCAGCGGACGCCGCCCTTGGCGCCCCCGTACGGAAGGCCCATGAGCGCGCACTTCCACGACATCAGCATCGCCAGCGCCGACACCTCGGGCAGGTCGACGTCGGGGGCATACCGCAGCCCTCCCTTGGTGGGGCCGAGCACGGAGTTGTGGTGGACCCGGTAGCCGGTGAAGACGGCCGTGCGTCCGGTGTCCATGCGGATCGGGATCGAGACGACCAGCGCCCGCCGGGGGTGGCGGAGGCGTTCGTGGATGTCCTGGTCGAGCTGGAGCCTGGAGGCCGTCTGGTCGAGCTGGGCCAGGGCCGTCCGCAGCATGGGGGAGTCGAACTCGGATTTCTCTGTCATGAGCACCCTTTCCATTGACAACCCGGCCGCCAGGTGGCAGAATCCGACTGAAATGGTCGCCGACTAAAACAGTCGGGCATATCCGGCCATAAGGTCGGAGGGAATTGGGAGATGCTTCGCTTCACCAAGCGCGCCGATTACGGCCTCATGGCGATTCACTACATCGCCATTCACGACGAGGGTGCCGTCAGCGCCAAGCGTATCGCGGAGGAGTTCTCGATTCCACAGGAGTTGCTGGCCAAGATCCTCCAGCGGCTCGCCAAGCAGCGGCTGATCGTCAGCCACAACGGTCCCAAGGGGGGCTACGTGCTGTCGCGGCGGGCGGCGGAGATCTCGGTAGGCGAGGTCATCCGGGCGCTCGAGGGGCCGATCAACATCGTCTCCTGCCTGGAGGACAGCGAGTGTCCCCAGATGGAGCGCTGCAGCCTGCGCCGGCCGGTGCAGAAGCTGCAGGCGGCGATCACCCAGATGCTGGACACGATGAGCCTGGCCGAGCTGACGACCGAGGACGTGCCCGAGATTTTCACGATCAGGGCCTGACGAACGGACGGGGAGAGCGAAATCGATGGCGCTGAAGTTCCCGATCTTCATGGACGCGCAGTCGACCACGCCGTGCGATCCGCGGGTGGTCGAGGCGATGCTGCCGTACTTCACCGACAAGTTCGGACATCCGGCCAGCCGTAACCACCCCTTCGGCTGGGAGGCGGAGGCCGCGGTCGACGCGGCGCGCGGCCGGCTGGCCAGGCTGATCGGCGCCCGCGATCCGAAGGAGCTCGTCTTCACGTCCGGCGGCACCGAGGCGATCAACCTCGCGCTCAAGGGCGTGGCCGAGATGTACCGCGAGAAGGGCACGCACATCGTCACCACGGTCATCGAGCAGCGGGCGGGCATCGACGTCTGCAAGCGGCTCGAGCGGCAGGGCCTCCAGGTGACGTACGTGCCGGTGCAGCCCGACGGCCTCATCGACGTCGACGAGATCCGCAAGGCGGTCACCGACAAGACCATCCTGATCTCGGTGATGTTCGCCAATAACGAGATCGGCACGATCCAGGATATCGCGGCCATCGGCAAGCTGGCGAAGGAGAAAGGCATCCTGTTCCATACCGATGCGACCCAGGCCGTCGGCAAGACGCCGGTCGACGTCGAGGCCATGGGCATCGATCTCCTGTCGTGCACGGCGCACCTCATCTACGGCCCCAAGGGCGTGGGCGCGCTCTACGTGCGGCGCAAGGGCCCCCGCGTGCGGCTGGCGCCGCTGTTCGACGGCGGTGGTCACGAGCGCGGCATGCGCTCGGGCACGCTGCCGGTGCCGCTCATCGTGGGCTTCGGCCGGGCGGCCGAGATCTGCCAGGAGAGCATGGTCGAGGAGAACCGGCGGATCGCCAGGATGCGCGATCGGCTGCAAGACATGATCCTCTCGAGCGTGGACGAGGCGTTCCTCAACGGCCGCCCGGACCGCCGGCTGGCCGGGAACCTCAACATCTCCTTCGCCTACGTCGAGGGTGAGTCGGTCCTGATGGGCCTCAACAAGGAGACGGCCCTGTCGTCCGGCTCGGCCTGCACGTCGGCGACGCTGGAGCCCTCGTACGTGATCGCTGCCCTGGGGGCCAGCGCGGAGCTGGCGCATTCCTCGATCCGCTTCAGCCTGCACCGGTTCAACACCGACGAAGAGGTGGAGTACGTCGGCCAGCGCACCATCGAGGTCATCAAGCGGCTGCGCGACATGTCGCCGCTCTACGAGCTGGCCAAAGAAGGCGTGGACATCAAGACGATCAAGTGGAAGGCCGAGTAAGGGGGAACCGATGGCATACAGCGAGAAGGTGGTCGACCACTACAACAACCCGCGCAACGTCGGGTCCTTCACCAAGGACACCCCCGGCGTGGGGACGGGGCTGGTGGGCGCGCCGGAGTGCGGCGACGTCATGAAGCTGCAGATCAAGGTGAACCTCGAGACGGGGGTCATCGAAGACGCCAGGTTCAAGACGTTCGGCTGCGGCAGCGCCATCGCGTCGTCGAGCCTGGCCACCGAGTGGCTGAAGGGCAAGACTGTCGACGAGGCGGCCAAGATCAAGAACACCGACATCGTCAACGAGCTGAAGCTCCCGCCGGTGAAGATCCACTGCTCGGTGCTGGCCGAGGACGCCATCAAGGCCGCGCTGGCGGACTACAAGGAAAAGCAGGCACCGCAGACGGCGGGAGCGGCATCCCAATAGCGGGAGGACTGGACGCAATGGCGGTCGAGCTGTCGGAAAACGCGAGCAAGCAGGTGAAGCAGCTCAAGCAGTCGCAGAACCTGCCCGAGAACGTCTTTCTGCGGATGGGCGTCAAGGGGGGCGGCTGCTCGGGCATGAGCTACAGCCTGGAGTTCGACACCGAGATCGGGCCCCACGACAAGGAGTTCGACATCGACGGCATCAAGGTGGTCGTCGACAAGAAGAGCTACCTGTACCTCAACGGCACGACACTCGATTACGTGCAGCAGGGGTTGACGGGGGGCTTCACCTTCATCAACCCCCAGGCCAAATCGAGCTGCGGCTGTGGGACCTCATTCTCGGCGTAGCCGGGCCCGGCACGCACATCCGACGGGCCCGGGCGAGGGCCCGTTGCTGTTTTAGGAGACGCATGAGCGACTTCTTCGAGGTCTTCGGTCTCGAGCGGCGCCTGGCGATCGACGTCGCGGCGCTGCAGCGGCGCTTCTACGAGCTATCGCGGCGCTGGCACCCCGACTTCCACCAGGCGGCGGCGCCCGCCGAGCAGGCCCGCGCGCTGGAGGAGTCGGCGCGCGTCAACGCGGCGTACCGCGCCTTGCGCGACCCGCTGGCGCGTGTCGAGTACCTGATCCGCCTCGAAGAGGGCCGCGCCACCAGGGAGGGCGCCGTCGTGAAGCCGAAGGCGCCGCCGGCCCTGCTGGCCGAGATGTTCGAGATCCAGGAGGCGCTGGAGGCACGCGGCGACAGCCTGGACGACGGCACGCGGGCCACCCTGACCGTCCAGCGCGACGCGCTCCGCGCGCGGATGGCCGAGGCCGAGGCGCAGATCGCCGGGCCGCTCAGTCGCGCCTGGGACGCCGCCGCAGCGGCCGACCGGCCCGCGGCGCTGGCCGCGCTCAAGGACGCGCTGGCGACCCGCGCATATCTCAGAACCGTGATCGACGACCTGGCCAACGCGCTGGGCGAGGGGACAGAGGAGACGCATGTCGCGAATCGTCGGGATTGACCTCGGGACCACCAACAGCCTGGTCGCCTACGTCGATGAGCGCACCGGCTTGCCGGTCGTCATCCCCGACCGCGACGGTCGCCGGCTGCTGCCCTCGATCGTCGGCTTCACGCCCGACGGCGTCCTCGTCGGCGAGGCGGCGCGACGGCAGCTGGCGCGGCGCCCGGCCGACACCGTCTATTCGGTCAAGCGCCTGATGGGACGCGGCTGGGAGGACGTGAAGGACGAGCTGCGATACTTTCCGTTCCGCGTGCTGCCGGGCGAGGGCGTCGTGAGGCTCGCGGTGGGCGGCCGCGAGGTGACGCCGCCCGAGGTGTCGGCGATCGTCCTGCGCACGCTCAAGGAGCGCGCCGAGACCCACTTCGGCGAGCCGGTCGAGAAGGCCGTGGTCACGGTGCCGGCCTACTTCAACGACAGCCAGCGCCAGGCGACCAAGGACGCCGGCCGCATCGCCGGGCTCGACGTCGTCCGCATCGTCAACGAGCCTACCGCGGCCTCGCTCGCCTACGGCCTGCATCGACTCGGCCAGGGCGTGATCGCCGTCTACGACCTCGGCGGCGGCACCTTCGACATCTCGATCCTGCGCGTCAAGGACGGCATCTTCGAGGTGCTGGCGACCAACGGCGATACCCATCTCGGCGGCGACGACTTCGACCGCGTGCTGATGCTGTGGCTGCTGGAGGACGTGCAGGCCCGCCATCACCGCGAGCTCGACCGCGACTGCGTCGAGCTCGCGCGCGACGGCGAGGCGATGCAGGAGCTGCGGCTGGCCGCCGAGGCCGCCAAGATCCGTCTGTCGACCGAGGAGCGGACGACGCTCACGCTGCCACTGGCCGGCTTCACTTACCACCGGGCGATCACGCGGGCGGAGATCGAGCGGTTGCTCGAGCCGCTGGTGTCGCGGACGCTGGGCCCGTGCCGGCAGGCGCTGGCCGACGCCGGCCTCACGCCGTCCGACATCGATCAGGTCGTGCTGGTCGGCGGTTCCACGCGGGTGCCGCTGGTCCGCCGGCGGGTGCAGGAGCTGTTCGGCAAGGCGCCGCACAGCCAGCTCAATCCCGACGAGGTCGTGGCGCTCGGCGCTGCCGTGCAGGCGCAGATCCTGGCCGGCGGCATCAAGGACATGCTGCTGCTCGACGTCACGCCGCTGTCGCTCGGCATCGAGACGCTGGGCGGGATCGTGTCGATCCTGATCCCCCGCAACACGACCATCCCGACCAGCGCCCGCGAGATGTTTACCACGTCCGTCGACGGCCAGACGGTGGTCGACATGCACGTCGTGCAGGGCGAGCGCGAGCTGGCCAGGGACAACCGCTCGCTGGCGCGCTTCGAGCTGCGCGGCATCGATCCGATGCCGGCCGGCATGCCGAAGATCGAGGTGACGTTCCTCATCGACGCCAACGGCATCCTCCAGGTCCAGGCGCGGGAGCAGCGCACCGGCAAGGCGGCGTCCATCGAGGTGAAGCCAACCTACGGGCTGAGCGACGCCGACGTCGAGCGCATGGTCGAGGAGTCGTTCGCGTACGCCGAGGCCGACGTCGAGGCGCGGCTGCTGATCGAGGTGCGCAACGAGGCCGACACCGTGCTGACCCACGTCGAGCGGGCGTTCCGCCAGGCCGGCGCCCTGCTCGGCGCCGAGGAGCGGAAGGCGATCGAGGCTGCGGTGGCGGCGCTGCGCCGGGCCCGCGCCGGCGACGACCGCGACGCGATCCGCGAGCGCACGAGCGAGCTGAACCACGCCACCGAGCACCTGGCCGAGATGATGATGGAGGCCGCCCTCAAGGGCGCGCTGGACACGAAGCGGGCGGACGAGATCATGGGCCGGGGGAGTTCGAGGGAGCAGTGATGGCCGTCCACAAGGTGACGTTTCTCCCGCTGGGCAGGACCGTCGAGGTCGACGACGAGAAATACCCGCTCGCCGATCACGGCAAGCCCGGCTCGCTGCTCGACATCGCGCTGGCCAACGACATCGAGCTCGAGCACAACTGCGGCGGCTCCTGCGCCTGCACGACCTGTCACGTGATCGTGAAGGAAGGCGCCGAGAACCTCAGCGAGATGGCCGGCGACGAGGAGGATCGCCTCGACATGGCCGAGGGCCTCACCATCCACTCGCGCCTCGGCTGCCAGGCGGTCGTGCGCGGTGACGTCGTGGTGGAGATCCCGAAGACATGATGTGGCGGGATACCGAGGACATCGGGATCGCGCTCAGCGAGAAGTTCCCGGACGTCGACCCGCTGACCGTCCGCTTCACCGACCTCCACAAGTGGGTGACCGAGCTCGAAGGCTTCGGCGACGACCCCAAGTCCTCCACCGAGTCCGCGCTCGAGAAAATCCAGATGGCCTGGCTCGATGAATACCGCAATCGCTGACCGCCGGAAGGGGAGCGAAGCCCTCCTCCGGGGGAAACTACCAGGTGATGACTTGATCGGCCTCGAAGATGGCCTCGAGGAGTTGCTCCCACGAGAGCTCGTCGGGCACACGCCGCGCGCTGACGCCGGCGGGCGCGGTGACGGCGCCGCCGGGCAGCAGGACGAGGGTGATGGCGTCGCCGGCCGCCTGCTGCTGGGCGACGACCTCGAGCGCCAGCGCGGCGTCGGGGCCCTTGAGCAGATGGAGCACGCGGGCCATCAGAAGACGATGAAGCGGCGGCCCCGCCGCATGAGCGCGGCGATCTCGGCGCGCGCGACGCGGACCACCGGGTGGCCGCCCTCGTTCCAGTCGGGGTCGGTCGGAATCGCCTCCGTCTCGACGTGGAACGGAATGCCGAGCCGCTTGAGGTTGTCGCGGAACTTGGCGATGTCGTCGCCGTCGACGAGGTCGTCGGTGTCGGCGTCCAGCAGGTGGACGGCCGGGCCGCGCAGCACGAAGGTGACGTCGTTCTCGCCGGCCACCACGCCGACGCCGATCCGCATGGCCTCGAACGCGCGGTGCGACGACCGCGGATCGCAGGCGATCACCACCAGGACGGGCTGCGGCTCGGGCACCGGGGTCGGGTCAGTTGAGGGCGACGAAGCGATCGGTACCGTTGATCAGGTCGGTCAGCACCACCAGGCCGCAGTAGGTGACGCGGTCGGCGTCGCGCAGCGGCACCCCACGCTTCTGGCAGCCGTAGGCGCACACGAACAGCTTGGCCCCGCGGTCGGCGAGCGCGCCCACCCGCGGATCGTCGAGCGCGCGCACGCCGTCGTCGATCAGATAGAGATAGAGCTGGGCGCCGCGCGCCAGCGCCGCGTCGGAGAGGCCCACCGCGGCATCGAGATTGGCGGGGCGATCGGGACCGGTGGAGAGCATCAGACCGAATTTCTTCTTCGCGAGGTCCATCGCGGGCCGAGCGTAACATCGGGAAAAGGGGAGAGCAAGGAATGAGCCGTCGCGTGTACCTCGATCACAACGCGTCGACCCCCGTTCATCCGGAGGTCGTCGCCGAGATGCTGCCGTACTTCGGCGAGCGCTTCGGGAATCCGTCGAGCGTGCACGGCTTCGGCCGCGAGGCGCGGGCGGGCGTGGACACGGCCCGCGAGCGCGTGGCCCGCTTCCTGGGGGCGGCGCCCGACGAGGTCGTGTTCACCTCGGGCGGCACCGAGTCCGACAACATGGCGCTCAAGGGCATCGCCTTCGCCCGCGGGCGCGGGCACTTCATCACCTCGAAGATCGAGCACCACGCCGTGCTCCGCGCCGCCCAGTGGCTGGAGACGCAGGGCTTCGCGGTGACCTACGTCGGTGTCGACGGGCACGGCATGGTCGATCCCGACGAGGTCGAGCGCGCGCTGCGGCCCGACACGATCGGGATCTCGATCATGCACGCCAACAGCGAGATCGGGACCATCCAGCCGATCGCCGCCATCGGCCGGCTGGCCCGCGAGCGCGGGATCCCGTTCCACGTCGACGCCGTGCAGACGTTCGGCAAGCTCGAGTTCGACGTCGACGCGGTCGGCATCGACCTGCTGTCGTTCTCGAGCCACAAGATCTACGGCCCCAAGGGGATCGCGGGCCTATACATCCGCAAGGGCACCAAGATGGTCTCGGTGCAGCACGGCGGCGAGCACGAGCGGCGCCGGCGCGCCGGCACCGAGAACGTCCCCGGCATCGTCGGCTTCGGCAAGGCGGTCGAGATCCGCGGGCGCGACATGAAGGACGAGCACGCGCGCCTCACCGCCCTGCGCGACCGGCTGTGGGACGGCATCCGCGCCCGCGTGCCGGAGGTCCGCCTCAACGGCCACCCGACCGAGCGGCTGCCGGGCACCGCCAACCTCGGGTACCGAGGGGTCGAGTCGGAATCGATCGTCCTCGGCCTGGATCTGAAAGGCATCGGCGTGTCAGCCGGCTCGGCGTGCACCTCGGGCAGCGTCGAGCCGTCGTACGTGCTGGTGGCGATGGGCGTGCCGCTGGAGTGGGCGATGGGCGCCGTGCGTCACTCGCTGGGGCGCTCCACGACCGCCGAGGACATCGACTACGTCGTCGAATCGGTGGAGCCGATCGTGCGCAAGCTGCGAGCGGTGATGCCGGTCGGAGCCGCATGAGGTATAGCCCCACGCTGCTCGACCATTTCCTGAACCCGCGGAACGCCGGGTTGATGCGGGACCCGGACGGGACGGGCGTGGACGAGTACGAGGGCTGCGGCGACCTGGCGCGGTTCTTCCTGCGGGTACGCGACGGGCGCGTGGCCGAGGTGCGGTTCCAGACGTACGGCTGCGGGCCGACCATCGCGGCGGCCAGCGCGGCCAGCGAGCGGGTGGCCGGCCGGACCGTCGAGGAGCTGCTGAGCCTGAAGCCGCAGGAGGTCGAGGACGCCGTGGACGGGCTCCCGGAGGATCGCAAGCACGCCGCCGACGTCGTCGCCGGGGCGCTGCGCGCCGCCGCGCTCGACGCCCTCGGCCGGCGTCAGGGGGAGGTTGGTTGACATGTTCGACGCGCTTCGCGAGGACGTGCAGACGGTCATGGAGCGCGATCCGGCCGCCCGCTCGCGGCTCGAAGTGCTGCTGTGCTACCCGGGGGTCCACGCCCAGGCGTTCCACCGGCTGGCCCAGCGGCTGTGGCGCGCGGGATGGCCGGCCTCCGCGCGGTTCGTCGCCCACGTCTCCCGCTTCGTGACCGGCATCGAGATCCACCCGGCCGCCAAGCTCACCCCACGCTCGAGCACAACGTGACCGTCGGCGCCGGCGCCAAGATCATCGGCGCCATCACGATCGGTGAGTACAGCCGCATCGGCGCCGGCTCGGTGGTCGTGCGGGACGTGCCGCCGAACGCCGTTGTCGTCGGCGTTCCCGGGCGCGTAACATACAAGGACGGTCAGCGGGTCAGCGGCATCGACCTGAACATGACCGATTTGCCGGATCCGGTCACCCGCGCGATCGAGCAGCTGGTCGAGCGGATCCGCGGGCTCGAGGCGGACCTCGACAGCTTGCGCAAGAGCGTCGATCGCGAGGGTATCCGAGACAAGGGGGAGGCACCGTGACCCCGAAGGACGTCCTGGATCTCAAGGAGGCCTCGAAGTATCTCGGCATCGACGAAGCCTCGCTGAAGGTGCTGGCCGCCGAGCGCCGTATCCCCTGCCTGCAACTGGACGGCGGCTGGGTCTTCTCCAAGAAGTCCATCGACAAGTGGCGCAGCCAGCAGACCCTGCGGACCTGATCCTACCGGCCGCATGACCCGCGACGACGCGTGGTCGATCCTGACCGAGTTCACCAAGGGCGACAGCCTGCGCAAGCACGCGCGCGCGGTCGAGGCCTCGATGCGCGCCTATGCCGCGCGCCTGGGCGAGGATCCCGAGCGCTGGGGCATCGCCGGCATGCTCCACGACTTCGACTACGAGATGCACCCCCGGGCCCCGCATCATCCGATGAAGGGCGCCGAGATCCTCACCGCCCGCGGCCTCGAGCGCGACATCGTCTACGCCATCCTCGCCCACGCCGATTACTCCGGGATGCCGCGCGTGTCGCGCCTGGACCATGCGCTCTACGCCTGTGACGAGCTGACCGGCTTCGTGCACGCCTGCGCGCTCGTGCGGCCCGGCAAGGTCATCACCGGTCTCGAGCCCGCCTCGGTGCGCAAGAAGCTCAAGGACAAGGGCTTCGCCCGCACGGTCAACCGCGACGACGTCTACCGCGGCGCCGCCGAGCTCGGCGTGGACCTCGACGCCCACATCGCCTTCGTCGTCGAAGCGCTCGCCGGCGTCGCCCCCGAAATCGGCCTGGCCCGGGCCTGACGCGCCCCTCCGACCGGCGCCGGCATGCGCGGCTCGGTGGCTCGGGTGACTTGGCGGAGACTTCGATTGCCATGACTCGCGTGATCGCCCACGTGGACATGGACGCGTTCTATGCGTCCGTCGAGCAGCGCGACCAGCCGGAGCTGCGCGGGCTGCCAGTCATCGTCGGCGCCGATCCCCGCGGGCGTGGCGTCGTCTCGGCCTGCTCCTACGAGGCGCGCGTGTTCGGGGTGCACTCGGCGATGCCGATCTCGAAGGCCTATCGGCTCTGTCCCCACGGCGTCTACCTGCCGGTCGACATGGACAAGTACGCGCGTGTCTCGTCGGAGATCATGGTGATCCTCGCCGACTTCTCGCCGCTGGTGGAGCCGGTGTCGGTGGACGAGGCGTTCGTCGACCTCACGGGCACGGAGACGCTGTGGGGCCCCCCGCCCGAGGCCGTGCGCCGCATCAAGGCGCGCATCCGCAGCGAGACCGGGCTGACGGCCTCGGCCGGGCTCGCCGCCAACAAGTTCATCGCCAAGGTCGCCTCGGAGCTCGAGAAGCCCGACGGACTGGTCGTGGTGCCGCCCGGGCGCGAGCCCGAGTTCCTGGCGCCGTTGCCCATCGAGCGCCTCTGGGGCGTCGGCAAGGCCACGGCGAAGGAGCTGCAGGCGCTCGGCATCGCCACCATCGGGCAATTGCAGCGCGTGACGCCGCGCGCGCTGGCGGCCCGTCTCGGGCCGCACGGGCCCGACCTGCTCGAACTGGCCTTTGGACGCGACGCGCGGCCGGTCGAGCCGTTCTCACCGCCGAAGTCCATGGGCGCCGAGACGACGTTTGGCCGCGACTGCCGTGACGTGGCGCGGATCGAGGAGACGCTGCGGGCGCAGTCCGAGCGCGTCGCGCGCGAGCTGCGGGCGGAGGGTCTGGCCGCCTGTCGCGTCACGCTCAAGCTGCGCTGGGCGGACTTCCGCACGCTGACGCGCAGCCGCACCGGCGATCCGACCCAGGACGGGCTGGAGATCTATCGCCGGGCGGCGACGCTGCTGGCGCGCGAGCGGCTGATCCAGCCAGTGCGGCTGATCGGCGTCTCCGCCTCGACGTTCCGTCCCCAGGCGAGCGGCCAGCTACCCCTGCTGGATCCGGCGGCGGTACGGCGCGAGCGGGTGGCCCGCGCGGTCGACCGGATCACGGGTCGGTTCGGCCGCTCGGCGATCGTGCCGGCGCGCCTGCTCGGCCGCGACGGCGCGGACGAGTAGTTCACCGCGCTCGCCGCGCGATTTGCGAGCGTCAGCCGCGTCGGATACACTCTCGACTGAACAACGGTTCAGCCGGTCAGGGGGGTCCATGGAGACGCCGATCGCCTACGACAAGCTCGCGCGGGAAGAGCGCTTCGTGCGGATGCGCACGCGCGACGTGGCGAACGCCAAGATCGACCAGGGGCTGCCGCCGTTTCCCGACATCACCACCCGCGATTCCATGCGCGATCGCATCCACGGCATCCTGGTGGGCGAGCTGCAGGCCATGGAAGGCGCCGGCCGCACGGTCTACGACTTCCCGGACGCGCCGTGGGAGTTCGCGCTGGACATGGCGCGCCAGGTCTGGGACGAGTCGCGCCATGTCGAGACCTACCTCGGCCTGCTCGATCACCTCGGCGGTTACGTCGGCGAGTTTCCGGAGACGACGCTGCTGTGGCGCTGCGCGTGCGCCGAGGACGCTGCCGCCCGCGTGGCCGGCGTCAACCGCGGGCTCGAGGGCCTGGCCTGCGACGTGTTCAACCAGCTCATCCACATCGCCCGGAAGATCGGCGACCCGGTGCTGGAGCGCTCGGTCGACTACGTCCTTGCCGACGAGATCACGCACGTGCGCATGGGCTCGCGCTGGCTCAACGAGCTGACGCGCGGCGACCCCGAGCGGCGCCGGCGCGCCATCGAGTTCCAGGACTCCATCGACGAGCGGTTCAACCTGGGCGGCACCCGCCAGGACGGCCACCACGAGGTCGTGCCGATCTCGATCGCCAAGGACGCGCGCCGCCTGGCCGGCTTCACCGACGAGGAGATCGATCGGCTCGTCAAGAGCACGCAGCGCTCCCAGGTGTACTAGCTGACCGCGCATCCGCTCGCCGGTCACTTCTCGGTCGACGTCGCGGCCCGGCGCATCCGTCACTATCGCTACGTGGAAGAGCGCCTGATGCGCGTGCTCGGCGGCTGGATCGCGCTCACGCCCGAGGTCGACGTCAAGCTGCTGTTCGGCCGCCACGTGTGGGACTGTGCCCAGCACGCCGATCTCTGGGGCCGCCGGCTGCCCGAGCTGCGCGCCGCGGCCCAGCAGTCCGAGCCGGCCAACGCCGGCGTCGTCGCGGCGTGGAGCCTCATCGAGACCGCCGAGGGGAAGGACCAGACCCTCGAGCGCGTCACCGCGATCTACCGCGTCCTCAAGCCGCACCTGGCGACCGTGTACGAGCGGCACCTCGCCGTCGCCAATCCCGTGTACGAGCCGCCGACGCGGCGGATCCTCGTGCGATGCATCGAGGAAGAGCGCCGCCACGCCGCCGCCGGCGCGCTCGTCCTCGACCGGCTGCTGGCCGGCGACCGCGCCCTGGCCGAGCGGGCGGGCACGTGGCAGCGACGGGTCCTCGACGCGCTGATCGCCGCCGGCGGCGTCACCGGCGACGTCGAGTCGCCGCTCGTCGAGACGCCGGCCACCGCGCCCGATCCGGCGAGCGTCGCCCAGGATCTCGTGGCCCCGCCGCGTCCGCTCGACGCCGCCACGGCGCTCGGCGAGCTGGCAGCGCCGCTCGACGCGCATCGCCGGGCGCTCGCGCGCGGCGACCTCGCCGCCGTGCGCAGCGATCTCGCGCCGGAGGCCGCGCCGGAGGCGAGCGCGGAGTACGCGCGGCTGGTCCCGCCCTTCGAGCGCGTGGAGGTCGTGGGCGTCGCGCGCATCGGTCGTCAGCGCGTCGTGAAGCTCTGGCTGGGCGGCCCCCGCGGCCGCCAGGTGCTGCAGGAGCGCTGGGCGCCGAGGCCGGGCGGCTGGCGCGTCGTCGTCGTCGAGCTCGCCTCCGCCCAACCCTGAGGTCGCGATTGAATACCGTGCTCGTGGCCAACCGTGGCGAGATCGCGCGGCGCGTCTTCCGCGCCTGCCGGCGGCTCGGGCTCCGCACTGTCGCCGTGTACTCCGAGGCCGACAAGGACGCGCTCCACGTGCGCGACGCCGACCGGGCGGTCCTGCTCGGGCCCGCGCCGGCGCGCGAGAGCTATCTCGACGTCGAGCGGCTGCTCGACGCCGCCCGTCGCAGCGGCGCCGACGCGGTCCACCCCGGCTACGGTTTCCTCTCGGAGAGCTGGCGATTCGCCGAGGCGTGCGCGCGGGCAGGGCTCACGTTCATCGGACCCCCGGCCGAGGCCGTGCGGGCGATGGGCGACAAGACCGAGGCCCGGCGCCTCATGGCGGCGGCCGGCGTGCCGACGGTGCCGGGCAGCCCCGGCCCGATCGCCGACGCCGCCGAGGCCGTCGCGGTGGCGGCGAAGGTCGGGTTTCCGCTCGTGCTCAAGGCCGCCGGCGGCGGGGGCGGCATCGGCATGGCCCGCGTCGACAGGGCGGCCGATCTGGCGACGGCATTCGCGACGGCCACGCGCCGCGCGCAGTCCGCGTTCGCCAACCCGGCCGTCTACGTCGAGCGCTATCTCGAGCGGCCGCGCCACGTCGAGGTACAGGTCTTCGCCGACGCGCACGGCAGCGTCGTGCACCTGCACGAGCGCGAGTGCTCGATCCAGCGCCGGCACCAGAAGCTGATCGAGGAGTCGCCGGCGCCGAACCTGGCCGCCGCCATCAAGGATGGCCTCACGGAGGCGGCGGTGGCCGGCGCGCGGGCCATCGGCTACGTCAACGCCGGGACGATGGAGTTCCTCGTCGACGCCGCCGGCGGCTTCTACTTCCTCGAGATGAACACGCGCATCCAGGTGGAGCACCCGGTGACCGAGGAGGTGACCGGGCTCGACCTCGTCGTCGAGCAGCTACGGGTGGCGGCCGGCGAGCGCCTGTCCTGGCGGCAGCAGGCGATCGTCCAGCGCGGCGCCGCCATCGAGGTGCGTGTCTACGCCGAGGACCCCGACAAGAACTTCCTGCCCTCGCCGGGGACGATCGCGCGGCTCGAGGTGCCGGCCGGCGACCGGCTGCGCGTCGAGTCCGGCGTGGAGTCGGGCAGCGTGGTCACGGTGCACTACGACCCGCTGCTGTTCAAGCTCATCGCCGGCGGCGCCGATCGCGACGAGGCGCTGGCCCGCCTGCGGGCGGCCCTCGAGACGACCGTCGTCGAAGGGGTGCGCACCACCGTGCCGTTCCTCCGCAAGGTCCTCGATCATCCTGACGTCCGCCGCGGCGTGCTGCACACGCAGATGGTGGACCAGGGCGCCTTCCGCTAGACTTCGTGCTCGACTGCGGTTCGCGAAAAGGAGCGTCTCCGATGCCGGAAGAGATCAAGGCTCACATCACGGGCGTCGTCTTCCAGATCCCCACCAAGAAGGGCGACAAGGTGGGCGCCGGCGACCCGGTCATCGTGCTGGAGTCCATGAAGATGGAGATCCCGGTGGAGGCGCCGCGCGCCGGCGTCGTGCGAGAGATCAAGGTGCAGGAAGGCCAGACGGTCCAGGAGGGCGACACCGTCGCCGTCCTCGACTGAAGGAGCGAGCGATGAGCGTGGCGATGGTGCGCGACCTCTACGACTATCACCGCTGGGCCAACCACAAGCTCTTCGACTTCGCGGCCGCGCTCGGCGAGGACCTCTGCGGCCGTGACGCCGGCGCCCAGTTCAGCGTCCCCACGCTGATCCGGATGTTCGCGCACATCTACGGCGCCGACGCCGCCTGGCTCAACCGCTGGAAGGGCGCTCCGGCCTCGGTGCCGCCGTACCCGCCGCTGACCTCGAT
>VBPC01000331.1 GCA_005887895.1 Candidatus Rokuibacteriota bacterium
CCACGATCACAACACTGCTCGCCCGCCGCGCCGCGTAAGACCACTGTCGGGACGAGCGCGCCGCACACGAGTGCGGCGCGCCGTCCCATCGGCCCGTGACGCTACTGGAGCGGGGAGAACGCGGCGGGCAGGAGAACCTTGTTCTCCTGCGTGAGGATGCGGTCGCCGCCGCCCGGCGGCGGCCAGATGCCCCGCTTGGACGCGTCGGCGCGCACCTGCGCGCGCTGATCCAGGCCCGTGTACGCCCAGATGTGCACGAAGCCGTTGGCGCGTCCGAACTCGACGCCGCCCGCGAGCACCAGCGGCGAGAGCTTCGTCCGCTCGGGCAGCGCCCCCTCCCAGGCCTTCGCCACCTCGGGCAGCATACGCGGCTTGAGCGTGTAGTAGCGCAGCTCGAAGATCGGACCGAGCTTGCCGCCCCGGACCTCGGGCACGAACTTGAACGGCACGATGATCTCGGAGCGCATCTCGCGGATGAACTCCTGGATGCCGGGGTTCCACTTCGGGTCCTTCGCCGCCTCGCCGCGGATGCGCTCGCGCTCGGCGAGATCCTTGTACGGCCACACGTGGACGATCTCGTTGAGTGGCCCGATCTCCGTGTGCCAGAACGCGAACAGCTCCGAGTACTTCTTGCGGTACTCGTACGCCTCGCCGAAACGCTTCTCGACCTCGGCCAGGCTGCGTGGAGCGATGCGATAGGTGCGGATCTCGTAGATCATGCGGGTCTCCTTTCGGCGGGCGACTCAGCGACGCTTCATGGCGAGCGACAGCCTACGGGCACCTCAGCCCCGCGTCAACCGGACGTGGTGGATTCGACTCGGGATGGTAGCCGCCGGTGCGAGCGTGTATCCTCACGCCCCGAAAGGAGTCGTCATGGACATTCCACGCACGATGAAGGCGACGGTCCTCGTCGCGCCGCACCGGTTCGAGCTGCAGGAGCGCCCGGTGCCGGTGCCCGGTGACGAAGACGTCCTCGTTCGCGTGCGCGCCTGCGGCGTCTGAGGCACGGACCTGAAAATCATCCACACCGGCATGCCCCAGATGCCGCCCTACGGCGAGTTCATCTTCGGGCACGAGTACGCGGGCGACGTCGTCGCCGTCGGCCGAACCGTGGATGAGTTTCGGGTCGGCGACCGGGTGGTCGTCGAGGCGCACATGGGCTGCCGCCGCTGCGAGAACTGCATCCGCGGGCTCTACACCGCGTGCCTGAACTACGGCAACGCTAGGCGCGGGCATCGCGCGAACGGCTTCACCACCAACGGCGGGCTCGCCGAGTACGCGGTGAACCACGTCAACACGCTCTACCGCATTCCCGACGGCGTCTCATACGAGGAGGCAACGGTGGTGATGACCTCCGGCAGCCCGCTGTTCGGCCTCGAGAACGCCGGCGGCTACTTCGCGGGCGAGACGGTGGCCGTGCTCGGGCCGGGCCCGATCGGGCTCATGGCGATCCAGCTCGTGAAGGCGCTCGGGGCGACCCGCGTGATCCTCACCGGCACCCGCGCCTCGCGCCTGGCCATGGGGCGCCAGCTCGGCGCCGACGTGATCGTGAACAGCCGCGAGCAGGATCCGATCGCCGCGGTGATGGAGACCACCGCCGGCAAGGGCGCCGACCTCGTCATCGACTGCGCGGGCGGCGACGAGACGTTCGACCAGTCGCTCAAGATGGTGAAATCGGGCGGCAAGGTGCTGCTGGTCGCCTTCTATCACGGGCCCGTCACCGCCGACGTGAGCCACGCCGTTCGGCGCAACGTCACCATCTATACGGAGCGCGGCGAAGGCGGCACCAGCGTGGGCCGCGCGCTGGCCCTGCTCGCCGCCGGTCGTCTCACGGCCAAGCCCCTCATCACCCACCAGTTCCCACTGAACCGGGTGCACGAGGCGATGGAGGTGCTGGAAAGGCGCATCGGCGATCCGCTCAAGGTCGTCCTCAACCCGTGAGGCGCGCCCTCACGCTCGGCCTCGCGCTAGCGCTGGCGGTGCCGGCGCCGGCGGCGGCGTTTCCCGACAAGCCCGTCGAGCTCACGGTGCTCTTCGGCGCGGGCAGCGCGGCCGATCTCCTCGCGCGCAAGCTGGCCGAGCTCGCGGCGAAAGATCTCGGCCAGCCGGTGGCCGTGGTCAACCGCACGGGCGCCGGCGGCGCGCTCGGCTACACGTACGTGAAGGGCCAGCCCGCCGACGGCCACGCGCTCGTGTGGAACAGCAACAGCATCAGCACCGCCTACCACGCCGGCAACATGAAGCTCGACTACACCGCGTTCGCCGGGGTGGCCGGACTCACCAGCGAGCCGGTGTCGCTCGCTGTCAAGGCCGACGCGCCGTGGAAGGACGTGCGCGAGCTGCTCGCCTACGCACGCGGCCACCCGGGCCAGGTGCGCGTCGGCAACTCCGGGCGCGGAAGCTTCACCCACCTCGCCGCTGTCGCCCTCGAGAACCGCGCCGGCGTCAAGCTCACCCACGTGCCGTTCGGCCGCGAGCTCGCCGTCATCACCGTGCTCGGTCAGCGGCGACAAGCGGCTGGCCTCCCTGCCCGACGTGCCGACGCTGAAGGAGAGCGGCGTCGATCTCACGATGACGCTCTGGCGCGGCGTGGCGGCGCCGACGGGCGTGCCGGAGGTGGCGATCGCGCGGCTCGAGCGCGCCTTCACTCAGGCCGCCAACAACCCGGAGTTCCGGGATTTCGCCGCGCGCATGGGCGCCGTGGTCGACGTGCGCGGCGCGCGCGACTTCGACGCGTTCATGGCGCGTGACGACCGTGAGATCGCGGCCCTGATGGAGCAGATCGGCCTCAGGAAGAAGTAGCGTGAGCCGCGATCGCTGGAGCGCGCTCGGCCTCGCCCTCCTGGCGATCGGCTATCTCCTCGCGGGGCGCCGCTACGCGCTCGATACGCTGGCCACGCCGGGCCCCGGCATCGTCCCGGTGGTTGCAGGCTTGGCGCTGCTCGGCGTCGCAATCTGGCTGTTTGTTGTAGCGGGATCCGTGAGCCCGGCTCGTTCCGTGGGTGGCCTGCCCGAGACGGGTGTGGCTCCGCAGCGCCTGATCAAATCGTCGCAGGTCGTTCTCGCTGCGGCCCTCGTCCTCTACGCCGCGCTCCTGCCGAGGCTCGGCTTCGTCGTCGCATCGTTCGCGCTCGTCGTCGTCGCGTCGCGGCTCATGGGCCTCCGCGGTTGGTGGCGGCCGGCGGCGCTGGCGCTCGGCGTGATCGCCGCCAGCCATCTGCTCTTCGCGCGCTGGCTCGGCGTCCCGCTGCCGTGAGCGATCTCTTCGTCGCGCTCACGCCGGCGAATCTGCTCGCCTGCTTCGTCGGCACCGTGCTGGGCACCATCGTCGGCGTGCTCCCCGGGCTCGGCCCGGCCGGCGCGATGGCGCTCGTGCTGCCGCTGACCATCAAGCTCGGGCCGACGGCGGGCCTGATCATGCTCGCGGGCATCTACTACGGCGCGATGTATGGCGGCTCGACGACCTCGATCCTCGTCAACGTTCCGGGTGAGGCGGCCAGCGTGGTGACCACGATCGACGGCTATCGCCTCGCGCGCAAGGGCCGCGCGGGCGCCGCGCTCGCGGTGGCCGCCATCGCCTCGTTCGTCGCGGGCACCTTCAGCGTGGTCGCGCTGCAGCTCGCGGCTCCGCTGGTCGCGCGCGCCGCGCTGGCCTTCGGTCCCGCGGAGTACTTCGCGTTCGCGCTGCTCGGCGTCGTGCTGCTCGCCAACCTCACGGGCGGCTCGCGCGCGAAGTCGCTGGCGATGGTGCTGCTCGGCGTCATGCTCTCCACGGTCGGCATGGACCCGCTGGGCGGCAGCGTCCGCTTCACGTTCGACCTCACCGGCGCGCAGGCCGGGCTGAGCTTCGTCGCCGTCACCACCGGGCTCTTCGGCGTGGCGGAGGTGTTCGCCTCGATGACGGAGCCGGCGACGACGCCGGTGGCGCGCGTGCGCTTCCGCGAGCTCTATCCCAGCCGCGAGGAGCTGCGGCGCTCGGTGCCCCCGATGCTCCGCGGCACGGTGCTCGGCTTCCTCGTCGGCCTCGTCCCCGGCCCCGCGGCGACGATCGCGTCATTCGTCTCCTACGGAGTGGAGAAGAAAGTCAGCAAGTACCGACACGAGCTCGGCACCGGCGCCATCGAGGGCGTGGCCGGGCCCGAGGCCGCCAACAATGCGGCGGCGGGTGGCGGGATGATTCCGCTCCTCTCGCTGGGCCTGCCCTTCACGCCCTCGACCGCAGTACTGCTGAGCGGCATGCTGCTTATGAGCGTCACGCCGGGGCCGTTCCTCCTGCGCGATCATCCGAACGTCTTCTGGGGCGTGATCGGGTCCTTCTACGTCGGCAACGTGATGCTGCTGCTGCTCAACCTGCCGCTGGTGGGCGTCTTCGCGCGCGTCGCCACGATCCCGCCGCGCTATCTCATGCCCGGGGTGCTGGTGCTCTGCGCGGTCGCCGCCTACTCCGACAACAACAACCTGTTCGACGTCTGGGTGATGGTGGGCGCCGGGATCGTCGGCTGGGCGATGCGCGCCCTCGACTTCAATCCCGCGCCGCTCGTGCTGGGCCTGGTGCTCGGGCCGGTGTTGGAGCGGTCGTTGCTGCAGGCGCTCACCATCGCGCGTGGCGAGGTCAGTGGCCTGTGGGCCTCCGGGCCGGCCGCGGTGATGCTCGGGGCGGCGGTGGTCGCCTTCGTCGCGCCGGCCGTCTCGGCGTTGACCCGCCGAATCGCCACTCGGGCGGTCTAAACTCATGGCCTCAGATCGGCGGGGCCGTCACAGAGAGGAGACACGGTGAATCGTCGACTCATCAGCTCAGGCTCGTCGTTCGAACGAGAGATTGGCTATTCGCGCGCCGTCGTCGAGGGGGACTGGGTGGCAGTCACACGTTGGGGCGCTCGTCGATCCAAACGATCATCCCGCTGTCGGACGGGTCAGGCTTGCGCCTGACGACAGCGAAATGGTTCACGCCCAAACGTCGCTCCGTGCAGGGCACGGGTCTCACACCGGATATCATGGTCGCCCCCGCGGCCGATGCGCGCACTTCCGACCCACAGCTCGACACTGCCATCATGTCCCTGAAAAGTCTGATCGCGCCGTGAAGCCAAGCCCGCGCCATGGTATAGATTCGGGCATGAACACTCCCGAGCCCGTCTACGACGTCGTATGGCCGCTCGCCCCCTCCGCCGCGCCGGCGGGATCGCTCGCCGCGCGCTCCGCCGACCTCAGCGGCAAGACCGT
>VBPC01000014.1 GCA_005887895.1 Candidatus Rokuibacteriota bacterium
CAGGCCGATCTGATCCTGATCGCTCCCAGCAACCCGTACGTCTCGATCGCCCCGATCCTCGCGGTCGGCGCGATTCGCGACGCCCTCGCCGGGCGCAGCGCGCCCTGCGTGGCCGTGAGCCCGCTCATCGCGGGGCGTGCAGTCAAGGGCCCGGCGGACCGCATGCTCGCGCGTCTCGCCGGCGGAACCTCGCCCCGCCAAGTTGCAAGTTGTTACAAGGGAATGATCGACGCGCTCGTCGTGGACGAGGCGGACGCCGGCGATCTCGGCGGGCTCGGCGACGTCAGGCCGATCGTCGCGCGCACGCTCATGGTGGACGGCGATGCACGGCGGCGGCTGGCCGAGGCGGCGCTCGGCGCGGTGCCGGCGTGAGGGTCGCGGTCGTCGGGGGGACGGGTGATTTCGGCTTGGCGCTCGCACAACGGCTCGCCGAGGCCGGCGACCACGTCGTCATCGGCTCGCGCGACGCCGAGCGCGCGAAGGCCAAGGCCGCCGAGCTGCGCGACGTCGCCCACGCGATCCCGATCGTCGGCCACACCAACGCCGAGGCCGCCGCGCTGGGCGACGTCGTCGTCGTCGCGTTACCGTGGGGGGGCCCCGGCGCCACGCTGCCCGAGACGCGCCAGGCGTGCCGCAACAAGGTCGTCGTGAGCGCGGTGGTCCCGCTCACCTTCGGCGGTCCGCGGCTGTTCACGCCGCCGCCAGCCGGCTCGGCCGCCGAGGAAGTCCAGGCGCTGCTGCCGGAGGCGCGCGTGGTGGCCGCCTTCCACCACATCGCCGCGCACGAGCTGGCCGACGCCGAGTATCCGATCGAGTGCGATTTGCTGATCTGCGGTCAGGAGGCGGCCGCCAAGGAGACGGTGACCCAGCTGGGGCGCTCGCTCGGCCTGCGGGTCATCGACGTGGGCGCGCTGTCCAACGCCGGGCCGCTGGAAGGCATCACCGCGGTGCTGGCCACGATCAACCGGCGCTACAAGCTCAAGAACTCCGGCATCAAGATCACCGGGCTCTGACTCGGAGGGGGACTTCGTCCCCCTTCCGACGGCGCCTCGCACGCCGGCGGCGTGCTCGGGCCTGCCTCCCCCTAGGCAGGATGGCGCCGGCGGAGCCGGCGCTCGAAAGTGGAACAGGAGGACGGTATGGCGGAGACGACGCTCGTGCCGCACGGCACGCTGACGGAGTTCATCACGGGCGCGCTGGTGGCGATGAAGATGCCGCGCGATCGGGCGGAGGTCACGGCCGGGCTCATGGTGCGCACGGACCTGCGCGGCGTGGACTCGCACGGCATCGACATGCTGCCGCGCTACCACGAGCTCTGGCGCCAGGGCTTCGTCGTCATGGAGGCGGATCCGCTGCTGGCCCGCGACGTGGCCGCCACCGCCCTCTACGACGGCGCCAAGGGCCTCGGCCACTACGTCTCCACGCTGGCCATGCGGCGGGCCATCGACAAGGCGCGCACGTTCGGCATCGGCATCGTCACCGTGCGCAACTCGGGCCACTTCGGCGCCGCCGCCAACTACTCGATGATGGCCCTCGAGCACGGGATGATCGGCCTGGCCACGACCAACTCGCCCTACGTGGCGATGGTGCCGACCTTCGGCCGGGAGCCCAAGCTCTCCACCAACCCGATCTCCTTCGCGGCGCCGGCCGGCCGCCACGCGCCGTTCGTGCTCGACATGGCCACGACCACGGTGGCGGCCGGCAAGCTGCGCATCGCCAGCCGCTGGAAGAAGCCGATTCCCGCCGGCTGGGCGCTCGACGAGGACGGCGAGCCGACGACCGACCCCGACATCGCCATGAAGCGCCGCCTGATGTCGCCGCTCGGCGGCACGCGCGAGCTCGGCAGCCACAAGGGCTACGGTCTCGGCATGATGGTGGACATCCTCTCCGGCGTGCTGCCCGGGGCCACCTACGGCGATCTCTTCCAGCGCACCGGTCGCTTCGAGCAGAAGAGGCAGGACGTCGGCCACTGCTTCGTCGCCATCGATCCCGAGCGCTTCCGCCCGGTGGAGGACTTCAAGCGCGACATGGACGACATGTTCGACTCCGTGAAGTCCACGCCGCCGGTCGAGGGCCAGCCGCGCGTCTACGTGGCCGGCGAGCCGGAGGCCGAGAGCGAGAAGCGTCGCCTGCGCGAGGGCATCCCCGTCAACGCCACGCTCCTCGGCCTGGTCAACGACCTCGCCAGGAATCTCGGCGTTCCGGCGCTCGCCTGAGCGGCGCCCTCAGGCGCGGGAGATGGCGAGCCCGAGGTAGATGATGACGAGCGCGAGGACGAGGACGATGCGGTCCATGCGCGCGATGGCACGCAGCGCGGGCTGGGGGTCGGCGTTGGTCGCGAGCGCGCCGCGCAGCAGCGTCACCTGGGCGAAGTCGCGCTGGCCGGCGATGGAGGCGGCGGCGATGACCAGGATGAACTTGCCGGCGAGCATGACGCCGGCGCCGGTGTGGATCACACGCTCGAGAGGGCCGAGCTGGGTGACGTTGTAGAAACCGGTCAAGACGACGAGGGCGATCGCCGTCCACGTCGCCGGTCGCGCGCGGCGGGCGGCGGCGGCGAACGGCGCGACCTCGCCGCGGCGCGCGGCCGGCAGCAGGACGTGGGTCTGGTACGCGAGACCGCCGATCCAGACGACGGCGCCGACCAGATGCAGCCAGAGGATGACGAGGCGCACGTCAGCGGGGCGCGGTCAGCGCGGCCAGCGCCGCGGGGACGTCGGAGAAGTCGGCGAAGAAGAGGTCGGGCGCGCAGGCGGTCAGCTCCTCCGGCGGGTGGAAGCCCGTGGCCACCGCCACCGCGACGGCGCCGCAGGCCCGCGCGCAGTCCACGTCGAGCGGCGTGTCGCCGATGATCGTCACCTGCTCGAACGCGAACGGATGGCCTACCAGGCGCTGCGCGCGCTCGCAGGCGATCGCCGGCAGCTTGCGGCGATCGAGGTCGTCGGAGCCGAACGCGCCGAGGCGGAAGAGCGGCCAGAGGCCGGTCGGCCGGAGCTTCACGCGGGCGCCCGCCTCGATGTTGCCGGTCAGCAGCCCCACGACGGCGTCGCGCCGGGCGGCCAGCGCCCGCACGACCTCCGCGATGCCGGGCATGACCTTGACGCGCGCGCCGTCGCCGATCAGGGCATCGAGCTCGGCGACGTAGGCCGCGAAGCACGCCGGCAGGCGCTCGGCGATGCGCGCGTTGTCGAGTCCGGCGCCGCGCATGAGATCCCAGACGATGCGCGGGTCGGTCTTGCCGCGAAAGTCGTACGCCTCGATCGGGCCGGTGGTGCCGTAGGTCGCGGCCAGCGCGCGTCCCAGCGCGATGCGCCCGGCGCCGGCCGCCGTCACCAGCGTGCCGTCGACGTCGAAGAGGAAGAGGCGGCCGCCCGTGGCGCCGCTCACCGCGCGGCGAGTCGTCGGAGACGGCCGATCACGCCCGGCAGGACGTCGAGCAGGGCGTCGATCTCGGCGGCGCTCGTCCAGCGGCCCAGCGTGAAGCAGAGCGAGCCCTCGTACTCCTCGCGCGAGCAGCCCAGCGCGCGCAGCACGTGCGAGGGCTCGCCGGTGGTGAGGTTGCACGCCGAGCCCGACGACGCGGCGACGCCGCGCAGGTCGAGCTCGAGCAGCACGGCGTCGGCCTTGACGCCGGGGACGACGAGGCTCGCGTGGTGGGGCAGGCGGCGCGGCCCCCGGGCGCCGGTGAGACGGGTGCCGTCGATGCGCTCGAGCAGGCCGTCGAGCAGCCGGTCGCGCAGCGGCGTCAGGCGCGCCGCCTCGGCGGCCCGCTCGTTGCGCGCGAGGTCGGCCGCCACGCCCATGCCGACGATCGACGGCAGGTTCTCGGTGCCCGAGCGATAACCACCCTCCTGGCCGCCGCCCAGGATGATCGGCGCGAGGGCGACGTCGGGCCGCACCCACAACGCGCCGGCGCCCGGCGGGCCGTAGAGGTCGTTGGAGGACAGCGTCAGCAGGTCGATCGCGCACTCGTCGACGGCGAGCGGCAGCCGTCCGACCATGCCGACCCCGTCGACGTGGAACGGCACGCCGCGCGCCCGCGCGAGCCGGCCCACCTCCCGCACCGGCTGCAGCGTGCCGACCTCGCCGTTGGCCGCCATCACCGACAGGAGGGCGGTGTCCTCGCGGAGCGCGCGGCCGAGCACGTCCAGGTCGACCACGCCGTCGCGGTCCACCGGCAGCCACGTCACCGTCCAGCCCTGCTTCTCGAGGTCGCGGCACGGATGCACGACGGAGATGTGCTCGATGGACGAGGCGACGACGTGACGGCCCCGCGCGCGCAGCGCGACCCCCTTGATGGCCAGGTTGCTGGCCTCGGTGGCGCTGGCGGTGAAGATCACGCCGCCGGCGCTGCCGCCGACGAGCCGGGCGACCTTGGCGCGGGCGCCGTCGAGGGAGGCGCGGGCCTCGAGACCGTGCGAGTGGAGCGCGGCCGGATTGCCCACCCCGCCCTCGAGGAACGGTCGCATGAAGGCGACCACGCGGGGGTCGACCGGCGAGAAGCCGGCGTAGTCGAGGTAGATCCTCGACGTCGGCGAACCGGCGGCCCTATCAGCTCTTTCGGACGAGGAACCGGAAGACCGCGCCATGTTTCTCGATGGCCACCAGATCGTGGCCCGTTCGGGTGGTCCAGCTCTTCATGTCGGCCTCGGAGGCCGGGTCATCGGACAGCATTTCGAGGGTCTGGCCGACATCCATGGCCTTGAGCGCTTCGCGGGTCTTGAGGATCGGTATCGGGCAGAAGAGTCCCACGCAGTCCAGGGTCCGGTCGGCGACGACACTCATAACTCTGCGAAAATTCTTACATTGACACGTCCGAGCGGCAACTAGAATAATGACCGCTATGCCGGTCGAAGCCGTTCCCGACGTTGCCCACGCGGGCAGGCGCATCAAGAAGCGGATCCTGGGCGCGCTGACCCTCGCCTCGGTCGTCCCGATCCTGGTCCTCGGCTTCGTCGTGCTGGTGCTCGTCCTGCCGTCGCTGGGGCCCGGCGAGAGGCTGAGGTTCGGCGGCCTGCAGGTCCTGGTCCTGTTTGCGCTGGTCGGCATGGTAGCCGGCGGCTACGTCATCTGGGACATCGGCCCGCGACGAGGTCGGCACCCTGATGACCTCCTTCAACAAGATGCTGGCCACGATCGAGCAGCAGGCGGCCGAGATCAACACCTTCGCCACCCGGCTCGACGCCGCTTACAAGGAGCTGGAGTCCACCAATGCCCGGCTCAAGGAGACGTCGTTCAAGGACGAGGTGACCGGCCTCTACAACCGCCGATTCTTCTCGCTGCGCCTGGAGGAGGAGCTGTCGCGCTACCGGCGCTTCAACCATCCGGTGTCGGTCGTCCTGCTCGACCTCGACGGCTTCAAGGCCGTCAACGACGAGTTCGGCCACACGGTGGGCGACGACACGCTGCGCGACGTCGCGCAGATCCTCATGAAGCACTCGCGCGGCATCAACGTCGTCTCCCGCTACGGCGGCGACGAGTTCGCGGTCCTGCTGGTGGAGACCTCGAAGGCGGGCGCGCGCCTCTACGCCGACCGCATCCGCGAGGTCGTCGCGAAATACCCCTTCTCGCACGGCAAGATCATCACCGCCAGCTTCGGGGTGGCCAGCCTGCCGGACGACGAGGCGGGTACCGCCGAGGACCTGTTCCGGGCCGCCGACGAGGCGCTGTACACGGCCAAACGGGCCGGGAAGAACCAGGTCGCGGCGACGCCGTCGCCGCAGCGAGTCCTCTAGCGTGGAGATCCGACGCGACATCCTGATCGTCGACGATGACAAGCAGGTCCGTGAGGTGCTCCACCAGATCTTTCTGACGGCGGGCTACAACTGTCGCCTGGCCACCGACGGGCGGGAGGGCGTGGCGATGTTCCGCAGCGCCCACCCCCCGCTCACCGTCACCGATCTGAAGATGCCGAACATGACCGGCATCGAGCTGCTCCAGCAAGTGCGCGAGGTCGATCAGGACGCCGCCGTGATCGTCCTCACCGGCGCCGCCGACGTCAAGACGGCCATCGAGAGCCTCAAGCTCGGCGCCTACGACTTCATCATGAAGCCCGTCAACGTCGACGAGCTGCTCATCGCCGCCGATCGCGCGCTGGAGCGCCGGCAGCTGCTCATCGAGCGCCGGCAGTACCAGGCCATGCTGGAGAGCCGCGTCGAGCAAGCCACCCACCACCTGGCCGCCGCCTATCGCGAGCTGGAGTCGACGTACCGGACGACGCTGGAGGCGCTCGGCTCGGCGCTCGACACCCGCGACGTCGGCACCGAGTCGCACTCGCGGCGCGTGCACGGCTATGCGCTGGCCACCGCCCGCGAATACGGCATGCCGGAGGCCGAGCTGGCCGACCTCGCCCACGGCGTCCTGCTGCACGACATCGGCAAGATCGGCATTCCCGACGCCATATTATTGAAGCCGGGTCCCCTCACCGCCGACGAGTGGAGGACCATGCGGACCCACCCGGAGATCGGCCGGCGGCTCATCGAGAAGATCCCGTTCCTGCGCGGTGCGGTGCCGATCGTCTACTCGCATCACGAGAAGTGGGACGGCAGCGGCTACCCCCGCGGCCTCCGCGCCGAGGACATCCCGGTCGGCGCCCGGATCTTCTCGGTGGTGGACGCGTTCGACGCGATGACCTTCGACCGCCCGTACTCGAAGGCCATTCCGTTCGACGCCGCCAAGAGCGAGCTGAAGCGGTGCGCCGGCGCCCACTTCGACCCTGAGGTGGTGGAGGCGTTCCTGCGCGTGCCGGAGTCGCTGCTCGAAGAGATCCGGCGGCGCAGCCTCGAGCCCTGAGGTGAAGATCACGGCCGTGCGCGCGGCCTGGTTGCGCGCGTCCATCCCGGCCGAGCGTCAGCATCGCAGCGACTTCGGCGTCAACGACTCGTTCAACACCTGCCTCATCGAGATCGACACCGACACCGGCCTCACTGGCCTCGGCGAGGCCAAGGTCGGCGTGGGCAACCTGGGCAACTACGCCGGCGTCGTCGCGCTCATCCACGCCGAGCTGGCCCCGCTGCTGGTCGGCCGCGACCCCCGCGACGTCAATGCCGTGTGGGAGACGCTCTACAACGGCTCGCGCGCCCACTACGTCGCCCGCGAGGGCCGCACGTTCCCCATCGTGGGCCGGCGAGGGATCACGCTGTCGGCGATCTCCGGGATCGACATCGCGCTGTGGGACCTGCTCGGCAAGTCGCTCGACCAGCCGGTGTGGCGACTGCTGGGCGGCCGTTTCCGTGACCGCGTTCCCGCCTACGCGTCCGGCGGCTGGGCGCCGCTCGGTGGCGTCGGCAAGCAGCTGCGCCAGTACGTCGAGCGCGGCCATCGCGCGGTGAAGATGCGGGTGGGACTTCAAGATCGCAGCGTGGAGGACTCGGCGGCGCGCGTGCGGGAGGCGCGCGCGAGTCTTGGCCCCGAGGTCGGCCTGATGGTCGACGCGCACGGCACCTGGTCGGTGCGCGAGGCCCAGCGCTTCGCCCGCAAGGTGGCCGAGTGCGACCTCGCCTGGCTCGAGGAGCCGGTATCGCCCGACAATCCGGCCGGCCAGGCCGAGGTGCGCGCGGCCACCGACATCCCCATCGCCTCCGGCGAGAGCGAGCAGACGCGCTTCGCCTTCCGCGACCTCATCGACGCGCGCGCCGTCGACGTGCTGCAGCCGGACGTCGCCATCGCCGGCGGCATCACCGAGACGCTGCGCATCTGCGCGCTGGCGGCCGCCCACGGCCTGACGGTGGCGCCTCACCTCTGGGGCGGCGCCGTGCTCTTCGCCTCCGGCCTGCACCTCGCGGTGGCCACGCCGTGCGTGACGGCGCTGGAGTTCTCGCGCGGCGAGAATCCCCTGCTGCACGACCTGCTCGAGGAGCCCTTCGAGCTGATCGACGGCGCCGTCCCCGCGCCGGAGCGCCCGGGCCTCGGCATCAGCCTGCGCCGCGACGTCGTCCGCTCGCTGACTGTCTGAAACTGGGGGCCCCGACATGGCCCCCAGACCGTCTGATTGAAACTGGGGACCCAGACATGGCCCCCAGACCCCCATCGTTCGGGCCGCCCCGGCAAAGCCGGGGCGGCCCTCGTCCCTCGCGGACCGTTTGATTGGGACTGGGGGCCCCGACATGGCCCCCAGACCCCAAATCGCTCGGGCCGCCCCGGCGCAGCCGGGGCGGCCCTCTTCCGCGCGCTGTCCGGCGGCTGACTGGCGGCGCTCTAATGCCGCGGGCGGCCGAGTGTCTCGAAGAGGCGCTGGACCCTGGCGAAGGTCGCGGCGAGATCGTCCTGCCGCAGTCCCATCTCGGTCGCGCTGCGCAGTCGGCTCCACAGCTTGTCGCACTGCACGATGGCCGCCTCGCCGTCGCCGGCCTCGGCCAGCTCGCGGATGGTGAGCGAGCGGGCATCGACCACGCCCTCCAGCGCGCGCACGAGCAGGGCAACCGTCTCCTGCCGGCGCTCGGGGCCGACGTCGTAGTCGAGGGCGTGGAAGAGCGGCTCCAGCGCCTCCTCGTGCTCGCCGGCTTCGACGCGGCGGACGCCCAGCTTGTTGTAGCCCCACCAGAGGCGGCGATCGACCTCCTGCCGCCGCGTGGGCGGCAGCACGTCCTCGTTGAGGGTGCCGAGGAGCGCCTCGGCGCGCTGCAGCGAGGCGAGCGCGTCGCTCTCCCGCGCCTCCTGCATGCTGCGGATCGCCTGGGCGGTGAGCTGGCCGATCTCGCCGCTGAACGTGCCGGAGAAGAGCTCGCGAAAGCTCGCGTCGCGGCCCGGGGGGAACCGCGGATCGGCCAGCGCGTCGCGCAGGAGCCGGCGGGCCGCCCGGTACTCCTGCCGCTGCACGAGCGCCATGACCGTGCGCTCCCACGCCGGCCACAACCTCGCCTGGGCGGCGACGGCGAGGTCGGCTAGCCCGGCGTCGTTCGGCGCCGCGGCGACGCCGCGCTCGAGCCACGTCACCGCGCTGCGAATGGTCGTCAGGCATTCCTCGGAGTCCGGGCCCGTGTGCCGGTCGGCCTCGGCCAGCAGCCCCTGGGCGACGCTTTCGGCGAGCGAGGCGAGCTGGCGCTCGTAGATCGCCCGATCGCCGACCGGCGCCGCAGCGATGGCGGCCTCCAGCGCCGCCAGGGCGTCGGCATCCGCGCCGAGCGCCTGGCGGGCCAGGGCGAGTACGCTCCACAGCGCCGCCGTTTCCTGTGCATCGGCTGGACGCCGCCCGCCGGCATCGGTGCCGAGCGCATGAGCGGCGAGCCCCACCACGTCGTCGTACCGCTGGGCCTGGTAGAGCGCGAAGCAGGCCTCGACGACGGACCCGTCGTCCCCGACGGCGGCCGGCGTCTCGGTGACAACCGGCGCCGGGGCGACGGCCTCGAGCGGCTGCGGGGCGGGCAGCGGCTCGGCCGTGGGCAGCGGCGCCGGCGCGAGCGCCGGCGGCGAAGACGGCGGGCCCTCGACCGGGCGACGCACGTAGGCGCCGCGGCCGCGCTCCCGGGTGTGCCGTGCGAGCGCGCTCTGGCGATGGGGCCGCGGCTGGTGCGGCGGCGCCGCCCGGCGCACCGGGTGTCGCGGGCGCGTCGGCCACAAGAGCTCGAGGGTACCGAGCACGAGGAGGCCGCAGGCGCCGAACGCCACCAGGACGATCAGCGCTTCTTCGCTGAGCACGGCGGCTATTCTAGCGGCGGAGCCCGTCGGGGCGTGCAGACCTTCTGCTATCATGAATCCGTATTCACCAACTCGGATCGGGGAGGACGCATGCGGCGAGTCGCGGTCATCGGGGTCGGCGTGACGAAGTTCGGCCGACACGAGCGCACGTCGGCCGAGCTGTTCGCGGAGGCGGCCGCCGACGCGCTCGCCGACGCCGGGCTGCCGGCCAGCGCCGTGCAAGCGCTGTACTACGGCAACGTGGTCGGCGGCGAGACGGAGAAGCAGCTGCACACGGGGCCGCAGGCCGCCTCGGTGCTCGGCATCCCGACCGTGCCCACGACGCGCTTCGAGACGGCCTGCGCCTCTTCGCACGCCGCGTTCCGTCACGCCGTGATGGAAGTCGGCGCCGGCGTGTCCGACGTCGTCCTCGTGGGCGGCGCCGAGCGCGTGCTGAACGTGACGACCGAGGAGTCGACGGAGTACTTCGCGTACGCCTCGGACGCCCGCTGGGAGCAGACGCTCGGCCTCACCTTCCCCGGCGTGTTCGCGCTGGTGGCGCGCGCCCACATGACCCGGTACGGCACCACGGAAGAGCAGATGGCGGCGGTCGCCGTGAAGAACCACAAGCACGGCACGCTGAATCCCAAGGCGCAGTTCCAGAAGGAGATCACCCTGGAGCAGGTCCTCGGCTCGGCGCGCGTCGCCGACCCGCTCAAGCTCTACGACTGCTGCCCGTTCACCGACGGCGGCGCCGCCGTGGTGATCGCCGCCGAGGAGGTCGCCCGCAAGGCGCGCCGGCCCATCTGGGTGCTCGGCTCGGCGGCGGCGTCCGACTGGATGCTCCTCGGCGACAAGCGCGACCTCTCGCGCATACCGGCCACCGAGCGCGCCGCGGCCGCCGCCTACCGTCAGGCCGGGCTCGGCCCGCACGACGTCGACGTCGTCGAGCTGCATGACTGCTTCACGATCGCCGAGATCGTGGCCACCGAGGGGCTGGGGCTCTTCGAGCCCGGCACCGGCGGCGTGGCGGCCGAGAAGGGCTGGACCAGCCTCGGCGGCAAGATCCCCGTGAACCCGTCGGGCGGACTCAAGGCCAAGGGGCATCCGATCGGCGCCACCGGCGCCGCCCAGATCGCCGAGGTCGTCACCCAGCTGCGCGCCGACGCCGGCGCGCGCCAGGTCGACGGCGCGCGCATCGGACTCACCCACACGCTGGGGGGCAACACCGCCACCGTGCTCGTCTCGCTCTTCGGCCGTGACTGAGCCGGTGGTCACGCAGCAGAAGTTCTTCGAGCAGGCGCGCCAGGGACAGCTCACGGCGGTGCGATGCGGCCGCTGCGGCGCGCTCGCCATCCCGCCGAAGCAGTTCTGTCCGGAGTGCTCGCAGCGCGCGTGGGAGCCCACGTCGCTCTCAGGCCGTGGCACGATCGCCAGCTACACGGTGATCCGCGTCGCGCCGCGCGGCCACGCCGGCGAGGTGCCGTACGCGATCGCGGCGGTCCAGCTCGAGGAGGGCGTGTCGATGCTCGGCCGCGTCGTCGACATCCCCCTCGAGACGCTCGCCGTCGGTCTGCCCGTCCGCTTCCGCCCGCTCACCTACAACGGCCAGACCACCGTCGGCTTCGGGCCCCGCTAGTCCGCGCCGGCGACTCGTCGGCGAAGCGCTCCAGGCGAGTGGAGGCGGACGAGCGATGAGCCCAGGCAGACGGCGCCGCGGACCCTCGCCGTCGTCCGCCGCCGCGCTCGGCCTGCTCGCCGAGGCCACGCGGGTGCTGGGCGGCACGCTCGACCTGGGGCGCCTGATGGGCCGCCTCACCGAGCTGCCCCAGGTCGGTGTCGGCGCCGACGCCGCCGGCGTGTGGCTCGTCGAGCACGCCCCGCCGGTACTCTGCCGACGGGCTGGCCTTCCTGGGGTCGTTCGCCGAACACGCCGCCATCGCGCTCGACAACGCGCACCTGTACGAGGACGCGCAGCGCGCGCAGCGACCTGCGCGCCATGCAGGAGCGCCTGATCCAGGGTGAGACGCTGCGGGCGCTCGGCGGGCTGGCCGGCGGCGCCGCCCATCACCTCAACAACCTCCTGACGATCGTGGTCGGGCGCATCCAGCTCCTCCGGCGCGGGGCCGTCGACGAGCGCGCCGTCCGGGCGCTGGCGATCGTCGAGCGCGCCGCCAAGGACGGCGCCGAGGTCGTGCGCCGGCTGCAGCAGTTCGCCGGCATGCGCCGGGCGATGCCGCCGCGCGCGGTCGCCGTCGACGACATCGTGCGCGACGTGCTCGAGATGACGCGCGGCCGCTGGCAGGAGGGTGCACGGGCCCAGGGGCGTCGAGATCCAGGTCGAGACCCGGCTGGGCGGGGTGCCGCCGGTCGCCGGTGACCCGGCCGCGCTTCGCGAGCTGCTCACCAATCTCGTCCTCAACGCGGTCGACGCGCTGCCGCACGGCGGCCGGATCACGGTGGAGACGCGGGTCGACGGCGCCGCCGTCGTGCTGGCGGTCGGCGACACCGGCGTCGGCATGTCGGACGAGGTGCGGCGCCGTGCCCACGAGCCCTTCTTCACGACGAAGGGCGTGAAGGCGACCGGCCTCGGGCTGAGCGTCGCCTACGGCATCGCGCGGCGCCACGGCGGCGAGCTGACGATCGCGAGCGCGGAGGGCGGCGGCACCACGGTGGTGGTGCAGCTGCCGCCCGCGACGCGGATCCGGGCGCCCGCGACGACGCCGGCCCGGCGGCGGCCGCTGCGTATCCTGCTCGTTGACGACGAGGACGAGGTGCGACACGCGCTCGGCGAGATGCTGGCGTCCGAGGGCCACACGGTCGTCATGGCCGGGAGCGGCGCCGACGCGCTCCGGCGGCTGGAGGCCGACGACGCGATCGACGTCCTCCTCACCGATCTGGTGATGCCCGGCATGACGGGCTGGGAGCTGGCCGACGCCGTCAAGGCGCGGCACGCGCGGCTCGCGGTCGGCGTCCTCACCGGCTGGGGCGATCTGCCGGACACCGGCGCCGCCAGCCGCGGGGCCGTCGACTTCGTCCTCGCCAAGCCGATCACCCTCGAGATTCTTGCCGATGCGCTGGCGCGCATCGGCTGACGTCGGGGCGCCCGGGGGACCCCGGTCGCTCCTCGACAACCGCTGCTACACGCCCAGGTACGCGCGGCGCAGAGCGTCGTCGGCGTCGAGCGCGGCCATCGGGCCCTCGAACTTGATCTCCCCCTTCTCGATGATGTAGGCGCGGTCCGCCAGGCGGCGCGCGAACTTCACGTTCTGCTCGGACAGCACGATGGTGAGGCCGTCGCGCTTGAGCGCGGCGATGGCGTCGCCGAGCCGGCGTACGACGACCGGCGCCAGTCCCTCGGAGGGCTCGTCGAGCAGCAGCACCCGGGGCTGGGTCAGCAGCGTGCGGGCGATCGTCAGCATCTGCTGCTCACCGCCGGAGAGGCTGCCCGCGCGCTGCCGGAGCAGGCCCGCGAGAGGCGGAAAGAGCTCGAGGACGCGCTCGACGGACGAGCGGCCGCCGCCGCGCTCGGCCACCAGGAGGTTTTCGCGCACCGTGAGGTCGGCGAAGATCCGCCGGTCCTCGGGCACGAAGCCGACGCCGCCGCGGCTGATCTCGTGCGGCGCCAGGCCGAGCAGGGAGCGTCCGAGGAACCCGACCGTGCCGGCGGTGACGCGCACCAGGCCCATGATCGCCTTCAGGGTGGTCGACTTGCCCGCCCCGTTCCGTCCGAGCAGCGAGATCACTTCGCCCTCGCGTGCCGTCAGCGTGACGCCGTGCAGGACGTGGCTGAGCCCGTACACGGCGTGGACACCGCGCAGCTCGAGCATCAGGGCTCGTCCTCGCCGAGGTAGACGGCCTGCACGCGGCGGTCCGCGCGCACCGCCGCCGGCGCGCCCTCGGCGATCACGCGGCCCTGGTGGAGCACCATGATCCGGTCGGCCACGGCGAACACCACGTCCATGTCGTGCTCGGTGAACAGCACCGTCAGCCCGCGCTCGCGCGCGAGCGCGGCGGTGAGCGCCATAAGGCTTCCGCGTCGCCTGGTCCGTGAGCCCCACGTGCGCGAGCAGCTCGGCCGCGCGGTCCCGCTCGAGCGGCGCGGCGGAGCGCCACAGCCGGGCGCTGGCGCGCACGTGACTCAGGCGCGCCACCTGCACGTTTTCCAGCACGGTCAGCGAGCCGAAGGTGGCGGTGATCTGAAAGGTCCGCGCCACGCCGGCCCGCGCGATCGCGTGCGACGCCAGGCCGGTGATGGCGCGCCCGCGGAACTCGATGGCGCCCGCGTCGGCGCGGAGCTGGCCGGTGAGGATGTTGAACAGCGTGGACTTGCCGGCGCCGTTGGGCCCGATCAGCGCCCGGATCTCGCCGCGGGCCAGCGCCATGCTCACGCCGGCGACGGCCTGGACGCCACCGAAGGATTTCCGGACGGCCTCGACGCGGAGGACGGGCGGTTCACTCACGACGTCGCCCGGCCAGCAGGCCGACGAGGCCGTGCGGGAAGGCCAGCACCAGCGCGAGCAGGATCGCGCCGAGGACGAGCTGCCAGTACTCCGTGTAGCTCGAGACCACGGTGTCGAGCACCGTGTAGACGGCGGCGCCCACCGGCGCCCCTGCCAGCGAGCCGATGCCGCCCAGGAGCACCATGACCAGCGGCTCGACGGACATCGAGATCGTGAGGTAGTTCGGGAACGCGCTGCCCTTGAGGAAGACGAACGTGGCGCCGGCCAGGCCGCCGAAGAGGCCGGCCACGACGAACGCCCGCCACTGGTGCAGCCGCACGTTCACCCCGGAGGCCTCGGCCCGCCGCGGGTGGTCGCGGATCGCGCGCAGGGTGAGGCCGAACGGCGCCCGCCCGATCACGGCTACCAGCGCGAGGCCGCCCCCGCAGGCCGCCAGCGCGAAATAGTAGTAGGCGAGCGGCGCGGCCAGCCACGGCGGCGGCCAGATGCCGAGCAGGCCGTTGTCGCCGCCGGTGACGTCGTACCACTGATGAGCGACGGCGTAGGCGATCTGGCAGAACGCGAGCGTCAGCATCGCGAAGTAGATGCTGCTGAGGCGAACGCAGAAGAAGCCGATGAGCGTGGCGCCCAGCGCCGCCACCAGCGGCGCGGCGAGGAACGCCAGCAGCATGGGGACCCGGGCGGCCTGGACCAGCAGCGCGGCGCCGTAGGCGCCCAGCCCGAACGTCACGGCGTGACCGAACGACACCATGCCGCCGGTGCCCATCAAGAGGTGCAGGCTCGCGGCGAAGAGCGCGAAGACCAGCACCTCGACGAGCACGAGGACCCAGAAGCTCGGCAGCCACGGCGGCAGCAGGAGGAGCGCGAGCAGCGCCGGCACCGCCGCGTTCCGCACGGCCGGCGGGCGCGCGCCGCCGACGACGCCGCCCGCACCCCGCCCCGGCGCCTCCGGCCGGCCCAGCAGGCCCCACGGCCGCACGATCAGCACGATCGCCATGACCGCGAACGTCATCACCAGCGACGCGCTCGGCAGCCACAGCACGCCGAGCGCATCGACCACGCCGATCACGATCGCCGCCAGCAGCGCGCCGGGCAGCGAGCCCATGCCGCCGATGACGACGACGACGAAGGCCTCGGTGAGGATCGTGGTGTCCATCACGTTGGTGAGCGCCTGGCGCGGCACCTGGAGCGCGCCGCCGAGGCCGGCCAGCGCCGAGCCGAGGACGAAGACCGAGGTGAACAGCCGGCGCTGGTCGATGCCGAGAACCGCGACCATCTCGCGGTCCAGGCTGGCGGCGCGGATGAGGACCCCCCAGCGCGTGCGGTAGAACACCCACCACAGGGCCAGCGCCACGGCGGGACCGACGGCGACCAGGACGAGGTCGTACGAGGGAAACAGCTGCCCCAGAATCCGCACCGAACGCTCGAGCCCGGGCGCGGCCGGACCCGTCTTGTTCTCCCGCCCCCACACCAGCGCCACGACGTCGGCGATCACCAGCACGAGCGCGAACGTGAGGAGCAGCTGATAGAGCTCCGGCGCCCGATAGACACGGCGGAGCAACACCACCTCGACGACGAGCCCAACCAGCCCGGTCCCGAGCGCCGCCAGCAGCACCGCGACGTAGAACGACGCCGGGCCGAGCGGTAACACGGCCGCCAGCGTGTAGGTGATGTACGCCGCCAGCATGTAGAACGACCCATGCGCAAAATTCACGATCCGCGTCACGCCGAAGATGAGCGACAACCCCGAGGCGATGAGAAACAGCACCATCGCATGCGCCAGCCCCGACAGCACCTGAAGAACGATCAACGACGGCGACATGGGAAGGCTACGACGCCGGGCGCGCGGTGGCGGGGGGCGGGCGGGGTCCGCCGACCCGTTTCCCTCCCAAGGCCGACCGGCGCTACGGATCGAGGGAATCGCGTCAACGCGTCAACGCCCCGGGCTCGTGGCCGCCGCGCGCACCCGTGGTAACCGGCCCTACTGACCGGCGCGCATCTTCTTCACTTCTTCATCGGACGGGAGCACGCGCTCGCCGGGGACGTACTCATAGTTGACCATGATGCCGACGCCGCGCTTGGGATCGAGCCTGGTCGTGCCGACCCACGCCCCCATCGTCGACTGCCCGTCGGAGGCGCGGTAGCTGATCGGCCCGACCGGCGTCTCGACCTTGAGGCCGCGGAAGGCGGCCACGAGCTTGTCGGCGTCGGTGGCGCCGGCCTTGCGGATGGCCTCGAAGATCGAGAGATACGTCACGTAGCCCACCAGCGAGCCGAGCACGGGGTTGTGGTCGTACTTCTTCGTGAAGCGCGCGACGAACTCCTTGTGGGCGGGGGCGTCGATGTCGTACCACGGATAGCCGGTGACGAGCATCCCCTCGGGCGCCTCGGTCTTGAGGGGATCCATGTACTCGGGCTCGCCGAGCAGGATGCCGACGACGAACATCTTCTGGAACAGGCCGCGCTTCTGCGCCTCGCGCACGAACGCCAGCCAGTCGCTGCCGAACAGCGAGACGTAGAGCGCGTCGGGATTCTGATTGAGGATCGCGGTGACGAACGGTCCCGCCTCGAGCTTGCCCAGCGTCGGCCAGTGCTCGCCGACGACCTGCACCTCGGGCTTGAGCTGCTTGAGCCGGTCCCGGAACGTTTCCCACGCGCGCTTGCCGTACTCGTAATTCGGACCGATCGTCGCCCACTTCGTGTACTTCAGCTTGCCGGCCTTGTCGGCGAGCATCCGGCCCTGCTCGTAGGTGTTCGGGCGCACGCGAAAGACGTGGTCGTGGCCCTTCGACCACGTGATCGCCTCGGTCAGCGGCTCGGCCGCCACGAACAGCGTCTGGTTCTGCTTGGCCCAGTCGGAGACCGCCAGGCCGACGTTCGAGAGGAACGTGCCGGAGATCAGCGCGACCTTCTCGCCGGTGACCAGCTCCTGGGCCTGCTTCACCGCCTCGGCCGGCTGGCCCTTGTCGTCGCGAAAGACGACCTCGACCTTGCGGCCGAGGACGCCGCCCCTGGCGTTGACCTCCTCGACCGCCATCTCGACGGCCTGCTTGTAGGGCCCGGTGAAGGGCGCGCCGATGCCGCTGAAGGAGTTGATCTCGCCGATCTTGATCGGCCCCTGGGCCGTCACCGGCGCGACGAGCGCCAGCATCAGCCCGGCGGCCAGCGCGGCGGTAAACGCGTGCGATCTCATGGTGACCTCCGATCCGGCCAGGGTGCGGCCGCGCGCAGCTCCGGCGCGGCGGCCTGGACGGCCTTCACGATGCCGTGGTAGCCGGTGCAGCGGCACAGCACGGCGGACAGTCCCTCGCGGATCTCCGCTTCGGTGGGATCCGGCTTGACGCGCAGCAGGTCGAGCGCGGTCAGCAGCATGCCGGGCGTGCAGAAGCCGCACTGCAGGCCGTGGTGGCGCCGGAAGGCCGCCTGCAGCGGATGGAGCGCGCCGTTCTGCATCAGGCCCTCGACGGTCGTGATCTCGGCGCCGTCGGCCTGCACGGCCAGCATCAGGCACGAGCGCGCGGCCTGGCCGTTCACCAGCACCGTGCAGGCGCCGCAGATGCCGTGCTCGCAGCCGACGTGGGTGCCGGTGAGCGCGAGGTCCTCGCGCAGGAAGTCGACGAGGAGCTTGCGGACGACGCACTGCCCGGTGCGCGGCACGCCGTTGACCGTGAGCCTGATCGGCGTCTCGGTCACGACGTCGCCCCCGCGATCGCGCGCTTCAGCGCGCGGACGGTCAGGACGCCGGTCAGATGGCGGCGGTACTCCGCCGAGGCGTGGACGTCGGCGTCCGGGTCGACGAGCTCGGCCGCGCGGGCGCCGGCCGCCGCCACCGCGGCGTCGCCGAGGCCGTCGCGCTCGAGGATCTCCTCGGCCGCGCGCAGCCGCACCGGCACCGGACCGGTGCCGGCCGTGGCGAGCCGGGCCACGGCGCAGCGGGCGCCGTCGCGCACGACCATCGCCGCGATGCCGACGATGGCGAAGTCGCCGTGGCGCCGTGCGAACTCCTCGAAGGCGTAGCCGGCCCCGGCCGGCATCGCCGGGAGCCGCACCTCGACCAGCAGCTCCTCGGGCCCGAGACTCGTCGTCAGATAGCCCTCGAAGAGATCGGCGGCCTTCACCGTCCGCCGCCCGCGCGGTCCCTGCACGATCACCTCGCCGCCGAGCGCGGTGAGCACGGCCGGGTACTCCGCCGACGGATCGGCGTGGGCGATGGAGCCGCCGATCGTGCCGCGCGAGCGGATCGGCAGGTGGCCGACCCAGCGGGTCGCCTCGCGCAAGAGGGGCAGGCGGGCGGCGACCATCGGCGAGAACTCGATCGTGCGCTGGCGCGTCATGGCGCCGAACGCCACGACGCCGTCGTCCTCCCGCACGTAGGCGAGCGCGGCCACGCGGTTCACGTCGACCAGCGCGGCCGGCCGCGCCAGGCGGAAGTTCAGCATCGGCATCAGGCTCTGCCCGCCGGCCAGCACCTTCGCGTCGCCGCCGTAGCGGCCGAGGAGCGCGACCGCCTCGTCGACGCTGTGCGCGGCGTGATATTCGAACCGCGGCGGCTTCATTGTAGCGGGGTCGGCGAGGCCGGCTCGGGCCGTGGGTGACCTGAGCGAGGAGGTCGTGGCTCCGACGCGCTCGATCGAGCGCGTGTGATGAGGTCGTGCAGTCGCGTCGGGGTCATCGGCAGCTCGGTGATGCTGATGCCGAGGGGGCGTAGCGCGTCGCTGACGGCGTTGGCGATCACGGCGGGCACCGTCATCGACGAGGACTCGCCCAGGCCCTTCGAGCCGAGGGTCGTGAGCGGCGAGGGCGACACCACGTGCGCGATCTCGATGTCGGGCGCCTCGCTGGCCGTCGGCACCAGATAGTCCATGAAGGTGCCGGTCAGGAGCTGGCCGTCGTCGTCGTAGGCCAGCTCCTCGTAGAGGGCGCCGCCGAGGCCGTGGAGGGCGCCCCCGTAGATCTGGCCCTCCACGATCATCGGGTTGATGATCGTGCCGGCGTCGTGCACGGTGACGTACTTCACGATCTTGATCGCCGCGGTGTCGGGATCGACCTCGACGGCCATCACCTCGGCGATGAAGCCATAGGTGTTGGACGAGTTGACGCGGTCCTCGGCGTCGACCGCCCGGGCGACCGAGAAGCCGAACACCGCGGTGGCCGCCAGGCCCGGCTCCATGCCCTCGGGCAGCGACTCGGTGTTCCAGTGGGCCCGACCGGCCAGGTCCTTGATCGAGTAGGGCGTCGCCTTCCCGCTCGTGCGGTGCACGCCACCGTCGCGAAACTCGACCTCGCCCGGCGTGACGCCCATGAGGTGCGCCGCGTACTCGACCAGCTTGGCCTTGAGCTTCCGCGCGGCCAGCGCCACCGCGCTGGTGCCGACGGAGCCGAAGCGACTCGAGTACGTGCCGGAGGAGATCGACCACACGCGTGTGAACGTGTCCATCTCGTCGACCACGGTCACGTCGCGCGGCGCCACCCCCAGCTCGTCGGCGACGATCTGCGAGACGATCGTCTGGTGGCCCTGCCCCTGGGGCGTCGTGCCGAGAATCGCGATCACGCGGCCGAGCGGATCGATCTTCACGGTCGCGGAATCGACCGCGCCCGACTTCGGCAGGTACTCGGGCTTGGCGCGGAACTGCGGGTCCAGCGCGGTGGCCACGTAGCCCATGTTGGAGACGGACGGATCGACGGCCAGCGCCAGCCCGATGCCGTAGTAGCGGCCGGCCGCCCGGGCCCGGGCCTGCTCGCGGCGCAGCTCGTCATACTTGGCCAGCACCAGCGCCTTGTCGAGCGTGGCCGCGTAGTCGCCGCTGTCGTAGAGGCCGCCGGTCGGTGTGCGATACGGAAAGCTCGCGCGGTCGATCAGGTTGCGGCGCCGCACCTCGACGGGATCGAGCCCGAGCCGCTCGGCCAGCAGGTCGATCATCCGCTCCGTCTCGAAGTAGAGATGCCCGCACGCGTAGCCGCGGTTGGGCCCGGTCAGGCTCTTGTTGGTCATGACCACTGAAGCGTCCACTTCGAGGTTCTGAAAGCGATAGGGACCAACGAAGTTTCCGGTGGGGCGGAAGCTGCAGCCAGGCTCGGGACTGCGGATGTAACCGCCTACATTATCGAACCACTTGAACCGCATGCCGACGATCGTGCCGTCGTTGCGGGCGGCGACCTCACGCCACGCCACGCGGTCGGTGCCGCTCGACGAGGCCAGCAGGTGCTCGCGCCGGTCCTCGATCCATTTCACCGGCACGCCGAGCTTCATGGCGGCCAGGCCGATGAGGGCCAGGTACGGATAGATGCTCGACTTGATGCCGAACGAGCCCCCGATGTCGGGCGGCACGATGAACCGCAGCCGGTTTTCCGGCAGGCCGAGGACGCGCGCCACCAGCGGGTGCATGATGAACGGCCCCATGAAGTTCGACCAGACCGTGAGCACCCCGTCGAGGCCGTCCCAGCGCGCGATCACGCCGTAGGTCTCGATCGGCGTCGAGGCGTACTTCGGGAACCGGAAGCGCTCGCGGACGATCACCTCGGCCTCGGCGAAGGCGCGATCGGGATCGCCGTACACGAGCCGGCGGTGGCCGGCGAGGTTGGACCCGACGGCCTCGTGCAGGATGGGCGCGTCCGGCTCCAGCGCCTTCTCCGGGTCGACGACGGCCGGCAGCACCTCGTAGTCCACCACGACCGCCTCGGCGGCGTCCTCGGCGAGGTAGCGGTCCCGGGCCACCACGACGGCCACCGGCTCGCCGACGAAGCGGACCTTGTCGGTGGCCGCCGGGTAGTAGTGGACGGGGGCCGTGACGCCGACCCCGAACGGCTTGCACGACGCGGCGACGTCGCGGCCGGTGATCACGCCGACCACGCCCTCCATCGCCAGCGCCGCGCTCGCGTCCCAGCCGCGGATGCGGGCGTGGGCGTGGGGCGAGCGCACGATGGCCGCGTGCGACAGGTTCGACACCGGCGGGTGGTCGTCGATGAACGCGCCGCGGCCGGTCAGCAGCCGCCCGTCCTCGACGCGCTCCACCGACCGGCCGATCCACGAGCCCGAGGCCACGCGCGCGATCCTAGAAGGTCAGCTTGTCGCCCGGGTCGATCGGAAACACCTTCACCGAGGTGGTGCCCAGCGCCTGCTGGTACTCCTGCGGCGTGCCCTTGAGTGGCGGGAAGGTGCCGTAGTGGATCGGGATGGCGAACTTCGGCTTGATCATCTCGGTGGCCACCGCGGCGTCCCGGGGGCTCATCACGAAGTGCCCGCCGATCGGGATCAGGATGAGGTCGGGCTTGTAGTACTCGCCGATCCACTTCATGTCCCCGAACACGCCGGTATCGCCCATGTGGTAGAGCTTGAAGCCGTTCTCGAGCTCCACGATGAAGCCGACCGGCTCGCCGCCGACGTGGACCTCGTCCTTGCCGGTCGCCGGATTCTTCCAGACCATCTCCGACGAGTGCTCGGCCCGCGTCATCGTGATCTTGATGTCGGGGCCCAGCGGGGTGATGACGCCGCCCTTGTTCATGCGGGGCGCCAGCTCGGCGGGCAGCGGGCCGAGGGCCACCAGGGTGTTGGCGAGCCCGGCCGGCCCCCACACGGGCGCGTTGTTCTTCTTGGCCAGCGCCGGCGCGTCGCCGAGGTGGTCGGGGTGCGCGTGCGTCACCAGGATCAGGTCGACCTTGCCGAGCGCGTCGAGGCTCTTCCACTGCGGCGGCGTCTTCGGATTCTGGGTCAGGAACGGATCGATGACGATGACCTTGCCGCTGACGCTCGTGATGCGCGTCGCCGACTGCCCCAGCCACAGCACTTCGATCTTGCCGGACTGCGCGGACGTGCTCGGCGCCGTCGCCGCCAGCGTGAGCGCCGCGAGGAGCAGGGCACACGCCGCCGGCCATCGTGAGCCGTGTCGCATCTCAGAACCTCCGCGTGGGGACCCGGGAACTGCCTGGCATCGAAGTTGCCACACTGTACCCCAGATCATCACGACTGTGGAGGGGGTCCATGGCGACCATCGAGAGATCGATCGACATCGAGGCGCCCGTGCGCATCGTGTACAACCAGTGGACGCAGTTCGAGGAGTTTCCACGCTTCATGGAAGGCGTCCAGGAAGTCCGGCAGCTCGACGACAGGCATCTGCACTGGCGAGCCGTGGTCGGGGGTACGGAGAAGGTCTGGGACGCCGAGATCACCGAGCAGATCCCCGACGAGCGCGTCGCGTGGCGGGCCCGCGCCGGCGCCGCCAACGCCGGCGTGGTCACGTTCCATCGCATCACGGACGGCCGCACCCGGATCATGCTCCAGCTCGAATACGATCCGCAGGGCGTCGTCGAGACCGTGGGCGACGCGGTCGGTGTGGTATCCCACCGTGTCGAGAACGACCTGCTCCGCTTCAAGGACTTCGTCGAGATGCGTGGGCGCGAGACGGGCGCCTGGCGCGGCGAGATCCGCCAGGACCGCAAGACCGCGTAGCCGACACGCCATACAGCCGGCGCCGCCAAGCCCGGGGTGACGCTTTTCGTCACCCCGACTGACGAACGACGCCGTCGACGTCGTGGTTCCGGGGTGGGCGACCTCGTAAGTCCTCGTCGATCCTGAGCCCGCCACCGGTGGCGGCGTGGCATTGCGCCTGCACACTGGGCGAGCCGGACGTTGAAGAGCAGCAGGCGAGGGGTGTGTATGAACGGTCGCCGGAGAGGGCTGGGTCAGCGGGGCTTCACCCTGATCGAGCTGCTCATCGTCGTGGCGATCATCGGCATCCTGGCCGCGATCGCCGTCCCGCTCTACACCAGCACGGAGGCACGGGCCCGCCTCGCCAAGGCGCAGGCGGACACACGCGCGATCGCATCGGCGGTCAGCATCTACTCCGGCCTCTGCGGCGGTCTGCCGGACAACGCCTCGTCCGCGACGAACTGCCCCACCGCCAGCAACCAGTCGGGCGCGCTACCGACCGTGCTCTTCACGCAGCAGACGAACGCGCAGAATCAGGTCGGCGGCCCGTTCATGAACGCAGCTCCGACGCTGCCGGCCGGCTGGGCGGGTTCCGGCACCTCGTACAAGTACTCGAGCACCGCGGCCGGGACGTTCCTGATCTGCGGCAGCGGCGACAGCACCGCGGCCGACTCGGCCGGCGGCGCGACCTGCCCGTAACGCTCATCGCCTGAGACATCTCGGGGGACTGCGGTGATCCCGCACCCCTCGCGATGGTGTTCGACGGCGGCGCCCGCTCGCACCCGCTACCGGCTCACGACTGGAATATCCCGCGCGGGACGGTCATGGAGACCACCCAGTTCGGAACGTCGACGATCTCGCTGATCTTGAGGTCGCCGGCAACACTGCAGATGGCATACGCCTCGTGCAGGCTGAGGCCCTGGTCGCGCACGAGCCACTCGATCATCGCCCGCACGGCCTTCTTGGCGTTCGCCATGAGGTGGCCTGCGGCGACTCGATGATCGTGTTCTTGATGACCTTGAACCGGCACGTCACCGCCATCAGGGTCTCGATGGCGGTCACGCAGACCTCGCCATCGCCCTGCGCCATGTGGCCGTCGCCGACCGAGAACTTCGCCCCGTTCACGTAGACCGGGTAATAGAGCTTGGATCCCTTGGTGAACTGCTTGATGTCGGTGTTGCCGCCCATGCCGCCGCTGACGTTCGGCGGAACCGTGCGATACATGCCCTTGCGCAGGGGCGCGACGCCGTAAATGCCCATGAACGGCGCGACCGGGATCTGGGCCTTTCGCCCGGTGTCCTTCCCGACGAAGCTCGCGAATCCGGTGTTCTGCCCCTTGTTGAACGTGAAGATCTGGACGAACGGGGCGCCGCTGTTGAAGGGCTGATTCTCCGGGATGGCGCCGGCCACCTTGCCCGCGCTCGGATCGCTGAGCTCGGAGGCTTCCGTGAACTGGTGAAACGGCGCCAGGATGTCGGGCTGCAGACCGCCGAACAGGCCGAGCGCGGGCCCGATGGTGACGTAGCCGAAGTCGACCAGCGGGGCGACGTCCACGATCTCGACCTCCAGCATGTCGCCCGGCTCCGCCCCCTCGATCGAGACAGGCCCGGTGAGCGGGTGCACCTTGGCAAGGTCGAGGGTGAGAACCCCGCTCGGGGTCAGCGTCCTGGCCGCGGTGCCGATGTCGAGCGCGTCTCGACACAGGAACTGGACGGCGTCCCCTTCGCGCACCGACAGGACCGGAGGGAGGTCCTGGTTGAAGCGGTTGTGCAGGACCTTCGAGAACCCGTCGACCGTCCTGGCGCCGGCGGCGCCCCCCGGGGCCTGAGCCACGACGAGGTCAGGCCGCTGGCCCCCGGCAGCGACACCTTCGCTCGCCGCCAGCAGCGTGGAGCTCACGCCGGAAACGGCGGCGGCCGCGGCGGCACCCAGGGAGATCTGCTCGATGAACGTTCGTCTGGAGACGTCCGAGTGGATGAAGCACATCGCGCACCTCCGCGCTTGGCGGTTGGCCGGGTCGGAGCCGGCGTGAACGACGGGCGCAGCCGGTCAGGTGGCGTGACGGTAACGCCGAGGGGGACCGGAATCAAGAGGGGGCCGGAATCAAGAGGGGGCTACGAGTCGTCCCGTAGCCCCCTGCAAAGATTGGAGCGGCGGACCGGATTCGAACCGGCGACGTCCAGCTTGGGAAGCTGCGACATCCCGCCCCACGGCTCATGAGACCGACGCGGGCACCGTCCTTGTACGCGAGGATGCGCCAGCCATCGACCTTCTCTTCATAGACCCAACCAACACGGTGGAACGGCTCGCGCACGCCTTGTGGAGCACCTGCCACGCCGCCCGTTGCACCGCTCTCCAGGGTGATGGGGCCTGCGCGGTCCCTGCCGCTGCGACGGGCTCGTGGCCGCCGCTCGCGCCGTAGAAGACGGCGATCCATTGCCCGGCGCCGTGATCACCCGGCTTACCTCGAAGCCTTGGTGTCTCATCCCGACGACGCCAAGGCCGAGGGACAGGACAGCGCGCGACTCCAGCAGCCGAAGTACATCCACGCCGAGGCGCGCTCGACCGGACCGTGGGCGTCTGTTCGACACGCGGTCGGCAAGGCATACCCCAAGATGCTCGACACACTGCCGACACTGCTGGTGGTCAACGATGGTTTCGCTGTTGGACTGGAGCGAGTTGGCCACCGACATCGCGCTCTACACGCCGAAGCACCCTGGCGTCGCTTCCGGGTATAGCGCGGAGGATGGTCCATTCGTGGACGGCCGATGCGAGCGACTCGGCGCCGTCGGCGTGTTCAACGTCCGCTTTCTCTCCACGGGAATCGAGTATCGGTTCGCCGTCTTCAACGGTGGCGCTACTGCGCCCGCCACCGTCGGCGGCAAACCGTGGATCGCCGACATCCTGAACGACCCCGAGTGGATACGGGACCCCACGAAGAAGGCGCGCGACGAAGCCATGAAAGTGATCGCCGAACTGGAGGCGCGCCGAGCGCAGCCGCCGTCCGAGTGATCCCTACGGAAAGCGTGGGGCCTGCGGGATGCTGCCCCGCAGGCCCCGTGAACTGGAGCGGGCGACGGGATTCGGACCCGCGACCCTCGGCTTGGGAAGCCGATGCTCTACCACTGAGCTACGCCCGCACAACGACAACCGTCACGGCAGAATCACGGCAGAATCTGCGGGCCCCTGTCGGCTAACTTCGCAGCGCTGCTCACGCGACCGGAGGCTTGGGAAGCTGGCATTCTGCCACTGAATTACCGCCGCTCGTCAGGGCCTATTGTACATGGGGCCTCGACTGTACATGGGGGCCCCGATATGGCCCCCAAGCCCCCCATGCGTTCGTCGCGCCCGGCAAAGCCGGGCGCTCCTCTACTCCTCGGTCCCTACTTTCCGTCCTTGAGCGCCATGTCGTAGACGCGGATGAGCTCGTCGCTGCGCGCCTTCCAGACGAGGCGCTTGTTGGCGCCGTAGAGATCGATCTGCTGGTAGAGCGGCACCGCCGGTACCTCCTCGACCCACAGCTTGTTGATCCGGTGGTACTGGGCGAGCCGCTTCTTCTCGTCCAGGGTCGTCTGCGCCTCGTCGACCATCCCGTTGAAGTCGTCGTTGTGCCAGTTGGCGAAGATGTTGCCGGAGCGGAAGAGCGGCACGTAGATCGCCTCGGCCTCCAGCGTCGGATGGCCCCAGCCGATCAGCCACACCGGCCCCGCCTTGTGCACGTAGACCATGTTGTTGAGGTAGTTCACGAACTCGTAGGTCCGCAGCGTCGTCTTGATGCCGGCCTTGTTGAGCTGGCCGGCGGCGGCCTCGGCGACCTCCTTGTCGCGCACGTAGCGGCCCTGCGGCGCGTTCAGCGTGATCTCGATGCCGTTCGGGAAGCCGGCGTCCGCCAGCAGCTTCTTCGTCTTCGCCACGTCGTGCTTGATGGGCTTGAGGGCGGGGTCGAAGCCGAAGTGCATGCTGGTCAGCATGGTCGCCACCCGGATGGCCTTGCCGTCGAGCACGCTCTTGATGATCTCGTCGGGGTCGAGCGCGTAGGCGATCGCCTGCCGTACGCGCTTGTCGGCG
>VBPC01000346.1 GCA_005887895.1 Candidatus Rokuibacteriota bacterium
GACGCCGGTCGCCGGCGGCCTGCGCGTGCCCGGCTCCGACACGCTGATCGCCTGCGCGTCGATCACCGTGAGCCTCGAGTATCCGGAGGGCACGCGATGACGGACGGCCTCGGGCTGCGGCGCCTGCAGCACCTCGTGCTGTGGGTCGGCAACGTCGAGCGCAGCGTGCGCTTCTACTGCGACGTGCTCGGCTTCGAGGTCGCGCACCGCTTTCCGCAGGCGGCGTTCATGCGGATCCCGGGCAGCGGCGACGACCACAACCTCGGCCTCTTCGAGCAGCCCGGCCTGCGGCCACCCGACGAGGGGGTGGCGCGCATGTATCACGCCGCCTGGGAAGTCGCCGAGCTGCCCGACCTGGCCCGCGCCCGCCGGCGCCTCGTCGAGGCCCGCTCGCTGGTCGGCCAGTCCGATCACGGCACCAGCCTGTCGCTCTACGCCAAGGATCCCGACGGGCTGGAGTTCGAGCTCTTCTGGACGGTGCCCGAGGGCCAGCCGGCCGGCACGCGCCCACTCGATCTGGAGCACGAGCTCAGCCGCCGCGGGCTTTAGCCTGGTGCTCCGTCCAGTAGTGGTACGTCTTGGCGACCGCGGTCACCACGTTCTTGATCTCGCCGTCGAGCGTGAAGCGGCAGCCCGCGGGTAGATAGAGGATGGCGCCCTCACGCCGCACCATGATGTTCTCGACGACGATGGCGCGCATGAGCCAGATGGCCATCTCCTCGTCGACGCAGCGCAGACCGATCCAGCCGACCGGGCCGTCGAGCACGACGGCAAGCCCGGTCACCATCTCCAGACCGCGCGCCAGCTCGGCTCGCACCTCGGCGTAGCGCTCGGGATTCGCCAGCGCCTCGTCGGGCGCGACGGCCTCCAGCAGCGTGCCGCGATGGGGCGGGCCGCCGGCCAGGGCCAGCTCGCAGAAGCCCTGCCACGTCCGGTCCCAGGCGACGCGCCCGTCGTCGTCGCGCCGCAGCGTCGCCGCTTCCATCGGCGCGCTGCTCACCACGAGCGAGGAGTCCCGGTACCGCGGGGGCAGCAGCTGCGCCATTCGCGCCTCCCGGTCGGCGCCCGGACGCGGACCGTGCGCGTGGGCATGCTCGAGCACGCGGAGCAGATCGGGATTCACCCAGGCGGCGCCGAGACCACCGTCGGCCAACGCCTCCAGATGGCGGCGTACGAGCGCCCAGACGAGCCCCGGGTGGGTGTCGAGCGTCCGGGCGACGGCGACCTCCACGCGCGCCGCCGCCCCGCCCGCGCGCGCCTGACGAGCGAGGCGCCGATGGCCGCGCGGGTCGAACAGCAGGTGCGGCACCACGACGATGCCCCGCGCGCCGAGCCGCGCCGCGCGTGCGATGACCTCGCCAACGCTCGGCGTCGTGAGCCCGACGAACGCGTAGGTGACGTCGCCGAAGCCGTGGGCCTCGTAGACGAGCCGCGCGAGCCGCGCGACCTCCGCGTTGCTCGCCGGGCTGGCGCCGCCCCCGGTGGCGAGGACCACGACCACCTGCGCCGGCTGCCGCCGTTCCCCCGCGAGCGAGCGTGCGGCGTCGCGGGCGCGGTCGCCGAGCATGCGCGCGATGTCGTCGGTGGCCGGCCCGCGGCCGCGATGGACGCGAAGGGTGCGATCGACGTCCACCCGCGCGCCGGCCGGTCCGGCGTCCTCGAGCGTCACCGGGAGGAGGACGAGGTGGGTCGCGCCGCGCTCGCCGACGGTTCGCGCGAGCCGCGGCAGCGGGTCGTTCGGCTCCGCCAGATCACACGTCTCGACGTCGTGCTGGAGCTGGCGCGCCAGACGCGTGGCCAGGCGACGGACGGCGCCGCCCGCGCCCGACCAGTGACGGCCGAGCAGCACGGTGGTCGGCGCGTCCCGACTGCGGTCCTTCGTCTCTCGCGCACGCATCGTCGAGGGCGCCCATGGTATATCTTCTGGACACTCCGAGCCAAAAGGAGCTCGCGGCGTATGGCCGAGGATCGTCTGAACCTGCCCTTCACGGGACTGGTGTCCTTCATGCGGGTGCCCACGTGCACCGACCTCGACGCCGTGAACGCCGACATCGCCATCCTGGGCGCGCCCAGCGACGAGGGGTCGCCGTGGAAGCCCGGCGCTCGCTTCGCGCCGCGCAAGATCCGCGAGCTGTCGATCAAGTACGCGGGCTACGGACCCGTCCAGCACCAGCTCGGGTACTACGACATCGACGAGAACCGCCGGTTCCTCGAGTACGAGCGGCGGCACAGCCGCATCGTGGACTGCGGCGACTCCGACATCGTCTACACGAACGTCCGCCGGACGTTCGACAACATCACGCGCGACGTCCGCCGGCTGCTGGACGCCGGCGCGTTTCCCGTCGTCATCGGCGGCGACCACGCCGTCACCTTTCCGGTGGTGCGCGCCTACACCGAGCGGCTGAACGTCGTGCACTTCGACGCCCACATGGACTACCGGCCGTTCGTGCACGGCGTGCAGTGGGCCAACGGCAATCCCATTCGCAACGTCGCCCGGCTCAAGACGTGCCATCACATCGTGCAGGTCGGGATCCGGAGCCTGCGCACGCGCCAGGCCGACGTCGAGGACTCGCGGGCTCGCGGCAACGACATCGTGACGATCCCCGACTTCCGTCGCCGCGGCCCGCGCGCCATCGTCGATCTGCTGCCGCCCGACGAGCCCGTGTACTGCTCGATCGACGTGGACGTGCTCGACCTGCCGCTGGTGCCGGGCTGCGCGTCGTCGGAGGTCAACGGGCTGACGTACGACGAGCTGCGGCAAACGCTGTTCGCCATCGCCCGCGCCCGCGAGGTCATCGGCTTCGATCTGGTGGAGGTCAACCCGATGCTGGACGTGCCGGCCGACAACACGTCGCAGCTGGCCGCCCAGCTCATCATCGAGTTCCTGGGGCGGATCGTGGAGCACCCCGGCTATCGCAAGCGCCACCCGATGCGTCCGGGGACGCCGGCGGCGGGCCGCCGCCGCCGGCTCAGCCGCGCGCGCGCCACGGGTCGC
>VBPC01000347.1:0-2950 GCA_005887895.1 Candidatus Rokuibacteriota bacterium
AGGCCGAAGACGGCGAGGTAGGCGATCGCGGCGGCGGTGGTCGGGAGCGTCGCCAGCACCAGCAGCGTGACGGCCGCCGTACCCGCCATGCCGTGCACGCAGCCGACCAGGACCGCCCGCAGGCCAACGGCGCCGCCGTTCCCACGCAGCGCGTCCAGCAGCCGGCGCGACGGATGGACGTGCGGATGCCCGTGGACGCCGCCGTCGTGGGCATGCGGATGGCTGTGGACCACCTCGGCACCGTCGTGATCGTGCTCGGCCACCAGGTGCTCGGGCGCCACCGCGTCCACACCGCGCGCGGCGTCGCGCAAGCGCAGGACGCCCAGCGCGACGAGCATGGCGGCGACGGCCAGCTCGAGGCCCGTCTCCAGGCGCGGCGGCACGCGCAGGCCGAAGGCGATCAGGATGACGCCGGCCAGGCCGAGCGTGAGCATGTGGCCGAGACCCCAGAACGCGCCGACCAGGGCGCCCGCCGTGAAGCGGCGCTCGCGACTGACGATCGTGGCTACCGCGACCAGGTGATCGCCGTCGGTCGCGTGCTGCAGGCCCAGCACGAAACCGAGCAACCCTGCCGAAAGGATCGGGCTCACGGAATGCCGAGCGTCCGGACCGCCTCGTCGATGCGTTCCTTGTGGACCTTGACCCACTCCTCGAGCGAGGTCTTGGCGTCCTTGTCCGCGCGCGCCTGGGCCTTGGCCAGGATGCCCTCGGCCTGCGCCCTCGGCAGCACGACGATGCCCTCCTCGTCGGCGATGACGACGTCGCCCGGCGCCACCGCGACGCCGCCGCACACGACCGGCACATCGATGAGCCCGGCGATCTTCCGCACGCCCGGGATCGGGATCACGCCCCGGGCGAAGACGGGGAACTTGTTGGCGCGCGTCTCGCCGACGTCGCGGATCAGGCCGTCCACCACGAAGCCCGCGATGCCGCGCTGCTGCGCGTATGCGCACACGTTGCCGCCGGCCATCGCCCAGTTCGAATCGCCGGCCGCGCACACGATCATCGAGCCCGCCGGCGCCCGGTGGATCGCGATGTGGAGCATGAGGTTGTCGCCGGCCGGACAGGCGACGGGATAGGCCGGGCCGGCCACGCGCGGCATCGGCTGCCACAGCGGGTGGATGGCCGGGTCCATCACGCGATCGCGCGTGAGGACGTCGGCGTAGGTGGTGGGGGCCAGCTTCGCAAACGCGGCGAGGTCCATGGTCGTCACTCCGACATTTTGAGGAGCAGCCCAGTCTGCCGCGCCCGCTCCACCGCCGCCCGGAACGCCCAGTGGGCGAGCACGGCGTACACCGCCGACAGCAGAAGGCCGGTGGTGATCGGCGCCGGGAACGCCGAGGGGAACCCGAAGTGGGCGCGATAGGCGTCCAGAAAGTACGTCAGCGGGATGGCTTCCGCCACCACCGCCACCGGCCCCGGCAGCACCGACACCGGATAGTAGATGCCGGCCAGCACGAGTACCAGGTTGACGCTCGCCCACGCGAACGCCTCGGCCCGGCTGCCGAACAGCGTGATCAGCGCGCACACCGCCACGCCGACGATCCAGGCGGTGAGGAAGCAGCCGAACAGGAACACCGCCGCCGGGCCGACCCCGGGCGCCAGCACGTGGAAGTCGAACGCCCACGCGCCCAGCGCCGACAGCAGGACGAAGATGACGAAGCCGCGCACCATGCCGACCAGCCAGGCGCCGGTGGTGAGGTGACGAACGCCGATGGGCGCCATGAACTGGTGCTTGACCGACTTCGACCACACGTCGAGCAGCATGGCGTAAGCGACCTCGAGCTGGCAGACGTTGATGACCGACAGGGCCAGCGTGCCCACCAGCACGAACGACGCCTGCTCGGCGGTGAGCCCGAGGAAGCGCGTCATCAGCCCGATCGACAGCACGCCGACGATCGGCCAGAACAGCAGCTCGAAGAAGAAGAAGACGTTCCGCATGCCCATGAGCGCGTTGCGCACCACCACGGCCCAGGCGGCCAGAAGCTCAGCGCGCCAGTTCAACGAAGACCTCCTCCAGCTCGGGCTCGCGCACCTGGAGATTCCGGATCTCCACGCCCTCGGCCAGCAGCGCGCGCAGGAGCTCGGGCACGCGCTTCTCGGCGTCGTCCACCGTGCACTCGATCCAGCCGTCGGCCTCGGTGCAGCGCAGCACCCCGGACATCTCGCCGAGCCACGCCGGCCGTGGCTCCAGCCGCAGCGCGACCACGTCACCGAGGCCGATCTGACGCTTGAGCGCGTCGGGCGTGCCGTGGGCCAGGATCCGCCCGCCCTTGATGAAGCCGATCTCGTCGCACAGCTCGTCGGCTTCCCGCATGTAGTGCGTGGTGAGCACGATCGTCATCCCCTGCTCGCGACGGAGGTCGGCAATGTGCCGGCGCACGCGCACCGACACGTCGGGGTCGAGCCCCAGGGTCGGCTCGTCCAGGAACAGCAGCTCGGGATCGTTGACGAGCGCCTTGGCGAGCGCCACGCGCTGCTTGAGCCCGGTGGACAGCTCGCTGTACTGCGCGCGTCGGTGCGACCCCAGCTCGTACTGCTCGATCAGCGCGTCGACCCGCCGCCGCAGCCGCCGGCCTGACAGCCCGTAGAGCCGTCCGTAGAAGGCGATGATCTCGTCCACCCGCAGGCTCCACAAAAACGACGGCCGGCCACTGGCCATGTTGAGCCGACGGCGCAGGGCGTTGGCGTCGCGGGCGACGTCGAGTCCCAGCACGCGCGCCACGCCGCCGTCGGGCACGAGCAGCGTGGCGAGGATCGACAGCAGCGTCGTCTTGCCGGCGCCGTTGGGACCGAGCAGCCCGAAGATCGCGCCGCGCTCGACGGCCAGCGACACGCCGCGCAGCGCGGCCGTCTCGCGCCGGCGGAGCCAGCCCGAGCGGAACGTCTTGGTGACCTCGCGCGCGTCGATGGCGAGGCCGGTGGCAACGGCAGGCGGCATGATCGTTGA
>VBPC01000347.1:3000-4144 GCA_005887895.1 Candidatus Rokuibacteriota bacterium
GTCGGCACGCCGCTCGACCTCTGGCCCAACGAGTTCTACAGCGAGGACGGCCGCACGCTGGTCTGCTCGACCCACGGGGCGATCTTCGAGCCGGTCACCGGCTACTGCACGGCCGGACCATGCGCGACCGACTCGCTCCGCCCGCTGCCGGTGCGACGCGAGGACGGCACGCTGGTCGTCAGCTGGCCGGCCGCGACGTGAGCGACGACGGCGAGGTGGTCGAGGCCAACGCGAGCTTCTACCGCGCGTTCGAGACGCTCGACATCGCCGAGATGGACCGGGTGTGGGCCCACGGCGAGCACGTGCAGTGCGTCCATCCCGGCTGGCCGCTGCTGAGCGGGTGGGACGCCGTGCGGACGTCGTGGGAGACGATCTTCACCAACACCGCCGAGATGCGGTTCACCGTGTCCGACGTCCACGCCGTCGTCGGCGACGAGGTCGCCTGGGTCACCTGCACCGAGAACATCCTGTCGGAGGTGGCCGGCCGCGTCTCGGTGACCGCGATCCTCGCCACCAATCTCTTCGAGCGCAGCGCCGGCGGCTGGCGCCTCGTCCACCACCACGCCTCGCACGTGCTGGCCGGGCCCTAGGGCCTCGCGCGCGGCAGTTCCTCTCCGCTCCTGGTATACGCGGGCGGCACGTACACGTTCAGGGTGCGCAGCAGCGCGCGGCCGGTGTTCTTCACCTCGTGCGTGTCGCCGTGCTCGATCAGCAGCAGCGTCGTCTTGCCGGCGCCGTTGGGACCGAGCAGCCCGAAGATCGCGCCGCGCTCGACGGCCAGCGACACGCCGCGCAGCGCGGCCGTCTCGCGCCGGCGGAGCCAGCCCGAGCGGAACGTCTTGGTGACCTCGCGCGCGTCGATGGCGAGGCCGGTGGCAACGGCAGGCGGCATGATCGTTGATGGTAACATGCGCTCGATGGCCGACTCCGGCGAGTGGCGCTGCGCGACGGCCGATCTGCCGCCGGGCGGCACGCTCACGTTTCGGCTCGAGTCCGGCAGCCGCCGCATCGAGGGGTTCGTCGTGAACCACGAGGGCCAGATTCGCGCCTGGATCAACTCGTGCCCGCACGTCGGCACGCCGCTCGACCTCTGGCCCAACGAGTTCTACAGCGAGGACGGCCGCACGCTGGTCTGCTCGACCCA
>VBPC01000159.1 GCA_005887895.1 Candidatus Rokuibacteriota bacterium
AGCCAGGCCTGAAGTTCGGGATCTTCTACGAGCTGCAGCTGCCGCGGCCGTGGCAGGAGCGGAGCGAGTACCAGCTGCTGCAGGACGCGCTCGCCCAGATCGAGCTCGCCGACCGGCTCGGCTTCGACTACGCCTGGTGCGTCGAGCACCACTTCCTCGAGGAGTACTCGCACTGCTCGGCGCCCGAGGTCTTCCTGGGCGCGGCCAGCCAGCGCACGCGCCGCATCCGGCTCGGGCACGGCATCATCCAGCTCCCCACCAACCATCCGATCCGCGTGGCCGAGCGCGTGGCGACGCTCGACCTGCTCACCGCCGGCCGGGTCGAGCTGGGACTGGGCGAGGGCCAGGGCCCGGTCGAGCTGCATCCCTTCGGCGCCCGGGTGCGCGAGAAGCGCGAGGTGTGGGAGGAAGCCGTGCAGGCGCTCGTCCCCGCCTTCACGCGGACGAGCTGGGAATGGCACGGCGCGCACTTCGACTTCCCCGCCCGCAACGTCGTGCCCAAGCCCTTCCAGAAGCCGCACCCGCCGCTGTGGGTCGCCTGCTCGAACATCCAGACGATCGCCAACGCCGGGCGCTGGGGCATGGGCGCCCTCGGCTTCCAGTTCGTCTCGGCCGACGCCGCGCGGGCGTGGGTGAACCGCTACTACATCGAGCTGACGACGCACCAGAGCAAGCTGGCCGAGTACCCCACGAACCCGAACATCGCGATGGTCAGCGGCTTCATGTGCGCCGACACCGACGCCGAGGCGCTCGAGAAGGCCGCCGGCTGGACGTTCTTCGTGTTCTGCCTGAGCCACTACGGCCGCCACGGCATCCCCAATCCCGGCGCCGGCAACATGTGGGACGCCTACCAGGAGTGGCGACACACGGACAAGGCCCAGGAGACGCTGCGGAGCGGGCTCATCGGCTCGCCGGAGACGATCCGCCGTCGCCTGCGCGAGTTCGAGGCGACCGGCGTCGACCAGGTCATCCTGCTCAACCAGGCGGGGCGCACGACCCACGCGGACATCTGCCGGAGCCTCGAGCTGTTCGCGCGCGAGGTGATGCCGGAGTTCCACGCGCGCGAGCCCGAGCACGACCGCTGGAAGGCCGACGTGCTGGCCGGCCGCGTCGCGCTCCACGACGAGGACGCCGACACCTACAAGCTCTACGCCCACCAGAACGAGGACATCGTGCGGCTCACGCCCGAGCAGCTGAAGGCCAAGATGGCCGCCAAGGAGCGGGAGGCGGGCAGGACATGACGACGCACATCGAGGGCGGCTGGGTCGTCGCGTTCAACGGGACGACGCACGAGGTCTACGAGCAGGGCAGCCTGGTGTTCGAGGGCGACAAGATCACGCACGCCGGGCCCGCCTACACGGGGCCGGCCGACACGACGATCTCCGCGAAGGGCAAGCTCGTCTCGCCGGGGTTCATCAACACGCACGTGCACACGGCGGGCAACGCCGGCGACTACCTGCTGCTGGACATGGCCAGGAACGACTACCGCACGGCGAACTACATGAGCTTCGCGGCGCCGCTCAAGGGCACGATGACGCCCCCGCCGGCGGCGGCGGTGGCGGCGCTGCGGACCTTCACGTTCCTGCACGCGATGCGCAACGGCACCACGACGATCATCGACGTCGGTGGCCTGCGCGGCGACTACGATGGCTACGCGCGGCTGGTCGACGACCTCGGCGTGCGGGTCTACGGCGGCCCGCCGTTCCGCGACCGCGATACCTACATGGACGCGCAGGGGCGGCTGACCTACGACGAGAACGTCGCCGTCGGCCGCGAGCGGCTCGAGGAAGCGGTCGACTTCGTCAAGAACTACGACAAGAGCGCGCAGGGCCGGCTGCGCGGCCTCCTCAACGCCGCCCAGGTGGAGACGTGCACCGAGCGGCTGCTGCGCGAGGGCAAGGACGCCGCCCGCCAGCTCGACGTGCCGATCCACACCCACGCCGGCGGCAACCTCGTCGAGTTCCAGCGCATCATGGACGAGCACCGCACGACGCCGATCCGCTTCCTGGCCGACATCGGCTTCCTCGACGAGCGCACGCTGATCGGCCACGGCGTGTTCACGACCGCCCACCCGTGGACGCACTATCCGTTCGGCGACGACGTGAAGACGCTGGCCGAGCGCGGGGCCACCATCGGCCACTGCCCGTACAAGTACGCGAAGATGGCGATGACGCTCCACTCGTTCCAGCGCTACGTGAACGCCGGCGTCACGGTGGCGATCGGCACCGACACCTATCCGATGGACATGCTCGGCGAGCTGCGCTGGGCGTCGATCCTGGCCAAGACCACCGACGGCAACTACCAGGCCGGCCAGCCCCGCGACGTGTTCAACGCGGCCACGCTGGGGGGCTGCCGGTTCATCGAGCGCGACGACCTCGGCCGCCTGGCGCCCGGCGCCCGGGCCGACATCCTGGTGATCGATCTCGACCGGCTCGGCTCGCTCGTCTACCACGATCCGATCAAGGCGCTGATCGACGCCGGCTCCGGCCGCGACATCGACACCGTGATCGTCGATGGCAAGACCCTCGTGCAGGGGGGCCGGCTGACGCGCGTGGACGAGGAGGCGGTCTACGCCAGGGCGCGCGAGGCGGTGCGCCACTACTGGGACGCCGTGCCCAAGTGGCGCTGGGACGGCGCCGCCGTCGAGCGCATCATCCCGCCGGCGTTTCCCGTGCACCGGAGACACTGAGGAGGATTCCATGCCGACCGCCCGCATCGCCTCGCCGACGGGGCCGATCGACCTCTACTACGAGGAGACCGGCGAGGGCTTCCCGCTGATCTGGTGCCACGAGTACGGCGGCGACTGCCGCTCGTGGGAGCCGCAGGTGCGCTACTTCTCGCGGCGCTACCGGGTGGTGACCTGGAACTACCGCGGCTACCCGCCATCGGAGGTGCCCAAGGACCCGGCCGCCTACTCGGTCGAGATCCTCGTCGACGACCTCCGCGGCCTGATGAAGCACCTCGGCCTGCGGCGCGCGCACGTGGGCGGCCTGTCGATGGGCGGCGGCGTCGCGCTGAACTTCGGGATCCGCCACCCCGAGCTGGCCGAGAGCCTCGTCATCGCCGGCGCCGGCAGCGGCACCGTGGACCGCGACGACTTCATCAAGCGGTCGGAGCGCAACGCGACGCTCTACGAACGCGAGGGCGCCGTCGCCAAGCAGCGCACGTTCGCCGAGGCGGCCACCCGGCGCGGCTTCGCCGAGAAGGATCCGCGCGGCTGGGCGGAGTTCCTGCGCAACGTGCTGGACCACTCGGGCCTCGGCTCGGCCCTGATCATGCGCGGCGTGCAGATGCGGCGGCGGACGATCTACGAGCTGAAGCCGGAGCTGCAGAAGATCTCCGTCCCGTCCCTCATCGTCGTCGGCGATCAGGACGAGCCGTGCCTGGAGCCAGGCCTGTTCATGAAGCGCCACATTCCGCACGCCGGCCTCGCCGTCATGCCGATGACGGGCCACACCGCCAACATCGAGGAGCCGGCGCTCTTCAACCAGGTCGTCGCCGAGTTCCTGACGTCCGTCGAGAGCGGCCGCTGGGGCACGTGGAGAGGAGACGCGCGATGAGCCACTACACGCTGGAGCAGTTCCTGGCCGACACGCGGGCGACCATCGCGAGCCAGGGCGTGCCGTCGGGCCTGGCCGAGATCCGCGACCACCTGGAGAAGCTGCTGGCGAATCCCGAATTGCTCAGGAAGCACCTGGGCGATCCCGTCCCCTACACCGAGCGCGCCACGATCGGGCACGACCCCGAGACCGACGTGCACGTCCTCGTCCACGGCCGCGCCAAGGCCGGCAAGTCGTCGATCCACGACCACGGCCCCTGCTGGGTCATCTACGGCAACTACAAGAACCCGACGCGGATGCGCCGCTGGCGGCGCCTCGACGACGGGCGGACGGCCGGCCACGCCGAGGTCGAGCTGCAGAAGGAGTTCCTGAACGAGCCTGGCCAGGCCGCCGTGTTCGCGGTCGGCGACATCCACTCGATCGAGTACGGCGACGACACGTTCTTCATCCGGGTGACCGGCGGCGACGTCGAGAGCAAGCAGACCCTGAAGTTCGACGCGGCGAAGAAGACGGTGGAGGTCGCCAACCGCGCCCTCGGCCAGCGCTGAGCGGCGGCGCGCCGAGCGGCGGCCCGCCGCCTAGCGCCGGGGGCGCGGGAAGACGAACTTCGCCTCGGCGTTGTCCCGGGGCCAGACGACGCGCGGCTTCTGGCCGAGGATCTGGATCATCGCCGTGCTGGCGTTCGGATTGTCGCCGACCTCGTTGAAGACGACCGGGCCGTTGGCCACCGTGATGCCGTCCTTGAAGCTCGTCTTCTTGATGGCGGCCACCAGGGCGTCGGGGTCGGTCGAGCCGGCCCGCTCGAGCACGTCGCCGATGAGCTGCATCGCCTCGTAGGTGTAGGCGCCGCTCGCGTCGAAGTAGCGCCCGCTGGAGCGCCTGGCGAAGTCCGCGCCGATCTTCTGCACGTTGGCGTGCTTGTAGTTCGGCCACGGCGCGGCGTCCATGACGTGCTCGATCAGCTCCTTGAGCTGGCGGATCTGGCCCGGCTCGTAGAGCCCCGGCGCGCCCGGACTGATCACGCCCATCACGTCCACCCGCTGCTTGGCCAGCTCCTCGAGGAGGAGGATGGCGGTGACCGGCCGCGTGACGGGCGCGATGATGTCGGGCTTGAGCGCCTTGGCCCGCGCCATCTCGGTGGAGAGATCGGCGGCGGTCTCCGGGTACGGGATCATCTCGACGATCTCGAAGCCGGGATTCAGCGCCTTCACGGCGGCCTCGAAGCCGGCCGACTGGTTCTTGCCGAAGAGATCGTTCGAGTAGAGCACGACGACCCGCCGGGGGCTGACGCCCGCCTCGCGGAAGATCTCCGTCATGTAGCGCACGGCGTTGCGCCCGAAGATCGTGAGTCCGGGGAAGTTGCGATAGACGTACTGGATCTTCTGCTGCCCCTCGCGGACCGACTTGGCGATGTTGGCCGTGATCGCGTCGACGCCGCTGATGTCGATCATGTACGGCACGCGCCGTTGCTGGGCGAGCGAGGAGATCGCGGCGACGTGCGCGGAGTGGAAGCCGCCCGTCAGGAGCTGGGCGCCCTGGTTGATCAGCCGGTCGGCCTCGGAGCGCGCCACCTCCACCTTCGTCTCGCTGTCGGCGAGCAGCAGCTCGAGCCGGGCGCCGCCCAGCGACTTGATGCCGCCGGCCGCGTTGATCGCGTCGGCGGCCATCTGGGCGCCGAGCCGGCAGTCGCCGCCCACCTCGGCCATGGCGCCGGTGATCGGCGTGACGACGCCGACCTTGATCGTGCTGCCCTGCGCGCGTCCAGGCCTTGGTGTGGCGGCGACGGCGAGAGAGACGACGGCGCCTCTCAGGAATGTCCGACGGCTCACGCGCGGCGTGGTCATGGGCCCCGATACTATCACCGGCGGTCCCGCCAGAAGCGCGCGTAGTGCTCGGCGAGCTGCGCGCGCACCGAGCGCACGTCGGGATGGCGGCGCGCGTCGACGTAAGCGTCGCGCGCGGCCGGATCGGTGAAGTCGACGCTGCCCCGCACGCAGCACATGAGCGAGCGCGGATCGCGCACGTGCGGCAGCCCCAGCGCGTGCCCGACCTCGTGGGCGACGACCTGGTAGAGCAGCGTCTCGCGACTCGTCTGCCCGCGCGACTTCGGCTCGATGACGACGATCCGCACCGGCACCGCGATCACGCCCGTGTCGTCGGTGCTGAGCTCGGTCTGGCCCATCAGCCCCGACACGTCGGGCGGCGCCGCCTCGATCGTCACCTGGGCGCCGTCGCGGCGTTCGAGGGGTGCGAACGCCGTCACGCCCAGCGTGTCGCGGGAGACCGCGTTCCAGTCGTCGAGCGCCCGGCGCACGGTGGCGTCGAGCGCCACGTCGCCGAACGACTGCGCCCACACGCCGAGCGGGAACCGCGCGCGCGGATGGCCCTCGGCGCCGGACAGCTCGGTGTCGGAGGCGCGCGCGCCCACGCTCAGCGCGACCATCAGCAGGACGGCGAGCGCCGATCGCGTTATGCTGCGCCCAACGCGGGAGGCGACATGATCGAGCGACGACCGTTTGGACGGACCGGACACATGAGCACGGTGACGCTGTTCGGCGCCGCCGCCCTGGCCCAGGCCACGCAAGCCGACGCCGATCGGGCGCTGGAGGTGCTGCTGCGCCACGGCGTCAACCACATCGACACCGCCGCCCGCTACGGCGACTCCGAGCTGCGCATCGGGCCGTGGATGGCCCGCCACCGCAAGGATTTCTTCCTGGCCACCAAGACGGGCTCGCGCACCGCCCGCGAGGCGCGCGACGACATCCACCGCTCGCTCGAGCGGCTCCGCGTGGACCACGTCGACCTCCTCCAGTTTCACTCGCTCATGCACCCCGACGACTGGGACACGACCATGGGCCCCGACGGCGCGCTGGAAGCGGCCGTCGAGGCCCGCCGGCAGGGCCTCGTGCGCTTCATCGGCGTGACCGGCCACGGCTGGACGATCGCCGCCATGCACCGGCGCAGCCTGGCCCGCTTCGACTTCGATTCCGTGCTGCTGCCCTACAACATCTTCTTCCACCAGAACGAGCGCTATCGGCGGGCGTTCGACGAGGTGATGACGATCTGCCGGGAACGCAACGTCGCGGTGCAGGTCATCAAGTCGATCGCGCGCGGCCCCTGGGCCACGACCGAGCGGACGCACACGACGTGGTACCAGCCGCTGGAGGCCCAGCCCGACATCGACCGCGCCGTGCACTGGGCGATGGGCCTGCCCGGCGTGTTCCTCAACACGGCCGGCGATCTCTCGCTGCTGCCGCGCGTCCTCGACGCCGCCAGCCGCTTCGAGCGCCGCCCGTCCGACGACGAGATGGCCACGATGCTCGGCGCCGCCCACATGACCTCGCTGTTTGGCCTGCCGGCCTGAGATCGTCCGCTCGCTGGCCCTCCGTTACTTGTGGGCGCCGGCGAACTCCAGGATGCGCTCGCGCACGCGTTCCGGCGTCTGCTCGGGCGGCATCACCGGCCAGAACTCCGGCTGCGGCAAGAGCTCGCGAAGGTAGTGGGCGCCGGAGGTGGCGTGGGCGGGATCGTCGCCGGGGATGATGAGGGCCGGCACCTTCATGGCCATCATCTCCTCCGGCTCGGCGCCCGGCGGCATGTCGCGATCGAACAGGCCGCGCGCGCTGGCGGCCACCAGCCCGAGGTAGCGATCGTGGTCCAGCGCCGCGAAGGCCGCGGCGAACTTCGGGTCGCGCGCGATCACCGAGGCCCAGGGCCCGGCCTCGGGATCCTGCCAGAACGACTTGCCCTCGTGGGCGCGCTTCACCACGGTCGTCATGTCGTGCTCGCGGGCGAAGCGCAGGTGCCGGGCGAAGCGCTCGGCGCCGTTCAGCTTCCAGCGGTAGCCGCCGACGGGCCAGTGCAGGATCAGCGCCCGGGTCGCCGCCGGATGGCGCGCCGCGAAGGCCAGCGCGACCGAGCAGCCCATGCAGCCACCGAGAACGAACGCGTCGCGCACGCCGAGGTGATCGAGCAGCGCTTTCGCCTGGTCGGCGAAGACCGCCCACGTGAGCCGCTCGACGCGGCCGCCGGACGCGCCGGATTCGCGCCGGTCGTAGGCGATCACCGTGCAGGCACTGGTCAGCGTGTCGAGCGGGCGCATGCCCTTCCACACGCCGGCCGTCGCCCACTTCTCCAGCGTGGCGTCGAATCCGCCGGGCGCCAGCATCAGCAGCGCCGGGCCGCTGCCACGCGTGACGTAGTTGACCTCGATCCCGTCGATCACCGCTGTCGGCATGACGTCGTCTCCTCGGAGTGTCGTTCGATCACCCCAGCCCCCAGCTGCGCACGCGGGCGGGGAGGACCCGGAACATGACGCGGTCGAGCGGCATCGCGCGGCCGCCCCAGAGCCGCGCGAGGGAAGGATACTTCGCGTGGAAGCGCTCGGCGAGGGCCTGCCGCTCGGGGCCGTCGGGCAGGAACTCCGCGCGGCCCAGCACCGTCACGCCGCGGATCTCCTCGCCACCGCCGCCGGCCTCGGCCACCACGCACACGCGCGCGTCGCGTCGCAGGTTGCGCACCTTCTGGGTGGACTGCTCGCTGATCATCGTCAGCGTGCCGGGGTCGTGCAGGAACCACATCGGCATCGCCAGCGGCGCGCCGTCGGCCTGCGTCGTGGCCAGCACCACGATCTCCTTGGTGGCCAGAAAGCGCTGGACGCGCGCGTCGCCGAGCGTCACGCCGCCGTCTCCGGAACGATCGGCAGCAGGACGTGCGAGGGCTGCCGGGGACCGCAGTGGATCGTGACGGTCTTGCCGAAGACCTCCGGCGGCCGGTCCTCCGCGTCGTCGTGCTTGAACGGACCGACACCGGTGAAGACGGCGCCGAGCGTCCCGAGGCCGGCGCTCGCCCCGCCGGGATACTCGTAGTCCCGCCCGCGCACGGTCAGCCCGAGGCGCGCGCCGGCTGGCACGACGATGCTCGTCGGCCAGATCTCGATGTCGAGCTCGTACACCCGGCCAGGCGTCAGGGGCTGCGTCTCGTCGTGGGTGTGGTACGGGCGCCACGGCGTCGTCAGCGCGCGATCGAGCTTGCGGTGCGAGGCGCGCAGCCAGCCCTGGGCGATCGGCGTGTGCGGGTCGAGCGCGCCCTGGAACGTCACCTCGGCCAGGTTCGGCGAGAAGACGCGCAGCACCAGGAAGAGATCGGCGTCGCTCGTCTCCGACGAGACCCACAGCTTGGCGGCCACCGGCCCGGTGACCTCCGTCGCCTCGTCGAGCGGCGGCGTCAGGAACGTCACGCCGTCGCCGAGGCCGGCATAGCTCAGGCGGCCGCCGCGGCCGACCGGCGCGCGCGCGAGGCTCTGGCCGGCCGGGTGCAGGTAGAGCTTCGTCCAGCGCGTGCGCGCCAGCGGCCACTCGCGCTCGGCCCGCTCGACGAAGCGCTCGCCGGGGTGGCGCACCTGCAGCAGCACCCGCGGCTGCTTCGTCCAGCCGGTGTTCTCGCCCTTGAGGAAGTGGCCGAAGAACTTCTTCTGCAGGGCGACCCCGTAATCCGTGTAGAAGTGCGTCCAGTGCTCGATGCCGTGCACCTCGAGCCACTTCTGCTTCGACGCCGACCGCATGAACCCCTCGAAGTTGCCGCGCGGGTGCAGCCCCTGCCCGCCCCAGTTGGCCGCCGACAAGAGCGGCACGGTGACCTTCGACCAGTCCGGCATGCGCGAGCGCCAGTACGCGTCGCTCGCCAGCGGGTTGCGGCGGCAGTCCTCCCAGAAATCGCGGCGGGCCGCGCCGAGCTGCTCCTCGGTCAGCGTCGACGGGCCCGAGACCCAGTCGCCGGTCATGCGCGAGCGGTAGCCGCGGGCGCCGCGGCCGTGCTGCACGCGCACGACCTGCGAGGGATACCATGCGCGCCCGAAGGCGCACAGGATGCCGCCGTGGTGCGAGAGGTCCCGGTAGTAGTCGGCGGCGCCCTCCCAGACGCAGATGGCGGCGAGGTGCGGCGGCTGGAGCGCGGCCACCTGCCACTGGTTCATCGCGTAATAGGAGATCCCGTCGAGGCCGATCTTGCCGGTGGACCACGGCTGGCGTGCCGCCCACTCGACGCAGGCGTAGAGGTCCCTCGCCTCGCGCGCCGACCACATGTCCATGACGCCGGGCGAGCGCCCGGCCCCGCGCGAGTCGACGCGCACGCAGGCATAGCCGTCCGGCACCCACCTCTCGGGATCGACGACCTCCCAGTTCGCGTACGTGCTGGTCGAGCCGGCGACGACGTCGGGATGCTGCTCGACCATGCGGCGCCACTGATCGGTGTAGAGGTCCTCGAAGTGCAGCCACTTGCCGTACGGCCCGTAGGAGAGGATGACCGGAGACTTGCCGGCCCTCGGGCGGAACACGTCGGCCCGCAGGACGAGCCCGTCGTCGACGGCGATCGGCACGTCCCAGTCGATCCGCACCCGGCTCAGTCCTCGATCGGCTCGGACCAGAAGAAGACGTTCTTCGACCGCTCGAGGTAGTTGTCGTAGAGCTGCCGGATCAGCTCCTGGCCGGCCGGGGAGGCGAGATCCTTCGCATACTGGTCCTTGTCGCGGACCTCGATGCGCTCGATGTAGCGCCAGCCGGCCTGCTCGGCCCCGGTGATCGGCCCCTCGATCCGGTGGGTCCGGTAACTCACGATCGACGGCAGCGTCGCCGCCACGCGGTAGTCGTACTCGCGCAGCCAGCGCTCGTAGTCCTCCGGCTTCACACCCGGCTTCAGCGTGGTGATCACGTAGCGCACCGGCATCGCTCAGCTCCTCTCCAGCGCCGCGCGAACGGCTGGCATCACGTCGGTCTGGAACCGTTCGATCGTGGTGACGAGGTTTCCGTCCACCGCCAGCGGAAACACCATGAGCCGACCGATCCCGGCGCGCGCGAGCCGGGTCACGCCGGTCGCGACCACGGCGGGCGGCCCGGTCAGGGTGACGGCGTCGACGAAGGCATCGGGGACGAGCGGCGCCAGCTCGCCGAGCGGCGTCGGATCGTGGGTGTAGGCGAGCCGGAGCAGCCGCTCGCGCAGCGCAGCGGGCACGTCGAGGCCGGCCGCGGTGAAGGTGAAGAAGTCGGGCCGCTGCGCGGCGAGGCTGCGCACGATGGTCGGGCGCATGACGTCCCGCGCGGCCCGGACGTCGTCGGCGATGCAGACGTTGATGCGACCGACCAGCTCCACGCTGGCCGGATCACGCCCGGCGCGGCGAGCCCCCTCGGCGACCGAGCGCCGGAAGAACTGCAGCAGCGGCGCGGCGACGCAGCCCTGCATGATGGCGCCGTCGGCGACGCGTCCCGCCACGCGACAGCCGGCCTCGCGCTGGGAGGCGACGTAGATCGGCACCGCCGCCCGGGGCGGCCTGAAGTCGAGCCGGCCGTCGTCGACGCTGACCTGCTCGCCCTTCTGCGTCACCGTCTGGCCGGCCAGGAGCCGGCGGATCAGCTCCACCGACTCCCGCATGGCCACCGCGGAGCGCGCGGCGTCGATCCCCAGCTCGCGGAACCCGGACACCCCTGCCCCGAGGCCGAGGATGGCGCGCCCGCCGGTGACCTCGTCGAGCGTCGCGATCGCCATGGCGGTCAGCGCGGCGTGGCGCGAGTAGGGATCGGTGACGCCGGGCCCCAGGCGGATGCGAGTGGTGCGGGTGGCGGCGAGGCCGAGCACCGTGTACACCTCGCGGAAGAAGCGCTCGTCGGCCAGCCAGAAATCGTCGTAGCCGAGCGCCTCCGCGCGCGCGGCGAGGTCGGCCAGCTCTGTGGCCGGCCGCGAGGGCATCAGCAGGAGACCGGTCCTCACCGCTCACGCTCCCGCAACGCGAGTGCGACCTTCTCCGCCGTGATCGGCAGGCTGGTGATCCTGACCCCCGTCGCGCTCGCCACCGCGTTGGCCACCGCCGCCGGCGGCTCGATGTTGGGCGGCTCGCCGACGCCCTTGGCGCCGAAGGGGCCGACCAGGCTCGGATGCTGGACGAGGATGGACTCGATACGAGGAACGTCCACCGCGGTCGGCATCTTGTAGTCGGTGAGGTTCGCGTTCAGCACGCGGCCGGCGTCGTAGACGATCTCTTCCGACAGCGCCTGCCCCAGGCCCTGCGCCACGCCCCCCTCGATCTGGCCCTCGATGTACGTCGGGTTCATGGCGAACCCGACGTCCTGGGCGACGACGTAGCGATGAATCGTCACCTCGCCGGTGTCGGCGTCGACGGAGAGATCGACCGCGTGCGCGTGGAAGCTCGGAGAATGGAACACGGGATACACGTGGCCCTCGACGCGCTTGGCGTCGTACGGCGTGGGCGGGGCGACGAACGTGCCGTGGGCGATCAGCCCGCCGCCGGAGGCCTGGGAGATGCGCGCCAGCTCCGCCAGCGTCGCGCGCTTGCCCTCGGCCGGCGCGACCACCGCGCCGTCCCGCAGCTCCAGCGCGCTCTCGTCCACGCCGAGCTGTCTTGCGCCGAGCGCGATGACCTGGCGCTTCAGGTCGGCCACCGCCGCCCGGCACGCGTTGCCGACGGCGAACGCGGTGCGGCTGCCCTGGGCGCCGAAGTCGAACGGTGTGGAGAGGGTATCGGCCGAGACCACGTTGATGTCGGCGAGCTCCACGCCAAGGTCCTCGGCGAGAACCTGGGCGGCGCCGGTCAGCGCGGCGGTGCCGATCTCGGCCGCCCCGGTGTTGAGCGCCACGGTGCCGTCCGGATTGATCTTCACGTAGACCCCCGACGACCCGCCGGTGGTGGTCCACCAGCCGCAGGCGATCCCCTTGCCCCGCCCCGGCGCGGGGCGGCGATCCTTCCACCCGATCGCGTCGGCGACCTTGCGCAGACACTCCTCGAGCCCGACCGCCGTGAGCACCTGCCCGGTCGGTCCCTCCTCGCCCTCGCGCACGATGTTCCTCAGCCGGAAGTCGAGCGGGTCGAGGTGGAGGGCGTCGGCGATGATGTCCATCTGCGACTCGACGGCGAAGTTCGCCTGGGGGCCCGACGGCGCCCGGAACGAGCCGAAGTTGGTCTTGTTCGTGTAGACGGCGTAGCCCTCGAGCAGCAAATGAGGAATCCGGTACGGTCCGGCCAGCATGAGCGTGGCGACCGAGGCCACGCCCGGGCCCGAGCCCGCGAAGGCGCCGGTGTCGAACCAGAGGCGGCCCTCGCGCGCGAGCAGGCGTCCGTCGGTCGTGACGCCGGTCTTCAGCTCGACGATGGCCGGCTGTCGCGCATACGCCGCCGTCAGCTCCTCCTCGCTCGTCGTCATCACCTTCACGGCCCGTCCGGTCTTCCGGGCCAGCAGCGCAGCGAAATGTTCGACGCCCACGCGCAGCTTGCCGCCGAAGCCGCCGCCGACTCCCGGCACGACGACGCGGACCTTGGAGACAGGGACCTGAAGGATCTCCGACAGCGTGCTCTGGATCTCGAAGGGAAGCTGGGTGTTCGACCAGACGGTGACCTGGCCCGCGCTGTCCCACTGGGCGACCGCCGCCCGCGGCTCGGTGTAGCCCTGGTGAACGCTGCGCGTGACGAAGCGATGCTCGAAGATGCGGTCGGCCTCCTCGAAGCCGCGCTCGACGTCCCCCACCACGATGCGCGCGCGGTTGCAGACGTTGCCGTCGCGGTGAAGGATCGGCAGCGCCGCGTAGCTCGCCCAGCCCTCGTGCACGAGCGGAGCGCCGGCCGCCAGGGCGTCCGTCACGTCGACGATCGGCGGCAGCGGCTCCACGGCCACCTCGATCGCGGCAAGCGCCTCGGCGGCGGCCTCCGGCGACGTGGCCGCCACGGCCGCCAGCGGCTGGCCGGCGAAGCGCACGCGGTCGCGCGCGAACACCTCTTCGTCCTTGACGCTGCCCCCGTAGCGCACGTCGGCCACGTCGGCCGCGGTGAGGACGGCGCGCACCCCTCGAACCCGGGCGGCCCGGCTCGCGTCGATCTGCACGAGGCGCCCATGAGGGTCCCGGCTCCGGAGCACCCGGCCATGGAGCATGCCGGGCAGCGCGAAGTCCGCCGCGTAGATCGCCGTGCCCGTCACCTTGCCCGGCGCGTCCATGCGGGGCAGCGACCGCCCGACGATCCGCGTCGCCGTCATCACCGCGCCGCCGCCGGCGCGCCCGCCGCGCGCATCACGGCGTCCACGATCTTCTGGTAGCCGGTGCAGCGGCAGAGGTTGCCGGCCAGGGCCTCCCGGACCTCGGCCTCGCTCGGGGTGGGATTCTCGTCGAGGTACGCCCGGGCGGCCAGGATCATCCCCGGAATGCAGTATCCGCACTGCACGGCGCCGGCGTCGATGAACGCGCGCTGCAGCGGATGCAGCTCGGCGCCGACGGCCAGGCCTTCGATGGTCACGACCGTGCGGTCGCGGCACTGCACGGCGAGCACGATGCACGCGTTGACGGCCATGCCGTCGAGCAGCAGCGTGCAGACGCCGCACTCGGCGTCCAGGCAGTTCTCCTTGGTGCCGGTCAGCCCCAGATCGGTGCGCAGGACGTCCAGGAGCGTTCGATGCGGCTCCACGAGCACGTCGTGGCTCTCGCCGTTGATCGTGAGGCTCAGGGCCAGCTTGCCCATCACGCGGCCTGCCGGATGCGCTCGCCGCAGCGGGCCAGCGCCCGCTCCACCAGCGTCGCCACCAGGAGCGCGCGATAGCGCGCCGAGGCCCGGACGTCGCTGATGGGCCGGCACTCGCCGGCCGCCGCCCGTCCGGCCTCGCGCAGGGCCTGCGCGGTCAGCGGCTGTCCCCGCAGGCCGAGCTCGGCGGCGCGCGCGCGCATGGCGGTGGGGGCCACGGCCCCCAGCACGATGCGCACGTCGAGGCAGCGCTCGCGGCTCGCATCGAGCGTGACGCGCGCGGCCACGCACACGAGCGAGATCTCCATGGCCCGCCGCCGGCCGGCCTTGAGGAACGCCGTCGCGGAGTGCGGCGGCAGCCGCGCGAAGCGCGCGCGCGTCAGCAGCTCGTCGGGCCGCCGCGCGGTCACGCCGGGCGCCGACGCGAACGCCTCGAGCGGCAGCGACCGCTCCCCGCCGGGACCGAGGCACGTCACCTCGGCGTCGAGCGCGAGCAGCACCGGCGCCACGTCCGCCGCCGGCGAGGCGTTGACGATGTTGCCACCCACCGTGGCCACGTTGCGGATCTGGTGGCCGCCGACGACCTCGGCGCCCTCGATCAGCGCCTGCAGCGCACCCCGGAAGCTCGGCTCACGCTCCAGCCGGCGGTGAGTCACGAGCGCCCCGAGCGTGACCGCGCCGTCGACGTCGATCGCGTCGAGGCCGGGCACGCGGTGCAGGCTCACGACGTGACGGGGACGGAGCTGGCCGCGGCGCATCTGGATGAGGAGGTCGGTGCCCCCGGCCAGGAAGCGGCCGTCGGCGCCGAACCGCGCGCCCAGCTCGACGGCCTCGCGCACGGAGGTGGGCTCGTGGTACTCGAAGTGCACGGCCGGTATTATGCTCCCTCCGAAACGCGCCTTGACAACCTCCCGACGGCACAGGCAGAGTCTGCCCACCTCTCGACCGTCCGACCCCCGCAGGAGGCATCCCATGCCGAGACGCATCCACTACGGGACGCGAGCGCTGGCGATCCTGACCGGGCTCGCGGTCGCGCTCGCCGCGGTCGGCCCGGCCGCCGCCCAGAGCAAAGCGCCGATCCGGATCGGCGAGATCAACTCGTACAGCGGCCTGGCCACCGTCTACACCTTCCCCTACAAGGAAGGCCTGCTGATGGCGGCCAAGGAGATCAACGACGCCGGCGGCGTCCTCGGCCGGCCCATCGAGTTCATCTTCCGCGACGACAAGCTCAAGCCGGACGAAGCGGTGAAGGCCGCCCGCGAGCTCGTCGGGCAGGAGAAGGTCGATTTCCTGGCCGGGTGCATCTCGAGCGGTGTCGGCCTGGCGATCTCGGCCTACGCGAAAGACGTCAAGACCCTCTACTTCGCCACCCACTGCCAGACCTCCCGGCTGACCTGGGACGACGGCCATCGGTACGTCGCCCACACCACCAACAACGTGAACCAGTACGTGCGGGCCCTGGCGAAGAAGGCGGCCGCGCTGCCGTACAAGAAGTGGGCGCACATCTCGCCCGACTACGAGTACGGACACAACGTGTGGGAGGAGTTCATCGCCTACCTCAAGCAGCTCAAGCCCGACGTGCAGGTCTCGCAGGAGAACTGGCCGAAGCTGGGCGAGACCGACCACAGCCCCTACATCACCGCGCTGCTCCAGTCGGGGGCGGACGCGTTCATCAGCTCCGTGTGGGGCGCGCAGGAGATCGCCTTCGTCAAGCAGGCCCGTCCCTTCGGGCTCTTCGAGAAGGTGCGGTTCCTCAGCGCGTCGGTCGGCAACCCCGACGAGCTCGACCCGCTCGGCAAGGAGGCGCCGATCGGCGCCGTCGCGCCCGGCTTCGCGTGGTACGACGACGGCATGCAGAAGCGGCATCCGAAGCTCGCGGAATGGGTCAAGAAGTACGAGGCCCGGGCCAAGAAGGGGCCGACCCTGGGCGCCTCGTGGGGCTACGCCAGCGCCTACATCATCGTCGAGGCCATCAAGCGGGCCAAGAGCGCCGAGACCGACAAGGTCATCACGGCCCTGAGCGAAGGGTACGAGATGGACTTTCCGTGGGGCAAGGTGGTGATGCGCGGCTGCGATCAGCAGGCCGTCCCGCCGCAGTGGGTCGGCGTCGTCAAGATGAATCCGCAGGGCAAGCCGGTCCTGGCCGACATCGAGGAAACCCACGGCCGGGACGTCATCAAGAGCTGCGACGAGGTCGCCAAGCTGCGAGCGGCCGCGGCCGACAAGAAGAAGTAAGTCATCACCACGCTCTTTCCCTGGATCACGAACGGGCCGCTCATCACCGTGCAGGTGATGAGCGGCCTCAGCGTCGGCATGTTCCTCTTCCTGGTCTCGGTCGGGATGTCCCTGATCTTCGGCGTCACCCGCATCGTGAATCTCGCTCACGGCAGCTTCTACATGGTCGGCGCCTATCTCATGGTGACGCTGGTCGAGGTTCTCCCCGACCGGCCGTGGGCGTTCTGGGTCGCGCTGCTGCTGGCCCCGCTCGGGGTCGCCATGCTGGGCGGCGTCATCGAGATCGGCCTGCTGCGCCTGATCTACCGCCGCGACCCGCTCATGCAGCTCATCCTCACCTTCGGGCTGATCCTGGTCATCGGCACGCTGGTGCTGCTGGCGTGGGGGCCCGACAACAAGAGCGTGCCGCGGCCGGCGGCGCTGGCGGGGTCGGTGCGCGTCTTCGGTCAACCGTTTCCGTCGTACTACGTCCTGGTGCTGGGCCTGGCGCCGCTGGTGGCGCTGGCGCTCTGGCTCGTCTTCTATCGCACGCGCTGGGGAATGCTCATTCGCGCCGCCACCGTCGACCGCGAGATGCTGGGCGCGCTCGGGGTCAACGTGGCCGCGCTCTACACGCAGGTGTTCGTGTTCGGCAGCGCGCTGGCCGGGCTCGGCGGCGCGCTGGCCGCGCCCACCGTCGCCGTCGCGCTCGGCATGGACGGCGACGTGCTGACCACCGCCTTCGTCGTCGTCGTCATCGGCGGGCTGGGCAGCTTCGCCGGCAGCTTCATCAGCGCGCTGCTGGTCGGCCTGCTGCAGTCGTTCGGGATCCTGGTCTTCCCGGCCGTCTCCATCGTGCTCCTCTTCGCCATCATGGCCGTCGTGCTCATCGTGCGGCCGTGGGGGCTGCTCGGCCGGCCGGAACAGTAGCGATGCCGCGGGCCGGCTGGCTCGGGCTCCTGGTCGTGGCGCTGGCGGTGGCACCGCTGGCGCTGCCCCCGTTTTTCCTGCAGTTGCTGACCGAGATCGCCATCGTGGGGCTCTTCGCCACCGCCTTCAATCTCCTGATGGGCTTCGGCGGGATGGTCTCCTTCGGTCACGCCGCCTACTTCGCCCTGGGGGCCTACGCCCCCGCCCTGCTGGTCAAGCGCGCCGGGCTGCCCATGCTGCTCGCGCTGCCGGCGGCGCCGCTGGCCGCGGCCGCCGGCGCGCTGCTGTTCGGCTTCTTCATCGTCCGGCTCAGCCACACGTACTTCGCGATGCTGTCGCTGGCGTTCGCGCAGATCGTCTTCACCGTGATCTTCAAGTGGAAGGCCCTCACCGGCGGCGACGACGGCCTGCTCGACGTGTGGCCGCCCGCCGCGCTCAAGTCGCCCGCGGCTTACTACTACTTCACGCTGGCGGTGGTCGGCCTGAGCCTGCTCGCCCTGCGCCTCATCGTGGATTCGCCGTTCGGCTACGCGCTGAGGTCGGTGCGGGAGAACCCTCGCCGAGCGCGCTTCATCGGGATCGACGTGCGGCGGCACCAGCTGGTCGCCTTCGTCATCTCGGGCGCCTTCTCGGGCGTGGCCGGCGGGCTGTTCGCCTTCTACAACGGCAGCGTCTTTCCCGACTTCGCGTACTTCACGAAGTCCTTCGAGCCGCTGGTCGTCGCGCTGCTGGGCGGCGTGCAGTCGTTCTACGGGCCCCTGGCCGGCGCGTTCGGCTTCAAGATCCTGGAGTGGCTCGTCAGCCGCCAGTGGCCCGTGTACTGGCCGCTGTTCCTGGGCAGCATCGTGATCGTCGTGATCGTGGTCCTGCCCTACGGCTTCGTGGGACTCGCAGGGGGGCGCCCGTGGCGGACCCGTCCAGCCGCCAAGGCCTGATCCTCGCCATTCTCGGCCTGCGCAAGCACTTCGGCGGCGTCCAGGCCGTGAACGGCGTGGACCTGTCGGTCGAGCCCGGCGACCTGCGGGCGATCATCGGTCCCAACGGCGCCGGCAAGACCACGCTCTTCAACCTGATCAGCGGCGATCTGAGGCACGACACCGGGCGGATCTACTTCGGCGGCGAGGAGGTCAGCGGGCTGCCCCCGCATCGGCTCTGCCGCCGCGGCCTGGGCCGCACGTTCCAGATCACCAGCATCTTTCGCCGCCTCAGCGCGCTGGAGAACGTGCAGACGGCCTTCCTCAGCCACCACCGCCGGCACTACAACATCCTGCTCCCGGCCCGGCGCCTCTATCGCGACGAGGCGCTGGCGCTGCTCGAGCGCGTCGGGCTGCGCGAGCAGGCCGGCAAGCCGAGCGGGATCCTGGCCCACGGCGATCAGCGCCGGCTGGAGCTGGCCATCGCGCTGGCCGGCGCGCCCCGGCTGCTGCTCCTCGACGAGCCGACGGCCGGCATGGCGCCGCGCGAGCGCCACGAGATCATGGCGCTGGTCGCGCGCATCGCCGGCGACACCGGGCTCACCGTCGTGTTCACCGAGCACGACATGGATGTCGTGTTCGCGGTGGCGCGGCGGATCACGGTCCTGCATCAGGGCACGGTGCTCGCGGAGGGCGCGCCCGCCGAGGTCCGCGCCAACGGCGACGTGCAGCGGGTCTACCTCGGCCAGCCGGTGACCGCCTGATGGCGCTGCTCGAGCTCAGCCACGTCGAGACGTACTACGGCGACAGCCACATTCTCTTCGACCTCTCGTTGACGGTCGAGGCGGGCGAGGTCGTGTGCCTGCTCGGCCGCAACGGCGCCGGCAAGACCACCACCGTCCGCACGATCATCGGGCTCACGCCACCGCACACGGGCCGCGTCATCCTGCGCGGCCGCGACGTCGCCGGGTTCGCTCCGTTCCGGGTCGTGCGGCTCGGCATCGGCTTCGTGCCCGAGGACCGGCGCATCTTTCCGAACCTGACCGTGCACGAAAACCTGGAGGTCGCCCGCCGGACGTGGGGCAACGGCCGGGCCGGGCCGTGGACGGAGGACCGGGTGTTCGAGCTGTTCCCCATCCTCCGCGAGCGCGCCCGCCAGCTCGGCGGTACGCTGAGCGGCGGCGAGCAGCAGATGCTCACGATCGCCCGCACGCTGATGGGCAACCCGGAGGTCCTCCTGCTCGACGAGCCGTCGGAGGGACTGGCGCCGCTCGTGGTGGAAACCCTGCGCCAGCAGCTGGGGCGCCTGAAGGCGAGCGGGCTCACGATGGTGCTGGCCGAGCAGAACGTGCGCTTCGTCAGCGAGCTGGGCGACCGCGTCTACATCGTCGAGAAGGGGATGGTGCGCTACCAGGACTCGATGGCGACGTTTCTGGCCGACCCCGAGGTGCGCCGGGCGTACCTGGCGGTGTGAGATGCTTGCCGTGGGAGGAGAGACCATGACGTCTGCCGCGCCCGCGCTCAGCCACTTCGGGATCCACGTGACCGACATCGGGACGATGGTGGATTTCTACACCCGCGTGCTCGGCCTGCTGGTCACCGATCGCGGCACCCTCGACGAGTCGGGACGCACGCTGGCGTTCCTGTCGCGCGATCCCGACGAGCATCACCAGCTGGTGCTGGTCACCGGCCGGCCGCCGGACGCCGGCTACAACGTCGTGAACCAGATCTCCTTCAAGCTGCCGACGCTCGCCGACCTCAAGGCCCTGCACGCGCGGGTGCGCGACACAGGCATCAAGGAGTTCCGGATCGTCACTCACGGCAACGCGTGGTCGGTGTACTTCGCCGACCCCGAGGGCAACCGGGTCGAGCTGTTCGTCGACACGCCGTGGCACACGCCGCAGCCCTTCGCCGAGCCGTTCGACATCGAGGCGCCGGCGGAGGCGATCATGGCCGAGACGGAGGCCATCTGCCGGCGCCGTCCCGGCTTCGCGTCGCGCGCCGACTGGCGCCGGACCCAGGTGGCGCGCCTGGCCACCGCCGGCTGACCGCGGCCCTGCCGCCATGGCCATGCTCGACACGTCGCACGACATGCGGCTGCTGGCCCACCACGACCTCGGCGGGTTCGGCAACTGCGGCGAGGGCATGGTCGTGCAGCTCACCCGCGACGGCCGCCGGGTGCTGTGGCTGGCCCACGAGTCGGCGCCCAAGAACGTCACTGCCGTCGACGTGACCGATCCCCGCACGCCGGGCCTGCTCTTTCAATCCGACCTCCCGCACCGCGACATGCGCTCCAACTCGCTCGACCTCGCCGGCGACCTGCTCGTCGTCGCCTACCAGACGACCAAGGTCGGCCTGACGCCGGCCGGGTTCGAGATCTTCGACGTCGCCGATCCGCGCACGCCGCGCTCGGTCGCATTCTTCGACGCCTCCGGTCCGCACTCGCGCGGCGTCCACCATCTCTGGTTCGTCGACGGCGTCCACGTCCACATGGCAAGCGGCGCCGCCGACTTCAAGGCCCGCCACCCGAAGGACGATCAGTGCTACCGCATCGTCGACGTCCGCCATCCCACGCGGCCGACGGAGGTCGGGCGCTGGTGGCTGCCGGGCACGCGCGACGGCGACGTCGAGCCGCCACCCGTGCGTCATCCGACCTTCGACGCCGGCTATCGCGCCCACAACACGAACGTCTACCCGCAACGACCCGACCGGGCGTGGATCGGCTACCTGGACGGCGGCGCGGTCATCCTCGACATCGCGGACCTCGCGCGTCCGCGCCTGGTCAGCCGCTGGGACTATCACCCGCCCTTCCCCGGCTTCACCCACACGGTGCTGCCGCTCCTGAGCCGCGGGTTGATGGTCGTCTCCGACGAGGCGACCCGGGACGCCGGCGGCGACTGGCCCAAGCTCGTGTGGGTCGTGGACGTGCGGGAGGAGACGAACCCGGTGCCGATCGCGACCTGCCCGCTGCCGCCGCTCGACGAGTTCAAGGACCGGGGCGGACGCTACGGCGCCCACAACCTGCACGAGAACCGGCCGGCGCCGGGCGCGTGGGTGTCCGACACGATCGTCGTCGGGACCTTCTTCAACGGCGGCGTCCGCGCCTTCGACCTCTCCGATCCGTTCCGGCCACGGGAAGTCGCCGCCTACGTGCCGGCAGCGCCGGCCGGCTCGCGGGCCGGCGCCATCCAGATCAACGACGTGTTCGTCGACGATCGCGGTATCGTCTACGCCGTCGATCGTCTGATCGGCGGGCTCTACGTGCTCGAGATGACCCTCTGAACCGGGAGGCTTTCATGCGCATTCATGGCGGAGCGAGGATCGGTGTCCTGTTCGCGTGGCTGATCGCGTTCGGCCTGACCGGGGTCACCGCCGCCTGGGCGGACGAGACCTGCAACTCGCCGTACATCGCCAAGCTCATCAAGGGCCAGGAGGACTACGTCTACGTCTGGGCGCTCGGCGTCGACGGCGTGGGCGACGGCTCCGACAAGCTCGTCACCGTCGACGTCAACCCCAAGTCGAAGACGTACGGCAAGGTGCTGGGGTCGGCCTCGGTCGGCGGGCGCGGCGAAGCGCACCACATGGGCTTCACCGACGATCGGCGCTTCCTCTGGGCCGGCGGCCTCTCGGACAGCAAGATCTACGTGTTCGACATCGGGACCGATCCGGGGAAGCCGAAGCTCGTGCAGACGATCGTGGACCTGACGGAGCGGACCGGCTACGTGGGACCGCACACCTATTATGCGCTGCCCGGGCGGATGCTGGTGCAGACGCTCTCCAACGCCAAGGACAAGGGTGGCGTCACCGGGATGGCGCTCTACAACAACAAGGGCGAGTTCATCGCCGCCTATCCCATGCCGACCGACGGCGGCGGCGACGGCTACGGCTACGACCTGGCCGTCAATCCGAAGAAGAACGTCCTGCTCACCTCCAGCTTCGCGGGCTACGCGAACTACATGCGGCCGCTCGGCGAGGTGGTCAACGACCCCGAGGCGATGAAGCGCTTCGGCAACACGATGGTGCTGTGGGACCTGAAGGCGCTGAAGCCGAAGAAGATCTTCGCGGTGCCGGGGGCGCCGCTCGAGATCCGGTGGTCGCCGAAGGCCGGCGACAACTGGGCGGTCGCCGCCACCGCGCTCACGTCGAAGATCTGGCTGGTCAAGCAGGACGGCAGCGGCGAGTGGCAGGCCAAGGACGTCGCCACCATCGGCGATCCGGCCAAGATCCCGTTGCCCGTCGACATCAGCATCACGCGCGACGGCAAGGGCCTGTGGGTCAACACGTTCATGGACGGCACCACGCGCTACTTCGACCTGAGCACTCCGGCCGCGCCGAAGCAGACGTACGCGAAGGTCACCGGCAAGCAGGTCAACATGATCTCGCAGAGCTGGGACGGCAAGCGCGTCTACATCACCTCGTCGCTGCTGGCCAACTGGGACAAGGGCGGCGCGGACAACGAGCAGTTCCTGCGTGGCTTCGCCTGGGACGGCCGTGAGCTGAAGCAGGTGTTCGAGGTGGACTTCACCAAGGAGCAGCTCGGCCGCGCCCACCACATGAAGCTCGGCTCCCGGGCGCTCCGCTCGTCGTGAGGGTCGCGGCGGCGGCGGCGCTCCTCTGGCTCGCCGTCGCCCCCGCGCTCGCCCACGACCCGGGGCCGCTGCCCGCGCTCGACTTCGAGCCGCCGGCGCCCGGCACGTACACGCTGCATCGGATCATGGCGGCGCCGGACGGCGAAGTGCTCGACCTCGCCGGCCGCCCGCAGCGGCTGCGGCAGTTCACGCGCGACCGCATCACCGTCCTGGGGTTCGTCTACACGACGTGCGTCGATCCCGAGGGCTGTCCGCTCGCGCTGCGCGTGTTCGACGCGCTCAAGCGCGCCGTCGACGAGACGCCCGGCCTCCGGAGGGCGCTACGGCTGGTCACGCTCTCCTTCGATCCCGATCACGACACGCCGGCGGCGATGCGCGGGTATGCCGGCGACCGGCCCGGCGACGACGGTGGGGTGCCGTGGTATTTCTTCACCACGCGCTCGCGACGGGCCCTGCAGCCGCTGCTGGACGGCTTCGGCCAGGACGTGCGCTCCACGACGGAGCGGCCGGGGCGACGATCGCGGCGGGAGCTGTCCCACGTGCTGAAGGTGTTTCTGCTCGACCGCGCCGGCGTCGTCCGCGAGATCTACTCCTCGACCTTCCTCCACCCTCGCACCGTCCTCAACGACATCGAGGTGCTGCGCCGGGAGCCCTAATCCGGAGCTCCGGGCGCCTCCCACTCGCCGTGCCGCTTGCGCACCGTCGACGGATGCGTGCGCGAGACGTCCGCTGCTCGACCGGCGGGAACCGGGTAGAAGCACAGGAGCAGCATCGCTTTGTCGGCGAGGTAGGCGTTCAGCCGCGCCTCGTAGTCGAAGAAGTCCGCCCAGTCCTTCGCGTCGAGCCGCGGGGCGCTGGCCGCCACCCTCAGGCCCTCATGGCCTCGACGCAGAGCGTCGGCGAGCCTGTCCTCCCAACCGCGCGCCACCTTCTGAAGATCCGGGCTGTCGCCGGTGAAATACCACGTCTGGCTCCGGAGGATTTCGATGCGCTGCTCAGCTCGATATTGCTCGAGGGCGGGAACGGTATCGCGCAAGGCAGCCCACGCCTCCTGCTCGGTGAGCGGCGCGGCGATCACCCACACGCATCCCTCGTTGCTCTCGAGACCGGCTTGGAGAAACGGCCGGCAGATCTCCAGCAGATCTTGTTTCGTCTCGTAGAACAGCCCGACGTGCCGCCCCCACGGCACGTCTCCGAGGACTCGCAGTCCTGTCTTTCTCAACTAATCCACGACGAAGAGCCGGGCGCCGGTCGTCGTGCGCGAGCGATGGGCCTCGGCGCCGTCGGCTACCTGGTAGCTCATCCCCGGCCGCAGGAGCACCGTGCGGCCGTCGGCCAGCTCGGTGTGCAGCTCGCCTTCCAGGCAGAGCAGGATGTGGCCCTTCGAGCACCAGTGATCGGCGAGGTAGCCGGGCGAGTACTCCACGATGCGCACGCGGATGCCGTTGAAGGTCCGGGTACGCCAGGTCGCGGTGCCGGTCTCACCGGGATGCCCGGTCGCCTCCACCGCCGACCAGTCGGTCGTGCCGAACGGGATGCTGGACATTTCCATGGGCCTGTATAGTACGACGGAGCCCGTCACGGAGGGAACGCATGGAAATCTTCGACATGGGCGCCGCCACGGAATTCTCGCCGGACCACCACGTCTACAAGTTCCTGGCCGAGACGCCCTACTGCTCGATCAGCGTCGTCGGCTGGGAGCCCGGGCAGACCTCGCCGATCCACTCGCATCCGACGGCGGACGAGATCTACCACGTGCTGGAGGGCGAAGGGCTCTTCGACGACGGCCGCCGCGAGGTGCGGCTCAAGCCCGGCGACACCGTGATCTTCCCGGCCGGCGAGATCCACAAGGTGACGAGCGTGACGCGGATGGTGCTCTACCGTGTGCAGGCCGGCGCCGAGCGCAAGCCGAAGATGGCGGACGGCTGGCCGGCCAGGCGCTGACCTCTGCCGAGGAGGCGACGATGAGCCAGCCGACGGACACGGTCGTCCGCACCGCCGAGACGGCGTGGAAGACGCTTCGCACTCCCGGCATCTCGATCAAGATCCTGCGCGACGACAAGGCGACCGGCGCGTCCACCTTCCTTCTACGCCTGGAGCCGGGCGCCCGGGTTCCCGCGCACAACCATCCGGCCGGCGAGGAGCTGTTCGTCCTCGAGGGCGATTTCCAGGTCGGCCCGCACCGCCTCGCGAGCGGCGACTACCTCTACACCCCGCCCGAGGGCAAGCATGCCGCCGGCAGCGAGGGCGGCTGCCTCGTCCTGGTCACCCTGCCGCGGCCGGTCGAGATCCTCGCCGGGTGACCGGGCGCTGACCCCGGGAACTTTCGCGGGCACCGCCGGTCTAAGCGGGCATGGCGACCCTGCTCGCGGTCCCGTCGGCCGGCACGCTCGACCGGTCCGTGCCGGCGCCCACCCCGCGCGCGTGGGACCCGCGGCTCTACCAGATCGCCACGCTCGGCGCGCTCCTCGTCTACGGCGTCGTCTGGCTCGACCTCGAGGTCCGCCCCCTCACGGCGCTCGCGATCGTCGCCGGCGCGCTCGTCACCCAGCATCTCTGCGCGCGGCTGGCCGGGCGCGCGCCCGACCTCCGCAGCGCGCTCATCTCGGCGCTCTCGCTCTGTCTGCTGCTCCGCACCGGCTCGCTCGGCCTCGCCGCCCTCGCGGCCGTCGTGGCCATCGCCAGCAAGTTCGTCCTGCGCGTGCGCGGCCGGCACGTCTTCAATCCGACGAACCTCGCGCTCGTGGCGCTGCTGGCGGGCACCGGTCAGGTGTGGGTGTCGCCCGGGCAGTGGGGCAGCGGCGTCCTCTTCGCGTTCGCGCTGGCGGCGGCCGGCGGCCTCGTCGTCAATCGGGCGGCCCGCGCCGACGTGACGTGCGCGTTCCTCGCTGCCCACGCGGCGCTCGTGCTCGGCCGGGCGGCCTGGCTCGGCGATCCACTCGCCATCGCCCTCCACCGACTGGAGAACGGCGCGCTGGTGCTCTTCGCCTTCTTCATGATCTCCGATCCGCGAACCACGCCGGACTCGCGGGCGGGCCGGATCCTCTTCGCGGCGCTGGTGGCGCTGGGCGCCTACGTGCTGCAGTTCCGCCTGTTCTGGACCAATCCGCTGCTGTGGTCGCTCGCCGCCTGCTCGTTCGCGGTGCCGCTGCTCGACCGGCTGCTGCCGGGCCCACGCTACCAGTGGAGGAAGCCCTCATGAAGCGCTTCACCGTCCTCGCCGTCGCCGTGCTCGTGATCGTCGCCGCCGCGCCGGCGGTGCTGGCCTTCTGCGGCTTCTATGTCGCCAAGGCCGACAGCAAGCTCTTCAACCAGGCCTCGCAGGTCGTGCTCGTGCGCCACGAGGACAAGACGGTGCTGACGATGGCCAACGACTTCAGGGGCGATCCAAAGGAGTTCGCGATCGTCGTCCCGGTCCCGACCGTGCTCGAGAAGGGCCAGATCCGGGTCAGCGACCGGGCGCTGATCGAGCATCTCGACGCCTACTCGGCGCCGCGGCTCGTCGAGTACTTCGACCCCGATCCGTGCTCGGTCGTGCAGTATTTCCGGGCGCCCCTGGCGGCGGCGCGCGCCGACAAGGGGGCCGGGGACGCGCTCGAGGCGCGCGCGCGCAGCCTCGGCGTCACGATCGAGGCGCGCTACACCGTCGGCGAGTACGACATCCTCATCCTGTCGGCCACCGAGAGCGCCGGGCTGGAGACGTGGCTGCGCGACAGCGGCTACCGCCTGCCGGCCGGCGCCTCCCCCGTCCTCGGCAGCTACCTGAGGCAGGGCATGAAGTTCTTCGTCGCCCGCGTGAACCTCGCCGAGCAGTCGCGCCTCGGCTTCACGTACCTGCGCCCGCTGCAGATGGCCTTCGAGACGCCGAAGTTCATGCTGCCGATCCGTCTGGGCACGCTGAACGCCGACGGCGCCCAGGAGCTGTTCGTCTACGCGCTCACGCGCAAGGGCCGCGTGGAGACGACCAACTACCGCACGGTGCGGCTGCCGACCGACGCCGAGCTGCCGCTCTACGTGAAGGACGAGTTCCCGCGGTTCTATCGCGCGATGTTCGCCGAGCAGGTCCGCCGCCAGGACATGCGCGCGGTCTTCCTCGAGTACGCCTGGGACATGGGCTGGTGCGATCCGTGCGCCGCCGATCCCCTGTCCGTCGACGAGCTGCGCCAGCTGGGCGTGTTCTGGCTGGCCGACGCGGCGCCGGCGCCGATGCCGCGCCGCCGGCCGGTCACCGTGCCGCTCGGCACGTTCGTCACGCGGCTGCACGTCCGCTACGACGCCGCGCACTTCCCCGACGATCTGGCCTTCCAGGAAACCGCCGACCGCGCCAACTTCCAGGGCCGCTACGTGCTGCGCCACGCCTGGGCCGGCGAGCCACGCTGCGAGGCGGCGCGCGCGTATCGCGAGGAGTTGCAGTCGCGCGCCGAGCAGGAGGCCACCACGCTGGCCGCCCTCACCGGCTGGCCCGTCGAGGACATCCGCCGGCGGATCGGGCCCGCGGCCGGCGGCGACGCCCGCCCCGACGGCCGCAAGTGGTGGGAGCGGCTCTTCGGCGAGTAGGACGACCCCGGGACGCTAGTCGAGCCGGCGGTGGAAGAGCGCGAGGGCGATGCCCATGGCCGTGCGGGCCGCGTCGGGATCGTAGCGAGGCCCCTCGTCGCGCATGAAGGCGTGCTCGGCGTTGAACTCGTGCCAGGTGAAGTGGCGGCCGGCGTCGACGAGCGCCTGGTAGATCTTTGCGCGGCCGTCGGCCGGGATGTGCGGGTCCTGGCGGCCCCAGATCATGGCCAGCTCGGCGCCGATCTCCCCCGCGCGGGCCAGCGTGCCGGCCTTCTGGCCCTCGCCGAGCGTGCCGCTGTGCAGGTCGGTCGGATAGAAGCAGCAGGCCGCGAGGACGTCGCGCTGCAGCGCGGCGCGGAACGCGAGGTGGCCGCCGATGCAGAAGCCGACGGTGCCGACGCGCCCGCTGCAGGCCGGATGCGCCTTGAGCGCGGCGACGACGGTCGCCGCGTCGTGGTCGAAGGTCGAGAGCTTCGTCGCGTGCTTGTAGGCGTTGCCCTTCGCGGTACCGGCCGCGTCGTACGCGAGCACGGTGCCCGGCGGCTCGTGCTCGTGGTAGATCTCGGGCGCCATCACGACGTAGCCGTGGCCGGCGAACTGCAGCGACAGCCGCACGATCGGTCCCGTCTGCTGGTAGATCTCCGGGTACAGCAGCAGCCCCGGCCAGCGCCTCCGGACCGTCGCGTCGGCCGGCGCGTAGACGTGGGTGCGCATCGGGCCGGTCGGCGTGTCGAGAGCGACGTACTCGCTGCGCACGATCATGCCCGGCGATTCTAGCGCGTGGCGGCGCCCGGGGGCAGAGGCGCGCCACGGCTCCGCCGGGGCGTGCCGAACGCCGGGGGCTTGGGGGCCCCTTCGAGGCCCCCATTCAACTGGGAGACTGTCGGGTTAAAGAGGAGCGCCCCGGCGGAGCCGGGGCGCTCCGAACGTTTGGGGGGTTGGGGGCCATGTCGGGGCCCCATGTCACTAGTTGAGCAAGCCGCCGTGAAGCAGCCACTCGAGCCGCGCGGCGGCACGAGGAGGGTCGCCCCCGGGCCGGTCCGGCGCTCCGCAGTGCCACAGCGTCGCGATCCATCGAGCCATGGCGCCAGCATGGCCGAGTCCCGCCGACAAGCCGAGCTAATAAAACTTCCATATTTCATAAGTAACGCTGGGCTACGATGGGCGCGTGAACCTCAACCAGCTCCGCGTGTTCGACGCGGTGGCGCGGACCGGCAGCTTCAGCCGCGCGGCCGAGACGCTGTCGGTCACCCAGCCGGCGGTGACGCTGCAGATCCGCCAGCTCGAGCGCGACTGCGGCGTGCAGCTCTTCGAGCGGATCCGCCGGCGGCCCCGCCTGAGCGACGCCGGGCGGCGCCTTCAAGATTACGCGCGCCGGATCTTCGCGCTGGTGGAAGAGGCCGGCCGGCACCTGGAGGGCGCCCGCGGCCTGAGCAGCGGACGGCTGCGCGTGGTGACGGGCCCGACCGGCTCCGCCTACGCCGCCGACCTCATGGCCGCGTTCCACCGCCGCCATCCCGGCATCGAGCTGGCCCTGAGCCTGGACACCTCCGAGCGCATCGTCCAGCGCATCGTGGCCCTGGACGACGACATCGGCCTGGTCGGCGCCGAGCAGAAGCATCCGGCGCTCGCGCGCACGCCGTTCCGTCTCGACCCGCTGGTCGTCATCGTCGCGCCGAGGCACCCGTGGGCCCGACGGCGCACGGTGTCGGTCCGCGAGCTGGCCGAGGCGCCTTTGATCGTGCGGGAGGCGGTCTCGACCACGCGGCGGTTCATCGAGACGCGCCTGGGCGCGGCGGCCCGCCGCCTGCGCATCGCCATGGAGCTCGGCTCCAACGACGCCATCAAGCGGGCGGTGGAGGTGGGCGCCGGGGTCGGCATCGTGTCGCGCCAGGTCGTCCGCACCGAGCTGCGCGCCGGCACGCTGCGCGCCATTCCGCTGCGCGAGCGGGGCTTCGTGCACCAGATCGACCTCGTCCATCACCGGGATCGCGCCGGCTCGCCGCTCATCGGCGCGGTGCTCGCGCTGCTGGTATCCTGAGCGCCATGAACCTCCTGCGTCCGCTCGACCGCGAGCTCGTCGTCAAGGGGCTGCGCCTGCACTGTCTCGACTGGGGCGGCGAGGGGCGCCCGCCGCTGCTGCTGCTGCACGGCTTCACCGGCCACGCCCACGCGTGGGACACGCTGAGCCTGGCGCTCCAGCCGCACTTCCGCGTCCTCGCGCTCGACCAGCGCGGTCACGGCGACAGCGACCCCGCCGACGCCTACAATCCCGCGCTGGCCTTCGACGATCTCAGCGGCGTCGCCGAGCAGCTCGGGCTGCGCTCGCTGTTGCTGATCGGACTCTCGATGGGCGGCCGCAACGCGATGTACTTCACGGCCAAGCGCCCACAGCTGGTGCAGAAGCTGGTCGTCGTGGACATCGGGCCGGAGGTCAGCGCCCGGGCCAGCGCGCCGTCGTCCGGTCCGCCGGAGCCGGAGACGTGGGAGAGCATCGAGCAGGCGGCCCAGCATCTCTTCCGCGCCAACCCCTATCCCGGCATCCACTACTACCGCTGGGTCGTCTCGCACAGCCTGAAGACGCGCGAGGACGGCCGGCTCGTGTGGAAATGGCACCCGAGCATCAAGACGCGCCGCTCGACCGGTGACGTCGACTGGTGGGCGCTGCTGGGCGAGATCACGCCGCCGACACTGGTGCTGCGCGGGGCCGAGAGCACCGTGCTCGACCGCGACGTCGCCGAGCGCATGGTCAAGGCGCTGCCGCGGGGAACGTTGGTCGAGATCCCGCGCGCCGTCCACACGCTGCACGAGGACAACCCCGAAGCGGTCCTCGACGCGCTGCGCGCATTCCTGAAATTCTGACCACAGCGAGGCGACCATGAAGATCGTGTTCTTCGACGAGTTCACGCTGGGCGTGCTGAAGGGCGATGCCGTCGTCGACGTCGCACGCGTGGTGCAGGACATTCCGCACCTGGGGCCGCACGACATCATCCGCGGCGTGATCGAGCGCTGGGCCGAGGTTCGCCCCAAGCTCGAGGCCGCCGCCGCCCAGGAGCGCGGGGTGCCGCTCGACCGCGTGAAGATCCGGCCGCCGCTGCCGAAGCCGACCAACATCGTCTGCATGGCCGTGAACTACATGGAGGACGGCACCCGCAGCGAGCCGGCGCCCATCAACGCCTTCCTCAAGGCCCCCTCGGCGATCATCGGCGACGGCGACACGATGGTGCTCCCGGACGTGCCGGCCACGATCTTCGAGGGCGAGGCCGAGATGGCCGTGATCATCGGCAAGCGCGCCTCGCACGTGAGCGCGGCCAACGCGATGAGCTACGTGTTCGGCTACACCAACTTCATCGACGGCTCGGCGCGCGGGCTCCTGCCCCCCGGCAACACCTTCTACCAGATGAAATCCCGCGACACCTTCGCGCCGCTCGGGCCCTGGCTCGTGACCGCCGACGAGATCGCCGACCCGCATCAACGGCAGATCAGGCTCTCGGTGAACGGGACGGTGAAGCAGAACTTCAACACCAACGACATGGCGCACAAGATCCCGCGCTGCATCGAGTGGGTCACCTCCATCCACACGCTGGAGCCGGGCGACGTGCTGGCCACCGGCACCAACCATCGCGGGCTGAGCGCCTTCCAGGACGGCGACCGGATCGAGGTGGAGACGGAAGGGCTCGGTCGACTGCGCTTCAACATCCGCGACGCGCTGAAGCGCACGTGGGACCGCGAGACGCGCCTGGACCGGCAGCAGAAGGGTCAGGAGGGGACGACGCCGCAGCTCAGCGGCAAGCACGCGCCGGCGACGAAGGGCTGAGCGCGGCGGCCTGCCCTAGACGACGACGCCGCGCCGGGTCATCTCACGCTCGAGGTCGAGCGGACGCGTGCGGACCGGCTTGCCGTCGGGCACCGTCCAGAACAGCTCGAACTCGAGCCCGTCGGGA
>VBPC01000015.1 GCA_005887895.1 Candidatus Rokuibacteriota bacterium
CCGCGCGACCGGCGCGCCGATCCATCACGCCATCGTCTGGCAGTGCCGGCGCACCGCGGCGGCGTGCGACGCCCTGAAGGCCCAGGGCGTCGAGTCGCTCGTGCGCGAGCGCACCGGTCTCGTCCTCGACGCGTACTTCTCCGGGACGAAGGTCGCCTGGCTGCTCGATCACGTCGCCGGGGCCCGGCGGCGTGCGGAGCGGGGCGAGCTGGCGTTCGGCACCGTCGACGCCTGGCTCGTGTGGAAGCTCACGGGCGGTCGCCGGCACGCGACGGACGCCACCAACGCCTCGCGCACCCTGTTGCTGAACCTGAAATCCGGCGACTGGGACGCGCAGATGCTGAGCGTGCTCGGCGTTCCGCGCGAGGTGCTGCCGACGGTCGTCGCCTCCTCGGGGGTCTGCGACGAGACGGTGGAGCTCGGCTGGCTGCCGGCCGGCGTGCCGATCGCGGGCATCGCCGGCGACCAGCAGGCGGCGCTGTTCGGCCAGGCGTGCTATCAGCCGGGGGCCGCGAAGAACACGTACGGCACCGGCTGCTTCGTGCTCGTCAACACGGGCGCCACGCCGGTCGCGTCGACGCACGGCCTGCTGACGACGATCGCCTGGCGCATCGGCGAGCGGCTCACGTACGCGCTGGAGGGCAGCGTGTTCATCGCCGGCGCCGCCGTGCAGTGGTTGCGCGACGGGCTCGGGGTCATCCGGCAGGCGGCGGAGACCCAGGCGCTGGCGGAATCCGTCGACGACACCGGCGGCGTCTACTTCGTCCCCGCCTTCGTCGGCCTCGGGGCGCCCTACTGGGACCAGTACGCGCGCGGCACGATCGTCGGCCTGACGCGGGGCACCACCCGCGCGCACCTCGCGCGCGCCGCGCTGGAAGCGATCGCGTTCCAGAGCCGGGACGTGCTGGAAGCGATGGCGGCCGATGCCAGGGTCCGGCTGCCCGCGCTCAAGGTCGACGGCGGCGCCGTCGCCAACGACTTCCTCTGCCAGTTCCAGGCGGACATCCTGGACGCCACCGTCGTGCGCCCGAAAGTGATCGAGACGACCGCGCTGGGCGCCGCGTTCCTGGCCGGACTCGGCCGCGGCGTCTGGCGCTCGCTGGATGCGCTGGCGACGCGTCACGCCGTCGAGCGCACCTTCACGCCGCGCATGGACGCCGCCACCCGCGCGCGCCGCTACGACGGCTGGCGCCGGGCGGTTGAGCGATCCCGTGGCTGGGAGGCAAGCTCCGCCTGACACGACCGATGTCGGGGGCGTGGTCGTGCCGATCCCTCGTCGACGCGCCGCGGGATTACCGAGCTAAATCAGCGGCTTCGGTCAGCTTGTCGGCGCACAGACGCTGTGCTAGTGTTTCGCTTCACATGGCGCCGACCGGGGATCAGAGCGCCTGGAAAGCGCTCGGTGAGCTGTCCACGATCGGACTGACGCTGGTCCTGGCCACCGTCATCGGTCTGGCCGGCGGCTACTTTCTCGATCACTGGCTCGGCACCAAGCCGTGGCTGATGCTGATCGGCCTCGGCTTCGGCATTGCCGCGGGGTTCGTGAACCTCTTTCGGTCCGTGAAGCTGCTGGCCGTCGGCAATTTCCGCTGGCTCGTCGTGCGCGCGTCGGCCGCCACCGCCGCCGGTATCGCGCCACCGGCGGCGTGGCTTCTCGGGGCCGCGCTGCGGTTCCTCGCCTGCGCGGCGGCCTGCGCGGCGCTGCTGGCCGCCGGCTGGGGTCATCCGCTCGGCCTCGTCGCGGGATTCACCGTCCTGCCGTGCGCCCTGGTCGCGCGCGGCCTCGCCGCCGCCCGCGAGGGTGACTGAGCGTGGAGATCATCGAGCATCCTCCGATCTTCCGGTTGCCGGGCATTCCCGACCACGTGACCTACACGTGGCTGGTCCTGGTGATCCTCTCGGCCGTCGCGTTCGTCGCCTCGCGCAATCTGCAGCTGGTGCCGCGCGGCGCCCAGAATCTCTTGGAGGTCGTCCTCGAACAGTTCCAGGGCCTCATCGACGACGTCATCGGTCATGAGGGCCGACCGTATCTGCCGCTCATCGCGACCCTCGGCCTGTTCATCCTCGTCGCGAATCTCCTGAGCCTGGTGCCGGGCATGGTGGGCCCGACCGCCAATCTCAACACCACCGCCGCCTGCGCGCTGGTGGTCTTCTTCGCGTATCACTACATCGGCGTGCGCAAGCACGGGCCGATCACGTACCTGAAGCATTTCATGGGCCCGGTGCCGTGGTGGCTCAAGGGCCCGATGTTCGTGATCGAGCTGATCAGCCACCTGGCCCGGCCGCTGTCGTTGACGCTGCGGTTGTTCGGCAACATGCTGGGCGGGCACATCCTGCTGGCGATGATGTTCTTCCTGATGGGGCTGGACGGGCTGCTCGGGTGGGCGCTTCACGGCGGCGCCGCCGGGGCGATCGTGGGGGGCGTGGGCGGCGCCGTGATGGCGGCGTTCATCGTGGGCTTCATCTATCCGCTCAAGATTCTGGTGTCGTTCCTGCAGGCGTTCATCTTCGTGATGCTCACCATGCTGTACATCTCGGGAGCGGTCGAAGGACATGAGGCGGAGGGACATGAAGCCGAGCACCACTAGCACACCACACGTCACAGGGGAGGCGTTCGTGCGACGTTCACTGATCCTCACAGGCATCGCAGTTCTCGGGGTACCCGGGTGGGCGTTCGCGGCCGATGGGACGGGCGGCTGGGTCGGACCGTTCACCGTCATCGCCGCCGGCCTGGGCATGGCGATCGCGTCCGGCCTGTGCGGCCTCGGCCAGGGGCGGGCGGTCGCGGCGGCGGTGGAGGCCATGGGTCGCCAGCCCGGCGCGGCCGCGCGCATCCAGACCGCGATGATCATCGGTCTGGCGCTCATCGAGTCGCTCGCGATCTACATGCTGGTCATCGCGATCATCCTGCTCTTCGTCAAAGGCATCCAGTTCGCGTGACGCTGCTCGACTAGCTGACCGGAGGACGGGCGCGCTGCGCGGGTGACCGCGCAGCGCGCCACGACCACCATGGCGCGCTCGAATCACCGTCTGCCGAAGATTCCCGAGATGACGATCCGTCGTCTCTCGGTGTACACCCGCTGTCTGCAGCAGCTCGAGGAGGACGGCGTCAAGACGGTCTCCTCGCAGGAGCTGGCCGAGCGCTTCAGCCTCAACTCCGCCCAGGTCCGCAAGGACCTCGCCTACTTCGGCGAGTTCGGTGTGCGCGGCATCGGCTACTACGTCGTCGGGCTCAAGGCCGAGCTGCAGCGCATCCTCGGCCTCGACCGCGAGTGGCCGGTGGCCCTCGTGGGCTTCGGCAACCTCGGCTCGGCGCTGTTCCACTACAAGGGCTTCAGCCGCCAGGGCTTTCGCCTCGCGGTGGTGATCGACGACGATCCGGCCAAGATCGGCCGCGACGTCGAGGGCGTTCCGATCGTCGCGAGCCGCGACATGGCGCGCGAGATCAAGGCCCGCTCCATTCAGATCGCGATCGTGGCGGTGCCCCCCGATGCCGCCCAGGGCGTGACCGAGCAGCTCGTGGCCGCCGGCATCAAGGCGGTCCTCAACTTCGCGCCGACCCGGCTGCGGGTCGGCCGCGAGGTCCGGCTCAAGAACGTGGACCTGTCGATCGAGCTGGAGACGCTCTCTTTCTACCTCGCCCGGGGCGGCCGGTAGTCGCTGCGCGGCGTCCCGCGCCGCGCCGTCCGGCGGCCGCGGCGGCGCCCCGTGATACGGTGAAGAGGCTGCGATGTTGAAGGACTGGCAGGCCTTTCAATCCCTGGCGAAGGCGTTCGCCGAGGGAGACGTCTGCCTGCGCATCGCCGGTCTGGCCGGCTCGGCCCGCGCGCTCGTCGTCGCCGAGCTGCTGCAGGCGCATCCGCGCCCCGCCGTCGTCGTGGTCCGCTCGATGGCCGATGCCCACCGCTTCACGCAAGACCTCAAGTTCTTCGGCGCCCCGGTGCTCGAGTTCCCCGAGCGCGAGCCCCGGCTGTGGCGCGGCGGCCACCACCGCGAGGCCGACGCCGAGCGCGCGGTGATCGCGCGACGGCTGGCGGCCGGCGAGCCGCTGGCCGTGGTCGCCACGCCAGCCGGGCTCGACACGCCGCTGCCGACGCCGCGCGAGTTCGCGACGAGCACGCTCCGTCTCGGCGTCGGCGATCGCCTCGAGCGTGAGCTGCTGCTGGAGGCGTTCGAGGCCGCCGGCTACGAGCGCGTGGACACCGTCGTCGAGGTCGGGCAGTGGAGCGTGCGCGGGGGCATCGTGGACGTGTTCGCCCCCAGCCACGCGCGCCCGGCCCGGCTGGAGTTCTTCGGCGACGACGTGGAGTCGATCCGGCTCTTCGATCCGAGCACCCAGCGCTCGACCGACACGCTCGACGAGCTCGTCGTGCTGCCGCTGACCGCTCCCGCCGACGACGCGGAGGGGGCCGCGCACCTGCTCGACCACGTGCCGGCCACGGCGCCGCTGATCCTGGACGCGCCTGGGCTGCTCGAGGAGACGTCGGAGGAGGCGCCCGGCCGACGCCCCCTGCGCGAGCTGATCGGCGAGCGGCCGCGCGTGGAGCTTGAGCTGGTGGCCGGCACCGCCGCCGAACACGTGCTCGACACGCAGGAGGTCCCCCGGTTCAGCGGACGGTTCGCGCACCTGACCGAGGCGCTGGGCCGCTGGCGCGCCGAGGGCTTCGTCGTGCGGCTCGTCGTGGCCGACGACCTCCAGGCCGAGCACCTGCGCCAGATCCTGCGCGACCATGACGTCGAGGCGCCGGTGGTCGCCGCGCTGCCGGCGCCGGAGTCGCCGGCCATCGTGGTGGGCGAGTGCTCGGGCGGCTTCGCGATCTCCGCCGTCGGTCTGGTGCTGCTGACCGAGAACGAGATCTTCGGCGCCCGCCGCCGCTCGCTTCGCCGGCCGAAATACCAGCGGGGCGCCGCGCTCACCGCGTTCACCGACCTCGAGGTCGGCGACCTGGTCGTCCACGAGGACCACGGCATCGGCCGGTACCTCGGCCTGCGCACGATGTCGGTCGGCGACCGCGACGGCGACTTCCTCTTGCTGGAGTACGGCGAGGGCGGCCGCCTGTACGTCCCCGTCGAGCGCCTCGATCTCGTGTCGAAGTACCTCGGCGGCGACACCGCCACCGCCCGGCTCGACCGGCTGGGCGGCGCCTCCTGGCAGCGCGTCAAGGAGTCGGTGCGGGCGGCGCTGCGCGAGATGGCCGAGGAGCTGCTGCGCCTGTACGCCAAGCGCGCGCTGGCCGAGGGCCACGCGTTCGCCGTCGACACGCCATGGCAGCGCGAGTTCGAGGCGGCCTTCCGCTTCGAGGAGACGCCCGATCAGCTGCGCGCCATCGAGGACGTCAAGCGCGATCTCGAAGGATCGCGCCCGATGGACCGCCTGGTGGCGGGCGACGTCGGCTACGGCAAGACGGAGGTCGCGCTGCGCGCAGCGTTCAAGGCGGTGGGTGACGGCTACCAGGTCGCGGTGCTGGTGCCGACCACGGTGCTGGCCCAGCAGCACTGGTCGACGTTCAGCGATCGGTTCGGCGCGTTTCCGGTCCGGGTCGAGCTGCTCTCCCGGTTCCGCTCGCCGAAGGAGCAGAAGGCGGTGATCGAGGGCCTGCGGCAGGGCACGGTGGACGTGGTCATCGGCACGCATCGTGTGCTGTCCAAGGACGTGGTCTTCAAGAACCTCGGCCTGCTGATCGTCGACGAGGAGCACCGGTTCGGCGTCGCCCACAAGGAGCGGATGAAGCAGCTGCGCGCCTCGGTCGACGTGCTGGCGCTCACCGCCACGCCCATTCCGCGCACGCTCTACATGTCGCTGTCCGGCGTGCGCGACATGTCGGTCATCGAGACGCCCCCGCTGGCCCGGTTGCCGGTCGAGACGTTCGTACGGCGCTTCAGCAAGGCCGTCATCAGGGAGGCCCTCGAGCGCGAGCTGGAGCGCGGCGGCCAGATCTTCTTCGTCCACAACCGCGTGCAGTCGCTACCGTCGATGGCGCGCTTCATCCAGGAGCTGGTGCCCGACGCCCGCGTGATCATGGCCCATGGCCAGATGAAGGAGCGCGAGCTGGAGGCCGCCATGGTGAGGTTCATCGACGGCCAGGCCGACATCCTGGTCTCCACCGCGATCGTCGAGTCAGGCCTCGACATCCCGTCGTCGAACACGATGATCATCAACCGAGCCGATCGCTTCGGTCTGGCCCAGCTCTACCAGCTCCGGGGGCGGGTCGGCCGCGAGCGGCTGCAGGCCTTCTGCTACCTGCTGGTCCCGGCCGACGGCCGGGTGGACGACCAGGCCCAGCGCCGGCTGCGGGCCCTGCAGGAGCTGACCGAGCTGGGGTCGGGCTTCAAGCTGGCGCTGCGCGACCTCGAGATCCGGGGGGCCGGCAACCTGCTGGGGGCCGAGCAGCACGGCCATATCGCGGCGGTCGGCTACGATCTTTACAGCAAGCTTCTCGCCGAAGCTGTGCAAGAATTGAGGGGCGATCGGACCGGGGTCGCCGTCGAACCGGTCATCAGCGTATCGGTCGAAGGGTTCTTGCCCGAGGAATATGTCCCTGAGGTCAACCAGCGACTGGCGTTCTACAAGCGGCTGGCCGGCGCTGCCGGCGACGACGAGCTCGCCGATCTGCGGGCGGAGCTCGCCGATCGCTTCGGTCCGTTGCCGGCGGCCGCCGAGCAGCTCCTGGACATCGTCCGCATTCGCATCGCCGCCCGCGTCCTCGGCGTCGAGCGCGTCGAGGCCGGCGAGGGCCAGGCGGTGATCACCTTCGCGCCCTCGACGCCGGTCGAGCCGCAGGCGCTCGTCAAGGCGATCCAGTCGAGCCGTGGCCGTCTCAAGCTGAAGCGCGAGTTCACGGTACAGGCGGCGATCGCTCGCGATGGCTGGGCCGGCGTGCGCGACTCGCTCCTCGGCGTGCTGAGGAGCTTCGCCCCGCGATGACGCTGCGATCGCTGGGCGTGGGCGCCGCCGCGCTCCTCGTGGCGGGATGCGCGATGCCGAGCATGCCGGGCTGGGTGCCGGGGCTCGGCAAAAAGGCCGAGCCGCCGCCGGCGGTCGCCGCCGCATCGACGACGACGCCCAAGGCCAACGTGGTCGACAGCCCCAAACCGGGCGACGTCCGCCAGCGGCCGACCGAAGATCCCGACGACGTCGCCGACCGCATCGTGGCGGTGGTCAACAACGACGCGATCACGATGAACGAGCTGCTGGAGAAGATCGCCGTCTACCGCATGGAGAACCGGCAGCCCGGCGGCCCCACCGACGAGCAGCTCAAGCAGGAGTCGCTGAACCGGCTCATCGACGACCGCCTCCAGCTGCAGGAGGCCGACCGCGAGAAGATCGCCGTCGAGGACGCCGAGCTGAACGAGGAGTTCCTGGACCGCATCAAGAAGTACGGGGTCACCAGCGAGGAGGAGTTCGACAAGCTGGTCCGCGCCCAGGGCGTGACGCTGGAGTCGGTCAAGAGACGGCTGCGCGACGGCCTCAAAGTATCGAAGCTGATCCGACGCAAGGTCACGCTACGCGTGTCGGTCACCGAGGACGAGGTGGCGCGGTACCTGGAGGAGAACCGGGCGAAGCTCGAGACGAGCCTCTCCTACCACGCCCGCCACATCCTCATCACGCCCGATCCCCCGACTGACGCCGGCTGGGAGGCCGCCCGCATCAAGGCCGAGATGCTCCGCGCGCAGCTGAGCGACGGCGCCGACTTCATCGAGCTCGCGCGCCAGCACTCCCGCGACGCCAGCGCCAAGGACGGCGGCGATCTCGGCACGCTCAAGCGCGGCGAGCTGTCGCAGGACGTCGAGGCCGCCATCCTGGCCCTCCGGCCCGGCTAGATGTCCAAGCCGTTCCGGTCGGCGCTCGGCTACCACGTGTTCCGGCTCGAGTCCAAGGAGGGGCTGGAAGGCGAGGGGCTGGCCCGCATCCGTCAGCAGATCCGCGACATCTTATTCCGTGAGAAGTTCGAGACCCGCCAGGAGGCCTGGCTGAAGGAAATCAAGCAGCGGGCCATCATCGAGGTTCGGATGTGAAAATCGTTGACAAAACCGGCCTCAAATGGGAGGATGTCGGTGGCGCCGCCGCTCCAACCCCGTAGAAAACCTACGCGAACAGCAACAACAAACTCTATGCGGCGACTGATCGCCGCGCCCGGAGCCCCCGAATGACTGCCCGCCGAGACCGAGGACAGCCCAACGCCACCGAGAACGCCCCCGGCACGCCGACCAACGGCATGAACCTCTCCGAGCTGAAGGAAAAGGCCATCGCCGATCTCAACGGGATCGCGCGGGACCTCAACGTCCAGAACTACGGCGGGCTCCGCAAGCAGGAGCTGATCTTCAAGATTCTCCAGGCGCAGGCCGAGAAGGACGGGCTGATCTACGCCGAGGGCGTGCTGGAGGTGTTGCCCGACGGCTTCGGGTTCCTGAGGGCGCCGGACTACAACTACCTGCCGGGGCCGGAAGCGCTACTTCGCGCTGCTCAAGGTCGAGGCGATCAACTTCGAGACGCCCGACCAGGCCCGCGAGAAGATCTTCTTCGACAACCTCACGCCGCTCTACCCGATGGAGCGGCTCAAGCTCGAGTGGAATACCGAGGACCTCACCACGCGCGTGATGGACCTCCTGTGCCCGATCGGCAAGGGGCAGCGCGGCATGATCGTGGCGGCGCCGCGCACCGGCAAGACGATGATGCTGCAGTCGATCGCCCACGCCATCGCGACGAACCATCCCGAGGTCTACCTCATCGTGCTGCTCATCGACGAGCGGCCGGAAGAGGTCACCGACATGCAGCGCTCGGTCAAGGGGGAAGTCGTCTCCTCGACGTTCGACGAGCCGCCCCAGCGCCACATCCAGGTCGCCGACATGGTGATCGAGAAAGCCAAGCGGCTGGTCGAGCACAAACGCGATGTGGTCATCCTGCTCGACTCGCTGACGCGCTTCGCCCGGGCCCACAACGCGGTCATTCCGTCGTCGGGCAAGGTCCTCTCCGGCGGTCTCGACGCCAACGCGCTGCAGCGGCCGCGCCGCTTCTTCGCCGCGGCCCGCAACATCGAGGAGGGCGGCTCGCTGACGATCATGGCGACGGCCATCGTCGACACCGGCAGCCGCATGGACGACGTGATCTTCGAGGAGTTCAAGGGCACCGGCAACATGGAGGTCCACCTCGACCGGCGCCTGATGGACAAGCGCATCTTCCCCACGATCAACATCGAGCAGTCCGGCACCCGCAAGGAGGAGCTGCTCCTCGAGAAGGACGAGCTGCAGAAGGTCTGGCTGCTGCGCAAGGCCCTCTCCCAGCTCAACCCGGTCGAGGCCATGGAGCTCCTGCTCGACAAGCTCAAGCAGACCAAGGGCAACAAGGAGTTCCTGGCCGCGATGCACGCGATGGGTTGACCCGGAAGGGGACTTCGTCCCCCTTCCGGCGGTCGTCGCGCGCCTGGGGGCGCGCTCCTCCCTGCCTCCCCCTAGACCGCGGTTGCGCCGGCAAAGCCGGCGCTCGAAAGCGGCCAACCGTGTGCGCTCTTTGCGTTTTTCGTCTTGGGCTGGTAACCTTAGGACTTCCAAGGAGGATCTCGGCCGTGAAGGTGGGTATTCATCCGGATTACGTGGACACGACGATCACCTGCGCTTGCGGGGAGGTCATCAAGACGCGCTCGACGAGGCCTGACATCCGGGTGGAAGTCTGCTCCAAGTGCCATCCCTTCTTCACCGGCAAGCAGAAGCTCATGGACACGGCCGGTCGTGTGGAGCGTTTCCAGCGGAAATACAAGCGCCAGCCCGCGGCCCAATAAGCCGCGCGTCACGGCCGGGCCCGGCACCCGTTCGGGCCGCTTCGCTCACGGTCTCGCGCCTCGGGCCGGCGCGGCTTCGCCCCGGGAGGCGCTGATCCGTCATGCTGTTTGACAAGCTCCGTCAGATCGAAGAGCGATCGCAGGAGATCGCCCGGCGGCTGGCGAACCCCGCCATCTTCTCGCAGCAAACCGAGTACGCCCGCCTCCGCAAGGAGCACGCTGACAGCCAGGAGATCGTCGAGCGCTTCGGCGAGTATCGCGACGTCCTGCGCAAGCTGAGCGAGGCGCAGCACATCCTGGCCGAGGGGGGCGACCGCGAGCTGGCCGAGCTGGCCCAGGCCGAGATCGACGAGCTGTCCGGGCGTCAGACGGCGCTCGAGACCGAGCTCAAGCGCCTGCTGTTGCCGCGCGATCCCAACGACGACAAGAACGTCTTCGTCGAGATCCGGGCCGGCGCCGGCGGCGACGAGGCGGCGCTCTTCGCGGCTGACCTCGCCCGCATGTACACGAAGTACGCGGAGCGGCAGCGCTGGAAGGTCGAGGTGATGGACTCCAGCGTGACCGGCGTCGGCGGCTTCAAGGACGTGATCCTGTTCGTGCAGGGCCGGGGGGCGTGGAGCCGGCTGAAGTTCGAGCGCGGCGTGCACCGCGTGCAGCGGGTGCCGGTGACGGAGTCGGCCGGCCGCATCCACACCTCCACGGTCACGGTGGCGGTGCTGCCGGAGGCCGAGGACGTCGACGTCAAGGTCGACGAGAAGGACCTCCGCGTCGACGTCTACCGCTCGTCCGGCCCCGGCGGCCAGGGCGTCAACACCACCGACTCCGCCGTGCGCATCACTCACCTGCCGACCGGCCTGGTGGTGACGTGCCAGGACGAGCGCTCGCAGATCAAGAACCGCGCGAAGGCCATGCGCGTGCTGAAGGCGCGGCTGCTCGAGCGCGCCCAGGAGGAGCAGCAGGCGGCGATCGCCGCCGACCGCCGCTCGCAGGTCGGCACCGGCGAGCGCAGCGAGCGGATCCGCACCTACAACTTCGCCCAGAACCGCGTGACCGATCACCGCGTCGGCCTGACGCTGCACCGCCTGCCGGAAGTCCTCGAGGGCGACATCGACGAGCTCATCGAGGCGCTGGCCGCCGCCGAGCAGGCCGAGCGCCTCCAGAAGGTGGCCAGCTGATGCGCCTCGCCGACGCCAGCAGCCTCCCCGCGGCGGCGACCGTCGAGCGCGCGCTGACAACCGCCGCCGCGGCGCTCGCCGCGGCCGGCATCGAGACGGCACGCGTCGACGCCGAGTGGCTGCTGGCCGACGTGCTGGGCGTGACGCGCGGCCGCCTGGGCGTCGAGCCCGGCCGCGCGCTGACGACGTCGGAGGCCGCGCGCTACGCCGACGCGCTGCGGCGGCGCGAGCGCCGCGAGCCGCTGCAGCACATCGTCGGCACCCAGGCTTTCCGCGACCTCACCGTGCGCGTCGGCGCCGCGGCCATGGTGCCGCGGCCGGAGACCGAGATCCTCGTGGAGTGGGCGCTGGCCTGGCTGCCGCGCACGCCGCCGCTGGTGATCGACGTGGGGACCGGGACCGGGTGCATCGCGTGCGCGATCGCCTCCGAGCGCGCCGACGCCCGCGTCGTCGCGCTCGACGTCTCGCCGGCCGCCGCCGGGCTCGCCCGGGCCAACGTGACCGCGCTCGGGCTCGCGGCCCGCGTGACCGTCGTCGAATCGGATCTGCTCTCCGCGCTCGGAACCGGCCGCGCCGACCTGATCGTCGCCAACCCGCCATACCTGCCGACGGCCGTCATCGCCACCCTCGCGCCCGAGGTGAGCCGCTTCGATCCGCGCCTGGCGCTCGACGGCGGGCCCGACGGTCTCGACGTCGTCCGGCGGCTGGTGGCCGATGCGCCCGTGCGCCTCGGCGCCGGGGGCGCGCTGCTCCTGGAGACCGCCGGAGGCGAGCAGGCGCGGGCGGTGGTCGCGCTGCTGCGGACCGCGGGCTTCGGAGGTGTCCAGACTCGCCCGGACCTGGCCGGGGTGGAGCGCTTCGTGGCAGGGAGGACCCGGTAATGCCGGCACGACTCCTCATCGAGGGCGGAGTGGCGCTGAAAGGCGAGGTGGCGGTGAGCGCGGCGAAGAACGCAGCGCTGCCGGCACTGGCCGCGGCGCTGCTCACCGCGCGGCCGCTGACGCTGACGAACGTGCCGGAGCTCGGTGACGTTCGCACGATGCTGAAGCTCCTCGCGACGCTCGGCGCGCGGGTGGAGCGTCGCGGCCGCGAGGTCACGCTGACCGTCGAGCGCGTGACCAGCGACCTCGCGCCGTACGAGCTGGTCTCCACCATGCGCGCCTCGGTGCTCGTCCTCGGGCCGCTGGTCGCGCGGCACGGCTCGGCCCGGGTGGCGTTGCCGGGCGGCTGCGCCATCGGCGTCCGTCCGATCGACCAGCACCTGAAGGGACTCGCGAAGCTCGGCGCCGAGATCGTGATCGAGAACGGCTACGTCGTCGCCCGGGCCAGCCGCCTCAAGGGCGCGCGGATCTCGACCGACATGGTGACCGTCACCGGCACCGAAAATCTCATGATGGCGGCCGCCCTCGCCGAGGGGGTGACCGTGATCGAGAACGCGGCCCGCGAGCCGGAGGTGGGGGACCTCGCCGTGCTCCTGGCCGCGATGGGCGCCCGGCTGGACGGCATCGGCACCGGTCGCATCGAGATCCAGGGTGTGCCGGAGCTGGCCGGGGCCGTCCACCGCGTCGTGCCCGATCGCATCGAGGCCGGCACCCTGCTCGTCGCGGGCGCCATCACCCACGGCGACGTGCGCGTGACCGACATGGTGCCGGATCACCTGGCGGCCGTGCTCGCCAAGCTCGACGAGTGCGGCGTCGCACTCGAGACCGGGCCGAGCTGGGTGCGCGTGCGCGCCGGCGAGCGAGCGCGGGCGGCCGACATCGTGACGAGCCCGTTCCCGGGGTTTCCCACCGACATGCAGGCGCAGCTCATGACCCTGCTCGGGCTGGCCGACGGCCAGTCGACGGTGACGGAGACGATCTTCGAGAACCGCTTCATGCACGCCGCCGAGCTGGCCCGCATGGGCGCCTCGATCACGACCGACGGCTCGATCGCGATCGTCCGCGGCGTCGACGCCTACCAGGGCGCCCCGGTGATGGCCTCCGACCTGCGCGCGTCGGCGGCGCTGGTGCTGGCCGGCCTCGCCGCCCGGGGCCGGACCGAGGTCTCGCGCATCTATCATCTCGACCGCGGGTACGAGCGACTGGAGACGAAGCTGGCCGCGCTCGGGGCCCGCATCGAGCGGCGCCCATGACCGAGCGCCTCACGCTCGCGCTGCCCAAGGGACGGCTGCTCGACGGCGCGCTGGAGCTGCTGCGCGACGTCGGCGTCGACGGCGTCGATCAGGCCTCGCGGCGCCTGATCTTCGACGACGGCGGCCGCGGCCTGCGCCTGCTCTTCCTCAAGCCGGCCGACGTGCCGGCCTACGTCACCTACGGCGCCGCGCACCTCGGTATCGTCGGCAAGGACATCCTGCTCGAGCAGGAGCCCGACGTCTACGAGCCGCTCGACCTCGGCTTCGGGTTCTGCCGGCTGGTCGTCGCCGAGCCGCGCGAGCTGTTCGAGCGCGACGATCCCGGCAAGTGGTCGTGGGTGCGCGTCGCCACCAAGTATCCGCGGCTGACCGAGCAGTACTTCTCCGCGCGCGGCGTGCAGGTGGAGACCGTGCGCCTGGACGGCTCGATCGAGCTGGCCCCGCTGGTCGGTCTCGCCGAGCGCATCGTCGACCTGGTGCAGTCCGGGGAGACGCTGCGCGTGAACGGCCTGGTGGAGGTCGCCGAGATCACGCGCTCGACCGCCCGCCTGATCGTCAACCGGGCGGCGATGAAGACGCAGTACGCCACGATCACGCGGTTCATCGAGGACATGCGCGGGCGCGTCGTCGAGGCCGGGGCGCGATGAAGATCCTCGACGCCCGCACGCTTGGCGTCGACGGCGTCGCCCGCGCTGTGGACCGGCCGCCGTCCGCGGTGCCGGCCGACATCGTCCGCGCGGTGGAGGCGATCGTCGCGGACGTCCGCGCGCGCGGTGACGCCGCGCTGCTCGAGTACACCGCGCGCTTCGACGGCTTCCGGGCAGCCACGGCCGCCGATCTGGCGATCGCGCCGGCCGAGCTGGACGCCGCCGAGGGCGCGGTGGCGCCGGCGGTGCGGGCCGCGCTGGCCTACGCCGCCGAGCGCATCGAGCGTTACCATGCCGCCGCCCTGCCGAAGTCGTGGCGTCTGACCGACGAGCACGGCTCGATCCTCGGCCAGGACGTGCGGCCGCTCGAGCGGGTCGGCATCTACGTGCCGGGCGGCCGCGCCGCCTACCCATCGACCGTGCTCATGACGGCACTGCCGGCGCGCGTGGCTGGCGTGCGCGAGATCGTGCTGGTGACGCCACCGGGGCCCGACGGTCGCGTGCTGCCGGCGGTGCTGGCCGCCGCCCGCGTGGCCGGCGTGACCGAGGGCTGGCGGCTGGGCGGCGCCCAGGCCGTCGCCGCCCTCGCCTACGGGACGGCGAGCGTCCGGCGCGTGGACAAGATCGTCGGCCCGGGCAACGTGTACGTCGCGCTGGCCAAGGCCCGCGTCTTCGGCGACGTCGGCATCGACCTGGTGGCGGGACCGAGCGAGGTCGTCGTCATCGCCGACCGCACCGCCGATCCGGTCTGGATCGCCGCCGATCTCCTCGCCCAGGCCGAGCACGATCCGATGGCGCGCGCGCTGCTGATCACCGACGCGGCGGAGCTGTTGCCGCGCGTGGACGCCGCGCTGACCGCGCAGCTCGCGACCCTGCCGCGGCGGGAGATCGCGGCGGCGTCGCTGGCGGCCAACGGCGCGTTCGTCCTGGTCGCCGATCTCGAGGCGGCTGTGGACGTCGCCAACCGCCTGGCCCCCGAGCACCTGGAGCTGATGGTGGCGGTGCCGGCCGCGCTGCTGCCGCGGGTCCGGAGCGCGGGGGCGATCTTCCTCGGCGCCCACACGCCGGAGGTCGTCGGCGATTACGTCGCCGGGCCCAACCACGTGCTGCCGACGGCGGGCACCGCGCGCTTCGCCTCGCCGCTCGGCACCGAGGACTACGTCAAGCGCTCCAGCGTCATCGAGTACTCGCCGTCCGGGCTCGCGGCGGCGCTGCCGCACCTGGGTGCGCTGGCGCGCGTGGAGGGACTCGCCGGACACGGGCAGGCGGCCGAGCTCAGAGCCAAGGAGGCTCGCGGATGAGCGGTGACGGGCGGCAGGCGAGGATCGAGCGCAAGACGAAGGAGACCGAGGTCGCCGTGCAGCTGAACCTCGACGGCACCGGCGGCTCCAAGGTGCAGACGCCGATTCCATTCTTCAGCCACATGCTGGAGGCGTGGGCCAAGCACGGCCTGATGGACCTCGCCGTCGAGGCCACCGGCGACGTGGACGTGGACATCCACCACACGGTCGAGGACGTCGGGATCGTGCTGGGCCAGACGCTGCGCGAGGCGCTCGGCGACAAGCGGGGCATCGTGCGCTACGGCAACGCCTTCGTGCCGATGGACGAGGCGCTCCTGCAGGCCTCGGTCGATCTCTCCGGGCGGCCGTACCTGGTCTTCAGCGTGCCGGTGGCGCGCACGCGCGTGTCGAACTTCGACCTCGACATGCTGCAGGAGTTCTTCCGGGCCTTCGCGTTCAACGCCGAGATCACGCTGCACGTGACGATGCACTACGGCCACAACCTGCACCACATCGCCGAGGCCGTCTTCAAGTCGGTCGGGCGCGCGCTGGCCGAGGCCACCCGCCTCAACCCGCGCATCGCCGGCGTCCTGCCGTCCACCAAGGGCACGCTGTAGCGATGGTCGCCGTCGTCGACTACGGTCGCGGGAATCTCGGATCCGTCGAGCGGATCCTGCGCGACGCCGGCGTGGCCGCCGTCGTGACCCAGGACCCGCTCGCCGTCGAGGAGGCCGATGCCGTCGTCCTGCCCGGCGACGGGGCCTTCCGTGACACGATGGCCAACCTCGAGCAGCTCGGCCTGCTCGATCCGGTGCGGCGCGCGCTCGACGGCCGCCGGCCGTTCCTGGGCATCTGCATCGGCTATCAGCTGCTGTTCTCGTCCAGCGAGGAGTTCGGCGAGGGGCGGGGACTCGACGTCATCCCGGGGGTCGTCCGGCGCTTCCCGCCGACGCTGGACGTGCCCCACATGGGCTGGAATCGCGTGTGGCACGGCGGCGCGCTGCGCCTGTTCGCGGGCGTCGAGGACGGCGCACGCTTCTACTTCGTCCACTCGTATTTCCCCGAGGCGCAGGTCGGCGACTGCGCCGCGCCCGGCCGGCTCCGGCAAGCCTGGTGCGACTACGGCGTCCGCTTCGCGGCGGCGATCGAGGCGGGTCCCATCTGCGCGACGCAGTTCCACCCCGAGAAGAGCCAGAAGGCCGGCATCCGCCTGCTCGAGAACTTCGCGGCGCTCGTGAAGGAGTGGCGGTGATCGTCGTCCCCGCGATCGACCTGCGCGAGGGGCGCTGCGTGCGGCTGCGAGAAGGCCGCGACGACGCGCGGACCGTCTTTTCCGACGATCCCGTCGCGATGGCCGAGCGGTGGGCGGCGGCCGGCGCCGAGCGCCTCCACGTGGTCGACCTCGACGGCGCCTTCGCCGGCGCCCCGCGCCAGACAGGATTGATCGCCAAGATCGTGGAGGCGGTGCGCCCGGTGCCGGTCGAGGCCGGTGGCGGGCTGCGCGATCTCGCGGCCGTGGAGGCGGTGCTGGAGGCGGGCGTGACGTGGCCGGTGGTGGGAACGCGGGCCGCGCTGGACGCGGCGTTCCTGGCCGAGGTCTGCGTCCGCTTCCCCGAGCGCATCATCGTCGCGGCCGACGCCAGGGGCGAGCGCGTCGTGATCCGCGGCTGGACGGAGCGCAGTGAGCTGACGGTCGTCGAGTTCGGCCGCCGCGCGCGCGAGGCCGGCGCGGCCGCCCTCCTCTATACCGACGTGAGCCGCGACGGCACCGAGCTCGGCCCCAACGTCGAGGCGACCGGCGCGCTGGCCTGCGCGGTCCGGGCGCCGGTGCTGGCGTCGGGAGGCGTCGGACGCGTGGAGGACCTCACCCGCCTGGCCCGCGTGCCGGGCGTCGTCGGCGCGATCGTCGGGCGCGCGCTCTACACGGGCGCCATCGACCTCGCGGCGGCGCTCACCGCCGTGCGGGCCGGCTGACATGCTGGCCAAGCGCATCATCCCCTGCCTCGACGTGAAGGACGGTCGGGTGGTCAAGGGCGTGAAGTTCGTCGATCTCCGCGACGCCGGCGATCCGGTGGAGGCAGCGCGAGCGTACGACGCCCAGGGGGCCGACGAGCTGGTGTTCCTCGACATCACCGCGTCGCACGAGGATCGCTCCATCATGCTCGACGTCGTCCGGCGCACCGCCGACGTCCTGTACATTCCGTTCACAGTCGGCGGGGGGGTGCGGACCGTCGACGACGTGCGGGTGCTGCTCAGGGCCGGCGCCGAGAAGGTCTCGTTCAATACCGCGGCGCTCGCCCGGCCCCTGGTGCTCCGCGAGGCGGCCGAGCGATTCGGGAGCCAGTGCATCGTCGTCGCGATCGATGCCCGGAGCGAAGGCGCCCGCTGGGGCGTGTACACGCACGGCGGCCGCCGTCCCACCGGGCGCGATGCGGTGGCGTGGGCCCAGGAGGCCGTCGAGCTCGGCGCCGGAGAGATCCTCCTGACCAGCATGGATCGCGACGGGACGAAGGACGGCTACGATCTCGCCCTGACGCGCGCCATCGCCGACGCGGTGACGGTCCCGGTGATCGCCTCCGGCGGCGCCGGCACCCTGGAGCACTTCCGCGAGGCCTTCGTCGAGGGCGACGCGAGCGGAGCGCTGGCCGCCTCGCTGTTCCACTTCGGGACCTACACGATCGCCGAGGTGAAGGCCTACCTCGCCCAGCACGGCGTCGAGGTGCGGGTGTGACGCCCGACGCGCTGACCTACGACGAGCGCGGGCTCATTCCCGCCGTCGTGCAGGAGGCCGAGACGGGCGAGGTGCTGATGGTGGCCTGGATGGATCGCGCCGCCGTCGCCCGGACGCTCGAGAGCGGCCTCACGCACTTCTGGTCGCGTTCGCGGCAGGCGCCGTGGCGGAAGGGCGAGACGTCGGGCCACAGCCAGCACGTGCAGGGCGTGTACGCCGACTGCGACGCCGACACGCTGCTCGTGCAGGTGCACCAGGACGGCGTCGCCTGCCACACAGGCAACCGGACGTGCTTCTTCACCTCGTCGCGGGCCTTCTGGCGAAAGGCGAGGCCGCGGTCTGCCGCAAGATCGGCGAGGAGGCGGTGGAGGTCATCACGGCCGCGCTCGGCGGCGAAGGGGACCGGCGGGTGGTCGAGGAGGTCGCCGATCTCTGGTTCCACACGATGGTGCTGCTCGGCGAACGCTCGATCCCGCTGCGCGATGTGCTCGAGGAGCTGGCGCGCCGGCATGCGGCCGCGGGAGTCCCGAGGGATGGCGTCAGTCCCCCTCGCCCGGATGGCCCGACCGCCGGGGCGTAGCGGCGCGTGGCCGGGCCCGCCCGCTGCGCGGCGGTCGTCGCCGCGGCGGCGCTCGCGCTCGGCGCCTGCGCCGGCAAGCGCATCGAGCACGGGATCTATCACGCGCGCAGCGGTTACCACGTCGCGCTGCCGGGCGAGGGGTGGGACGTCGTGGAGCACAGCCGGGCCGACCTCGAGCTGCGGCAGCGCGGGGCGCCGGCCGGCATGCTCGTCAACGCACTGTGCGACGCGCGGGTGGCGCGCCACGGCTGGGACGTGCTGACGCGGCAGCTGCTCCTGGGGCTGCGGGAGCGCGTGATCGTCGAGACGGACGACGTGCCGGTGAACAGCCGGGTGGCGTTGCACCGGCTGCTGGAAGGACGGATGCGAGACAGCGACGAGCGCGTGCGGATCGAGAGCTACACGCTCAAGAACGACCGGTGCGTGTACGATCTCCTCTACGTCGCCGCCCCCGAGGCGTTCGAGGGAGGGCAGCCGGCCTTTCACCGGTTCGTCGAGAGCTTTCGCGAAGAGTAGACGATGGACACCTACCTGCGGCGCACGGCTCTGTGGTACGGCGGCGTCGGGCTGCTCACCGCCCAGGTCTTCCGCAGCCTCGCGCTGCCGCCGAAGTACTTCCGCCTGATCCTGCTCGAGATCGAGACGATGGGCGTGCGCTCGCTGGGCGTGGCGCTGACGGCGGCGATCTTCACCGGCATGGTGTTCGCGCTGCAGAGCGCGGTCAACATGGCCCGCTTCGGCGCCGAGAACTACGTCGGGCCGATCTCCGCCCTGGCCATCCTGCGCGAGCTCGGCCCCGTGCTGACCGCCATCCTGGTCGGCGGCAAGGTGGCCTCCGGCCTCACCGCCGAGCTGGGCTCGATGAAGGTCACCGAGCAGATCGACGCCCTGCGCACGCTGGGCGTCAACTTCATCAAGCGGCTCATCGTGCCGCGCGTGCTGGCCTCGCTCCTGGTGTTCCCGCTGCTGACCGTGCTGTCCGACGTGGTGGGCGTGCTCGGCGGCATGTTCATCACCTACGCCGAGCGGGGCACGGACATGTGGGCGTACTGGAACACGACGACCTACTGGGTGGTGCCGCGCGACTTCCTCATGGGCGTCGGCAAGTCGTTCTTCTTCGGCGGGATCGTGACGCTGATCGGCTGCTACAACGGACTCAGCACGTCGGGCGGGACGGAGGGCCTGGGCCGGGCGACCACCGCCACCGTGGTCCAGGTCACCATGGGCGTGATCGTCTCCGACTTCTTCCTGACCAAGCTGATGCTGATGATCTTCTGGTGATGGCGACCCAGGCGCACGCGCCGGGGCGGGAGGCTGCGTCGGCCACCGACGCCGTGGTCGAGGTGCGCGACCTGCACAAGCGCTTCGACGGCAAGGAGGTGCTGCGCGGCGTCTCCTTCGACGCCGTCCGCGGCGAGACGCTCGTCGTCATGGGCGGCAGCGGCTCCGGCAAGACCGTCATGCTGCGGCACGTGGCCGGGCTGATCCGGCCCACTAGCGGGACCATCAAGGTCTTCGGGCAGCGCATCGAGTCGCTGAGCGAGGAGGAGCTGTTGCCGATCAGACGGCGGATGGGCTACGTCTTCCAGGGGGCGGCGCTGTTCGATTCGCTGACGGTCTACGAGAACGTGGCCTACCCGCTGCGCGAGCACAGCAGCCTCGGCGAGGCGGAGATCCACGAGCGCGTCGTGCACTTTCTCTCGCTGGTCGGGCTGGGCCCGGAGACCCTCGACCCCCTGCCGTCCGAGCTCTCGGGCGGGATGCGCAAGCGCGTTGGCATCGCGCGCGCGCTGATCGGAGAGCCGGAGATGCTGCTGTTCGACGAGCCGACCGCGGGACTCGATCCCACGAACGCCAAGATGGTCGGCGAGCTGATCGTGAAGCTGCGCGGCGGCGTGTGCGACACGGCCATCGTCGTCACGCACGATCTGGAGCTG
>VBPC01000016.1 GCA_005887895.1 Candidatus Rokuibacteriota bacterium
CGTCCTCTCGAACACGTCCAGGCTGGCGACCGTCATGGCATCGTCCCCCTGTCGGGTCGAGTCAATCCCGGTATATCCCCCGCGCGGTCTCCCCGCGTCCCGAAGGTGTGCCCGATCGGCTGTAGAATGCGGCCAGCATATGGGAGGCCAATGACATGGCGGACCGGCCCCACCCGACCTCGATCGCCGGCGGGCCCTACGACGGCACGACCTTCTCCTACATCCCGGGGCCGACCCTCGACATCGACCCCAGCCTGACGCTGCACCGCGAGTGGACGGACAAGATCGACCCGATCACCTACGAGGTCATCCGCCACAACCTGTGGAACATCAACGAAGAGCTGGGGATGACGATCCAGCGCATCTCCGGCTCGCCGGTGGCGATGTACGCCTTCGACCTGAACTCGTCGATCTTCACCGAGGACGGCGAGTTCATCTACTACGGCCCCTATCAGCTCTACATGTCGGGCGTCTCCGACGTGCAGGTGAAGTGGACGCTCGAGCATCGCTCGAAGAACCCCGGGATCTTCGAGGACGACATGTTCCTGTCCAACGACCCCTGGGTCGGCGCCGCCCACCAGATGGACGTGACGCTGCTGAGCCCGGTCTTCCATGAGGGCAAGCTCTTCTGCTGGATCACCAACGTGCTGCACCAGTACGACGTGGGCGGCATCACGCCGGGCTCGTTCTGCCCCAACGCGCGCGACGCGTTCGACGAGGGCATCCTGATCCCGCCCGTCAAGATCGTGGAGCGCGGCGAGCTGCGCAAGGACATCGAGGCCGTCTACCTGCGGTCGTCGCGCAAGCCGTACCTGGTCGCCCTGGACCTGCGCGCCCAGATCGCCGGCAACAACACCGCCAAGAGCCGGATCCTGACGCTGATCCGCCGCTACGGCGCTGATGTCGTCAAGGGCGTCATGCGCAAGATCATCGACAACGCCGAGCAGGCCTTCGTCGCGAAGCTGGCCAAGGTGCCGGACGGCACCTGGCGCGAGCGCTCGTACGTGGAGGTCGCCTACGTCGGCGACCGCAAGACGTACCAGGTCATGCTCACGATGAAGAAGGACGGTGACAAGCTGATCTTCGACAACGCGGGGACGGCCGACCAGGTCTGCGCCATCAACACCACCTACTCCGGCTGGCGCGGCTCGCTCATGACCGCGATCAACGAGCTGCTGTGCTGGGACCAGCTCTACGCCATCGGCGGCGCGCTGAGGCACATCGAATTTCGGCCGGCGCTCGGTTGCTTCACGTCGGCCACGCACCCGGCGTCCGTCTCGACGGCGCCCGTGCAGGCGATGGAGATCTCGCTCTATCCCGCCTACAACACGATCAGCAAGATGCTCTCGTGCGATCCCGAGCTGAAGAAGGACGTGATGACGATCGGCGGCACGTCCCAGTTCCCGCTGACCGTCTTCCGCGGCATCGACCAGTGGGGCGAGAAGTTCGGCTATCTGCTCCTCGACCCCATGGTGGGCGCCATCGGCGCCTTCTCCTTCAAGGACGGCATCGCCACCGGCGGCCAGGTGCGCAGCCCCATCTGTCGCATCGGCAACGTCGAGCACAACGAGCAGTCCTGCCCGCTCCTGGTCCTCTATCGCAAGGAGAACACCGACTCCGGCGGCGCCGGCAAGTTCCGCGGCGGCAACTCCGCGGCGGTGGCGTTCATTCCCCACGGGACCACGCACATCACGCAGGACACCGAGTCGTCGGGCGCCGCGATCCCGACGGCGCCGGGCCTGGCCGGCGGCTATCCGGCAACGACGAACTACTACCAGTTCAAGCGCAACAGCGACATCCTCGAGCGGCACGCGCAGCGGCGGATGATCGGCGACATCTCGGAGGCGCAGGGCCAGGACGAGCTGCTGCAGCTGCGGCAGATCGACATTCATCAGGGGCCAAGCGATGTCTACGAGGTGGCGTTCGCGGCGGGCGCCGGGTATGGCGACCCGCTGGAGCGCGATCCGGAGGCGGTGCGGAAGGACGTGTACCTGGAGGATATTTCGCCGCGCGCGGCGCGCGAGATCTTCAAGGTGGTGCTGACGGGCTCGGACGAGGATCTGCGCGTGGATGTCGAGGCGACGACGGCGCTACGGCATCAGGCGTTGACCGAACGTCTCGGGCGTGAGCCGAGACGGTACGCCGGGCCTCGCCTGCGCGTGCTACGTCAGGTCACCGACCATCTCGACCTGCTGGACCGCGAGGGCGCCCGGTGGCTCGGCTGCTCGCGCTGCGGCCAGCCGCTCGGCCCGGCCGGCGAGAACTACAAGGCGCACTGCCATCGCATCGACCGGCCGATCCAGGCCGCGAGCACGCTCATCGGCGATCCACAGCGGTTCATCGAGGATGCGGTGCAGTTCCGCCAGTTCTGCTGCCCGGCGTGCGGGGGGTTGATCGAGAACGAGGTGTGCCGGGCGCAGGACCCGGTGCTGCACGACGTCGAGTTACACGGAGGATAGCCCCAGCCTACACTGCGCCATGAACCCATCTTCCGCACGCCGCCGGCGCTGGCTGCTCGGCACGGTGGTCGCGGCGGCGCTGATCGGCGGCGCGCTCCTCGTTCGGCTGGGCCCGGCGCTGAGCCTGGCGCTGGCGCTGGTGCGGCCAGACGCCGAGCCCTGGCTCGCGCCTCTCCTCGATGAGGTGAGCTTCGAGGAAACGTCCGTGACGGCGGATGGCCGCCGTCTCGTCGCAGACCTTTATCGGCCGAGTGCGCCGCGCGGGGCGCTCCTGCTCGTGCACGGTCTGTCGCCGGCGGGCCGTCGCCATCCCGATCTCGTGCGTCTCGCCCGGCTCCTCGCCGGGCGCCACTGGCTGGTGCTCGTGCCACAGTTCGAGGGGCTGGCGGCCTTCAGGCTCAGCGGGCGCGAGGTCGCCGAGGTCCGGGCCGCGCTGCGCGGGCTTGCCGGGCAGAGCCCGTCGGTCGCGATTGCGGGCCTGAGCTTCGGCGCCGGGCCGGCGCTGCTCGCCGCCGCCGACATGCCCGACCTGGCGCTCGCCGCGAGCTTCGGCGGCTACGCCGATCTGCGTGAGGTCATCCTGTTCCTGACCACCGGCGTCCACCAGCTCGGCGGGCGGCGCTACATGCAGGCGCCCGAGGAGTACAACCGCTGGAAGCTCCTCGCGCTGCTGGTCGGCTTCGTGCACGACGAGCGGGACCGGCGGTCGCTGGACGCGATCGCCGGGCGGAAACTGGCCGACCCGAGCGCCGACACCCGCGCGCTGGAGGCCGATCTGGGCCGCGAGGGCCACGCCGTCCGCGCGCTCGTGCTGAACCGCCGTGAGGACGCCGTCCCGGCCCTGCTGGCGGCGCTGCCCGCGGAAGCGCGCGCGGCGATCGAGCAGCTCTCGCCGCTCGCTGCCGTCCCCCGGCTCTCCGGTCGCCTGCTGATCGCCCACGGCGCCGGCGACGTCTCGATTCCTTTCACCCAGAGCCTGCGCCTGGCCGAGGCGTCGGCCGGGCGCGCTCACGCCGTGATCTTCGAGACGTTCGAGCACACGACGGCGCAGGCGCTCTGGTCCTCGCTGGCCAGCCGGCTGCGCGACGGCCATCGCCTGCTGTGGCTGGCCGACGCGCTGCTCGCGCGGCGTTGATTACTGGCCGGTCTTCGGCTGCCACATCGCCAGCGTGGCGCCGGTGGGATCGGTGATCACGTGAGTCACCCGCCGGCTCCCGGCGCTATCGTCAGCTCGCTCGCGCGTCGAGCGGGGGCCGGCGGCCCGCCCACGGCCTCGCCGCCTCGAGCTGCGCCGCCAGGCGAAACAGCGCGGCCTCCTCCGCGAACCTCCCCACGAACTGCACGCCCAGCGGCAGCCCAGCCGCCGACCACGCCAGCGGCACCGACATCGCCGGCTGGCCGGTGGAATTGAACAGCGACGTGAAGCCGATGCTCGCGAACACCGCGGCGAGGTAACGATTCGCGTCGGTCGTCATCATGTCGAGCACGCCCAGCTGCTGGGGCGGCGCGCACATCGTGGGCGTGAGGATGATGTCGTAGCGCTGCATGAAGCGGGCGACCTGGCGGCCGACGGCGTGCACGACGCGGACGGACGCGGCGTAGTCGATCGCTGAGAAGGCGCGGGCGTCGCTCACGCGCTCCCACACCATGCGCTCGACGTCGTCCTGGGCCAGCGGGCGGCCGAGCGCGGCGGCGCGCGCGTCCAGCGTGGCGGCGACGTTGGCGGCCACGATCACGCGCGTGGCCTGGCGCCACTTGCTCTCGTCGATCTCGGGGCGCGCTTCCTCCACTTCGTGGCCGAGGCCGGCGCAGAGTCGCGCGGCGGCGCGGGTGGCCTCGGCGCACTCCGGATCGACAGTCACCGGGAACCACGGGTTTACGTTGAGTGCGATGCGCAGTTTGCCGGGTTCGCGGCCCACCTCGTCGAGGAACGGGCGCGCCGGCGGCGGCGCCCAGTACGGATCGCCGACGGCGGCGCCGGAGGTCGCGTCGAGCAGCGCGGCGCTGTCGCGCACGGTGCGCGTGACGGCGTGGATGACGGAGGCGCCGCCCCAGCCCTCGCCGGCGTCGGGGGCCATCGACACGCGGCCGCGCGTCGGCTTGAGGCCGAAGAGGCCGCAGCACGAGGCGGGGATGCGGATCGAGCCGCCGCCGTCGGTGGCGTGGGCCATCGGCAGCATGCCGGAGGCGACCGCCGCGGCGGCGCCGCCGCTGGAGCCGCCGGCGCTGTGCGACAGCTTCCACGGGTTGCGCGTGGGACCGAACAGACGCGGCTCCGTGGACGGCGCCAGGCCCATCTCGGGCGTGTTCGACTTGCCGGCGATGACGAGGCCGGCAAGCCGCAGCCGCGCGGTGAGCTCGCTGTCGTGATTGGCGACGTCGGTGGCGAAGAGACGGCTGCCGCCCGCGGTGATGACGCCGGTGTAGAGCGCGCCCAGGTCCTTCAAGAGATAAGGCACGCCGGTGAACGGACCCGTGGGCAGCCCGGCGGCGATGGCCTTGCGGGCCTCGTCGTACATCCGGGTGACGACGGCGTTGATCGTGGGGTTGCGCGCCTCGATCCGCGCGATCGTCTCCTCGAGCACCTCGGTCGCCGTCACCTCGCGACGCCGGACCAGCTCGGCCAGGCCGATGCCGTCATAGCGCTCGAACTCCGCCAGCACGCTCATGTGTCTGCTCCTCGCGCTACCTGGTCCATGGACGTCCCCCTTGCGGCAGCGATACTACACCAGCGACGAGGACGAGCGCGCCCACGGCCAGGAGGCCCATCGCGCCGCCGAGCGCGCAGGGCGTCGGGGGTGATGAGCTGCAGCGCCGTGTTGCAGCCCGTCGAGAAGATGATCTGGAAGCAGCCGAGCACGGCGAGCACGGCCATCGCGACCGCGAACTGCCGGGCCAGCGCGAGGACGACGACCCCTGCGCAGAGGACGGCGCCGGAGCCGGCCAGGAGCGAGAGCGGCGGGCGGCCGCGCCGCAGCACGGCCACGCCGAGCGCACCCACGATGGCCCCCGCCCCCAGCGACGACATCAGCAGCCCGAACCCCTGGGCGCCCTCGTTGAGCACGTCGCGGGCGATGAGCGGGACGATGACGTTGAAGTTGAGCGCGAGCAGGCTCACGACGACGAGCAGCCCGAGCGTGAAGGCCACGGGGGGCGTGGCCGCCGCGTAGCTGACCGCGCCGATGAGGCCCTTCCGGACGCCGAGGCGGCCAGCCGGATCGGGCAGCCCCTCGGTCCGGATGGCGAGGAGCGCCACGAGCACGGCGACGAAGCTCGCGCCGTTCAGGAAGAACGCGACGGCCACGTCGAAGCGCGCGATGAGAAGGCCGGCAAGGCCGGGCCCGACGATGCGGGCGCCGTTGAAGACCACCGAGTTGAGCGCGACGGCGTTGGGGAGATCGGGCTTGCCCACGAGATCGGTGAGGAAGGCCTGGCGGGCCGGGATATCGATGGCGCGACCGAGCCCGTAGATCACGGCCAGGACCGCGACGTGCCAGTAGCGGACGTGGCCGCTGCGGACGAGCACCGCGAGCACGAACGCCTGCACCATCATCGCCGCCTGGGTCACGAGAAGGATCCGCCGCTTGCCCAGGCGGTCGCTCAGCGTGCCGCCGACCGGCGACAGCAGCAGGATCGGCGTGAACTGCAGCGCGTTCACGAGCCCGAGATGAAACGGCGATCCGGTCAGCTCGAGCACGAGCCACGACTGCCCGACGCTCTGCATCCAGGTGCCGATCAGCGAGACGAGCTGGCCGCTCCAGAACAGCCGGAAGTCGCGATGCCGGAAGGCGCCGAGCGGCACTATCCCCCGAGGGCTTCGCTCCAGAACGTGAGCATGTCGTCGCGGAACTCCGTCGCCTCCGAATCCTTGCCGCCGAGACTCGCCCCGCGCACGCCGTAGCCGGCCTTGAGACCGTAGACCGCCACGTCTCGATCGGTGAGCGCCGGATCGGCGCGGCCGGTCAACGGATGGACGTAGGCGCCGTCGGCGGCGAGATAGGCCGTCGGCGCGCCCGGCGCCACCCTGGCATCCGCGATGCGAAAGACCGGCATGGCCCGGTCGAAGCTGTGCTCGGCGCCGCCGAACAGGCGCAGGCTCACCTCGCCTCCCGTCAGGCGAATGGCCTGCACATGGCCCTGCACCTGCTGGACCGAGCACCAGTCGTCGCGATCGCCCATCAACACCCGTATCCGCGTGGCGCCGACGGCGGGATCGAGGAACTGATGGCCGCTCCACGGATAGGCGGCGAGCACGGCGGCCAGTCCCAGGCCGGGGCCGAGCGCGGCGTCGGCGAATCGGCGCGTCGCCGCCGTCAGCACGGCGGAGCCGCCGCGGCTGTGTCCCTGCGCGCCGATGCGCGTCGCGTCGATCTCCGGCAGCGTCGACAGCACGCGCCAGGCCGCGAGCACGTCCCACGCGCTCCCCGCGAAGGAGTACTGCGTCTGATTCGTCACCGTGGAGGTGATGCCGCGCGCACCGAACGAATCGAGGACGAAGACGGCCAGTCCGGCGCCGGTCAGCGTCTCGGCGTGCGCGAGATGCGTGGCGTCGACGCCGAGGCTGCCGGGCACCACGATGACGAGCGGCCAGCCCCCCGGGCGCGCGGCGCCCGGCGGCCTCGGCGCAGCCGCCGGAAGGAACAGCTTGCCGTCGACGACGGCCCGCGACATCTCCGCCTGCGCCGACACGGCCTGGTGATAGTTGAGCGGCGAGGCGGAGGGAACCTCGAGGTTCCGGCCCGTGACGGCGCTGGCGAAGGTGACGGTCCGGTCGCGGAAGCGCGCGGTCGTCGTGGTCGTCGTCACGGCAGTGGAATCCGCGTGGGCAGTCCGGTCTGCGCGGTGAGCCCGCCGTCGGCCACGACCGCGGCGCCGGTGACGTAGGACGCCAAGTCGGACGCCAGGAACATCACGACACCGGCCATCTCCTCCGGGCGGCCCAGCCGGCGCATCGGGATCATCTGCAGCGTCTGCTCGGCGAAGCCGGGGATCGACAGCGAGGGGCGGAGCAGCGGCGTGTCGATCGCGCCGGGGCAGACGCAGTTCACGCGGATGCCGCGCGAGGCGTACTCGATGGCCGCCACCCGCGTGAGGTTGATCACGCCGGCCTTGGCCGTGTTGTAAGCGGCGATGGCGAAGTCGGCGAACAGGCCGGAGATCGAGGCGGTGTTCACGATGGCGCCGCCGCCCCGGGCGAGCATCTCCGGGATGGCGCGCTTCATCGCCCGGAACACGCCGGTCAGGCCCAGCTCGATGGTGTGCGTCCACACGCGCTCGTCGAGGTCGCCGAGGAACGCGAGCCGGCGCTGGCCGCTCGGCAGCGCGGGCTGGCCGAAGGCATTGTTGTGCAGGATGTCGAGGCCGCCAAAGGCCTTCACGGTTCCGGCGATCATCGCCTCGATCCCGGCTGGCGTACCGGCGTCGGCGGCGATGGCCACGGCCGTGCCGCCGGCCTTGGTGATCTCCTGGGCCACCGCGTCGGCCCGGGCGCCGTCGAGGTCCGCCACGCCGACCCGGGCGCCGCGGGCCGCAAACCCGTGCGCGGTCGCCCGCCCGATCCCCGACCCCGCGCCCGACACGAGCGCCACCTTGCCGTCGAATCGCACGATGGGAGCCCTCCGTCAGCGGATCATACCGCGGCCCATGGAAACAGGGGGTTCCGCTGGGTGCCCCTGGCGGGTACCCGCCGATTTCTTCCTCTCATTTTCGAGGCCGGGTCATCTAGACTGAATCGCACGCCGAATGGCCGGGCGCGGCGTGCACTGGATGGGGAGGGGCGTCCACATGCGATCTCAACGGCCAGGGGGTCTCCGCCGGGCCGCCGACGTGATCTTCGCCCTGGTGTCCCTGCTGCCGTTGCTGATCTTCGTCTTCTTCATGTGGCACTTCGGCCGCCTCGGCGAGACCACCGCCCAGGTCGGCATCCTGCTGGCCGTGGTCATCGCGCTGCTAGGCTTCCTCATCTTCCGCCAGATGGTCGATCGCATCTCCGACCAGGTCGTGGATCTCGGCCGGCTGGCCCAGGGGCAAGCCCCGGAGAGCCTCCCCACGTCGTCGGAGCAGGCGGCCATCGTCCCCGGCCTCGGCCGTGTCTCGGAGATCGGCGAGATCGCCCACGCCTTCAGCGGCATGCTGCGCGAGCTGCGGACCTCGACCGAGCGGCTCGAGGACCTCGTCTTCAAGCTCGGCACGCTCAACGACATGGTCGAGATGGCGGCCCGCATTCCCAAGATCGAGGACCTGCTGGCCCACGTGCTGGAGCGCACCATGCGGGCGGTGAGCGCCACCATCGGATCGATCATGCTGCTCGATCGCGAGCGGCAGGTGCTCCGCGTCGCCGTGGGCCGCGGCCTCGGCGACGACGACCAGACGCGCCGGAACGTCGAGGTGAAGGTGGGCGAGGGCATCGCCGGCAGGGTCGTGCAGGCGGGCGAGCCCGTCCTCGTCGAGGACATCGAGAAGGACCCGCGCTTCGCCCGCGTCAGCGACCCGAAATACGGCGGCGGCTCCTTCATCTGCATGCCGCTGCGCGTCGGTGATCGCATCGTCGGCGTCGTGAACCTCGCCAAGAAGGAGAACGGGCCCGGTGTCCCGGTGCAGGCGTTCACCCCGCCCGACCTGCAGTTCCTCAACGCGCTGATGACGTACACGGCGTACGCCGTCGACAACGCCCGCCTGTTCGAGGAGGCTCGCGCGGCGGCGCAGCGCCTCGAGGAAGTCGTGGAGGACCAGAAGCTCCGCCTCACGCTCGCCCAGCAGCAGATGCTGCAGGCCGCCAAGCTGTCCGCGCTCGGCGAGCTGGTGGCGGGCGTCGCCCACGAGCTGAACAACCCCCTGACCGTCCTCATGGGCACGGCGGACATGATCGAGGCGGAGGCGCCGGGGCCCGTCCAGGAAAACGTGCGCCTCATGCGGGAGGCGGTCAACGCGGCCCGGTCCGTCGTGCGGGGCCTGCTGACGTTCGGCCGGAAGATGCCGCTCGAGAAGACGCCGGTGGACCTGGCGGAGCTGACCGAGGGCGTGCTGGCCCTGACGTTCGGAGACCTGCACGTCGCCGAGGTGAAGATCCGCAAGGACATCGCCGCCGGCTTGCCGCCCGTGTGGGCCGATGCCAATCAACTACAGCAGGTGCTGGTCAACCTCATCACGAACGCCAGGCAGGCGATGGCCGACGTCGAGGGAGAGCGGCGGCTGTACATCTCGGTGCAACCCGCGGATCCCGATCGCATCCGCATCCAGGTCGAGGACACCGGCGCCGGCATCCCCGCGGACATCCTCCCCAAGGTCTTCGACCCCTTCGTGACCACCAAGCGCGACGGGACCGGCCTCGGCCTCAGCATCTCCTACGGCATCATCCGCGAGCACGGCGGGACGTTGACCGTCGAGAGCACGGTAGGAAAGGGAACGACCTTCACGATCGA
>VBPC01000017.1 GCA_005887895.1 Candidatus Rokuibacteriota bacterium
CGCATGCGCCGGCGCGGCATCCGCCTCCTGCCCGGCGGCGACTACGGCTTCGCCTTCACGCCGCACGGCACCTACGCGCGCGACCTGTGGCTCTTCGTCAAGCTCCTCGGCTTCTCGCCGATGGAGACGCTGGTGGCGGCCACGCGGCTCGGGGGCGAGATCATGGGCCGTCCGGGCGAGCTCGGCGTCGTCAAGCCCGGCGCCCTGGCCGACCTGCTCCTCGTCGACGGCGATCCGCTGGCCGACGTCGAGATCCTGCAAGACCGCGCGGCGCTCCGGATGATCATGAAGGACGGGACGCTGCACAAGGCCGCCTGAGCGCGGCCTCCGCCTCGGCCGCCACTCGCGCCACCAGCTCGGCCGCCTTCTGCCGCCGCGCCAGGCGGACTCCCTGTCCGGCCCACAGCGAGAGAAACTCCGCGCGGTTCGCCTGCGCGGCCGCGCTGCGCAACGGCCGCGTGAGCGCGTTCTGCCACGGGAACGGCAGCCCGCCGCCGGCGCGGTCCACCTCGGTCATGAAGCGATTGACGATGCCCCGCGCCGGCCGCCCCGAGAAGGCGCGCGTCAGGCGCGTGGCGTCCTCCCGGGCCGTCAGGATCGCGTCCTTGTAGGCCGCGGGCACGCCGGCCTCGTCGCAGGTGAGGAACGCCGTGCCGAGCTGCGCCCCGGCGGCGCCGAGCACGAGCGCGGCCGCCAGCCCGCGGCCGTCCATGAGGCCGCCGGAGGCGACGACCGGCACGCGCACGGCATCGACCACCTGCGGCACCAGCGCGATGGTGCCGACCATCGCCGCCTCGAAGTCCGTGGCGAACGTGCCCCGGTGGCCCCCGGCCTCGCTGCCCTGGGTGACGACGGCGTCCACGCCGGCCCGCTCGAGCGCCAGCGCCTCCTCGACCGTCGTCGCGGTCCCCAGCAGGAACAGGCCGCGGGCCTTGATCGCCGTGGTCGCGGCGTCCGGCAGCACGCCGAAGGTGAAGCTGAAGACGGCCGCCCCGCTGTCGAGGGCAGCGGCGAGCTGGGCGTCGAACGTATCGGGCGCGACGGCCGGCGCCGTCGGCCGCGCCAGGCCCAGCTCGGCGTAGAACGGCGCCACCCGTGCGAGCGCCGCCTCCACCTCGCGTGGCGGCGGCGGCAATGGCAGCGGCGCAAACAGGTTGATGCCGAACGGCCGCCGGGTCCGCGCCCGCACCTCGCGGGCGCTCTCGGCGATCTGGGCCGGCGTGAGGTAGGCGGCGCCGATGAAGCCGAGCGCGCCGGCATCGGCCACCGCGGCCACCAGCGCCGGGGTGTCGCCGCCGCCGGCCAGCGGCGCCTGGACGATCGGATGCGTCAGGCCCAGGCGTTCGGTCAGGACCGTCCTGAGCGGCATGGGGCACCTCCCACGGTCAGCTTGCGGCGCGGCGAGGGTCTCGTAAAATGAATAATCATGAACGAATCGATCTCTCGGCGAGAACGCAGTCTCGAGCTGTCCGACCTGGCCGTCTTCAAGACCGTGGCCGAGGCGGGCGGCGTGACGCGGGCGGCCCAGCGCCTGCATCGCGTGCAGTCCAACGTGACCGCGCGTGTGAAGCGCCTCGAGTCGCACCTGGGCGTGCCGCTGTTCGTCCGCGCCCGCCGCGGGATGTCGCTGACGCCGGAGGGTCGCCGGCTGCTCGACTGGGCCGATCGCCTGCTCGCGCTCGCCGAGGAGGCGCGGGCCGACGTCGGCGATGGCGCCCCGCGCGGGCGGCTCCTCATCGGCGCCATGGAGAGCACGGCCGCCGTCCACCTGCCGCGCCTGCTCGGCGCGCTCCACGCCCGGTACCCGGCGCTCGAGGTGGAGCTCGTCACCGCGACGTCCGGCGTGCTCCTCGCCCAGGTCCGGGCCGGCGAGCTGAGCGCCGTGTTCGTCGGCGGAGACGTCGACGAGCCGGGCCTGGCGGCCGATCCGGCGTTCGTCGAGGAGCTGGCGCTCATCACCCACCCGGCCGTGCGACGCCCGACGGTCGACGACCTGCGGGCGCGGACGCTGGTGACCTTCGGCGCCGGCTGCACGTACCGGAGCTGCATCCACGCGTGGCTCGCCGCCCGGGCCCTGCGGCCGCCGCGCATCTTCGAGGTGGCGTCCTACCACACCATGCTGGCGTGCGTGGCCGCCAACGTCGGCTACGCCGTCGCGCCGCGCTCGGTGCTGCTCGCGTCCAGCGCGCGCCGCGCCGTCCGCGCCCACCGCCTGGGCCCGCGGCCCTGGCGGGTGACCACGCATCTCGTCCGGCGCGCGGCCGATCGCTCGCGCGCCGTCGAGGCGCTGCGCGGTCTCGTGGCCCACCGGTCGCGGCGTCCGTCGTCCGCCGTCGCCAGCGCGACGACGAGCTAGCGGAGCGGTACGACGCCGGCCGAAGCCGGCGTCGCCCCCGAGAGGACCCGCGCGAAGGGATCGCGAGAGGGCTCAGGGCCGCTCCGTCCCGCGCTCGGTCGAGGTCTGGAGCACGTCGCCGACCGTGAGGGCCGGCCGGACCGGGGCCGCGGCGGCCCGGGCGAGCTTGCGGATCTCGAGATGCACGCGGCGGTTGAGCTGCTGGCACTCCTTCGACGGCTCGTCGCACAGGGCGCCGTCCTGGCCGATCGTCACGACCTTCACCGCGGCCTCGAAGACGCCGAGCTCGACGAGGAACTGCTTCACGGCGTCGGCCCGCTGCTGGGCGAGACGCTTGTTGTACTCGGCCGGCCCCTGGCGGTCGGCGTAGCCCTGGACGAGGACCGCCCACGTGCTCGCCCGGTCCATCGCCGAGGCCTTGTCCTGCAGGAGACGGACGGCGTCCGCCCGCAGGCGCGTGCTCTTGAAGTCGAAATAGACGTCGGCGTGGACGACGTCCCCGGCGGGCGCCGGTGCCGCGACTCGCGGCCGCGGGGTCTCGGCCTCGGCGCGCGAGCGAATCCAGTAGGTGCCGATCGTCGCGGCGGCGACCAGCAGCAGGACACCTACGAGCAACGCGATCTCCTTACCACTTCCGGTCGGCTGCGCTTCCTGATGGGCCATCGTTTGTGCCCTCCTGGGCGAGCCAGGCAGAGCAACGGCCGAGCCACGCCGCGCACTCGTCCCCGAGCGATGGGTTTCGCGGAGTTACGTTCGATCCGGCACCGCGCCGATGCGGGGCGCTCCCCGCATCCCCGCACCGCTCCCCGCATCAGGCCCGGCGCTGCAGCTCCTGGCGGACGAGGATCTCGAGCGAGTGGAAGTGTCGCTCCGGGAGGTTCTTGAAACGGCGGCGGCAGGCGGCCACGGCGGCCTCGGCGGAGTCGAAGCCGGCGACCGAGCGGACGAGGTGCGCGTGGTACTCGCCGAGCTTCAGCTCCACGGTGCGCGCCAGCGCCGGGTCGCCGGCCAGCGTGAGCGCCGCCTTGCCGCGGTCGCCGGCCGCGTCGACGAGCGCCCGGAAGCCGAGGCCCTTGAGCCGTTGCGTGACGGTGCTGCGGTCCCAGCCGAGCGCCCGCGCCGTCGCCTGCATGTCGAACGCGTGGCGTCGCAGCGCGGCGAGCACCCCGGCGTCCCCGTCTGCCTCGGCCCGCGTGGTGGCCGCCGGGACCAGGCCGAGATCGTCGGGGGTGAGCACCGGGCGATCGGACAGCGCGACCGCGCGCCGCAGGCAGTTCTGCAGCTCGCGGACGTTGCCCGGCCACGCCTGGCGCTCGAGCGCCACGAGCGCCGCCTCCGACAGCGCCACGCGCCGCCCGGCCTCGGCCGCCGCCTCGTCGAGGAAGCGCGCGGCGAGCGGCGCGATGTCCTGGCGGCGCGCGCTCAGCGGCGGCAGCCGGAGCACCAGCCCCTTGAGCCGGAAGTAGAGGTCCTCTCGGAACCAGCCCTCCGCCACGCCGCGCTCGAGATCGCGGTTGCTGGCGGCGACGATGCGCACGTCGACCGCGGTCGGCCGGGTCGCGCCGACGCGGTAGAAGCTCTTCTCCTGGAGCACGCGCAGGAGCTTGCTCTGGTGATCGGCGCGCAGGTCGCCGATCTCGTCCAGGAAGATCGTGCCCCGGTCGGCCTGCTCGAAGTACCCCTTCCGGTCGGCCACGGCTCCGGTGAAGCTGCCCTTCGCGTGGCCGAACAGCTCGCTCTCGAACAGCTCCGGCGGGATCGCCGCCATGTTGACGGCGACGAAGGGCCCGGCCGCACGCGGACTCAGGCGGTGCGCCGCGCGGGCGAACAGCTCCTTGCCGGTGCCCGGCTGGCCGGACACCAGAATTGCCAGCGACGAGCGCGCGGCGTGGGCGAGATCGCGGAAGAGCGCGAGCATGGCCGGCTCGCGGGTCACGATGCCGAGATCGGCGCACTGCCGGCGCCGGCGCTCCTGCTCGGCGTCGTCGAGCGCGCCGTCCCGGCTGTCGGCGGCGCGCAGCTCCCGCTCGAGCGTCTCGAGCCGCGCGCGGGTCTGCTGCTCTTGCGCCTGGGCCTCGGTCAGCTCGCGGCGCAGCGCCTCGGCCGCGCCGAGCAGGTCGCGCGCCGCCTCGAGGTCTTCCTCGAGCGCCTCCACCGTCGACTCGCGGCGGATCAACGCCTCGCGGATGCCGGCGACCTCGCCCTCCAGGTGACGCAGGCGATGGCGCGCGCCGAGCTGGCTCCCCGCCGCGGCGCCGGCCGTGGCCAGCGCCATCGCGCCCAGCGGGAGCAGCGCCGGCAGCAGGATGCCGGTCAGCGCGGGAGTCAGGCGCAGCGCGACCCCGCCGGCGACGACGAGGACGCCGAGCGCGAGGGCGGCCGTCCACCAGCGCAGCGCGAGCACGAGCCACGCGGCGAGCACGGAGAGGACGAGCGCCGTGGCCACCGTCCAGCCGAACGGCGCCTCGCCGAGCCAGGCGCCGCCGAGCGCGGCATTGAGAAGATGCGCCTGGATCATCGCCTCGGGCATCGCCCCCGCCGGCGTGCGCGCCGTGGTCCGCGCGGGCTCGGCCAGGATCATCACGATCTTGTTCTCGGCGACGTTCCGGAGCGCGTCGGCGCGGCGCTCCTCGAGCGCCGTCCAGACGTCGAGAAACGGGACGACGTGGAGCGACCGGGGCGCCGCCCAGGCGACGAGCGCCCGGCCCTCGCGGTCGACGGTGAACGAAGAGGGCCCGGTCTGCACGGCCGCCAGCGCGAGGCCGAACGCCGGCAGCGCCTCGGCGTCGGAGCGGCTGAGCAGCGGCACTCGGCGCACGACGCCGTCGGGGTCGGCCGGCGCCAGGGTATGGCCCACGGCCCTGGCGTGCCGGGCGAGCGGCGGCAACGGCTGGCCGGGCACGGCGGTGACGACGACGTTGCCGGCCTCGCGCGTCGCCTGGCTCAGGAGCGCGTCGCTGGCGGCGCCGCCACGCCCGGGCGCGCTCGATCCGCCGAGCGCGAGGTCGACGCCGATGGCGGTGGCGCCGGCGCGCGACAGCGCGCTGATGACGCGCGCCAGCACCGCGCGATCCCACGCCCCGGCGCCGAAGCGCGTCTCGCCGGCCGCGTCGCGAGTGAGCAGCACCAGCGCGGGGCTGGCCGGCACCGCCGGCCGGGCCCAGCGATCCTGGATCGTCCACTCCAGGGCGACGACGGCGGGGCCACCGGCGATGACGGCGGCGGCGACGAGGACCGTGGCCGCGAGCCCGAGGATCGCGGCCGTCAGCGCGCGGCGGCGGCTCACACGCGCTCTCAGCGGATCGGCGGCCGCCGGCCTTCGGCGGCGGCGCTCTGCAGATAGCGCATGATGCGCGGATCGTGCACGGGAAGCTGGCCGTTCGCCCCCTGCTCGTACAGCGTCTCGAGGAGCTCGTGGGCCGGCTGACTGAGCGCGGCGGCCTCGCGAATCAGGAGCGGCACGGCCTCACGCACCCGCCCCCGACTCAGCAGCGCGCCGCCGACGGTGTCGCCGGGCGTCAGGTCGGGAAACGCCTTCCACAGCCCGAGGCGATAGTCCTGGAAGGCTTGCACGGCGGCCTGGCGGTCGTCGAACGGACGGCGCGCACGTCCCGGCATCCGTCCCCGCGCCAGGTCCCGGAGCTGGACGAGCGCCTCGTCGGCCTGCGTGACGCCCTGCTCGGCGGCGAGCAGCCACCACGTCACCGCGCTCGTCAGGCTCTGCTCGACACCGACCCCGGTGGCGTACGCCGCGCCGGCGAAGTACTGGGCGCGCGGATGCCCGGCCTCGGCCGCCGCGACGAACTCCGGCACCGCCTCGGCGTGGCGATCGGCCAGCTTGAGCAGAAGCGCCAGATTGTAGCGCGCGTCGGCCTGCCGCGGAGCGGCGGCGACGACGCGGCGGTACGACTCGATGGCGCCGTCGAGGTCGCCCTCGACGTAGCGGACGACCCCGAGGCTGTAGCGCGCGTCGAGAGAGTCGGGCTCGGTGGCAAGGACGGTTTCCAACTCGGCGCGGGCGGCCGGCCACTCCTGGCGGGCGATCAGCACCCGGGCCAGCGCCAGGCGCAGCGACGTCGAGTCCGATCGATCACGCACCGCCGCCCGCAGCTCCTCGACGGCCGCCGCCAGATCGCCGAGGCCGTAGAGCGCCAGGCCCAGGCCGGCCCGGGCGTCGGTCAGATCGGGCTGTGCGCGCAACGCCTCCCGGAACGCCGCCGCCGCCGCGGCCATCTCGCCGCGCCCCAGGTGCTGCCGGCCACGATCGAGCGCCGCGGCCGGTCCGGACGAGGCCACCGACACGGGCGGCGCCGGCGGAGTCACGGTCGCGCACCCGGCGAAGGCGACGAGGAGGAGGACCACGCGGAACACGGCTCGCGCCATCATAGCGCGACGCTCAGGGACGCGGCAAAACCCTCGACTCGGACGGCTGCACGTGCTCGCCGGCCGCCCAGATCAGCTCCTTCGGCTCGCTCGCGGCCTCGTACAGCGCGAGCACGTTGGCGCGCGGGACGAGCGTGTCGTCGGCGGCGTTGATCATGATGAAGGGCCGCGGCGCGATGCGGGGCGCGTACGACGCGGGCTCGAGCGGGGTGAGCAGCCACGCGAGGCCGTGGCCCACGATCGTCGCCTGCCAGTGCGTGTACGCCACGTCCTGGGCCGGGTGCTCGAGCGTGTGCGTCACCAGCGAGCCGAGCGCTCCGCCGCCGTAGAGCGTGACGACGGCGGCCGGGCGCGGGTCGATGGCGCCGGCCACGGTGACGGCGGCGGCGCGGAGGCTGCCGCCGATGAGGACCACGCGGTCACGCGCCACGTCGTCGCGACGCTCGAGATAGTCGACCAGCAACGAGGTGGCGGCGATGGTGTCGAACGCCGCCGTCCGCAGGCCGGCGACGAGGGCGAGAGCCTCGAGGCTATTCCAGGGACGGCCGGGCGGCCGCGCCGGATAGTCGAGCGCCACCAGCTCCGGCGAGCCCTGGGCGCCAGCGCGAGCAGCGCGCCGGCCGTGAGCGCCGCCGCCACGGCGACGACCGCGACGCCGACGGCGCGCCCGCCGCGCGTCATCCGCCGCGCGTGAAGTGGGGCATCACTTCGTGCGCGAAGAGATCCTGCGAGCGGCGGGCCGCGTCGTACGGCAGGTTGCCGTACATGAAGCGGCCGACGAAATAGTTGCAGCCGCTGGCGGCCAGGTGGCGCTCGACCTCGGCCCGCACGGTGGCGGGCGCGCCGACGATCGCCACGTCGTGTTCGAGCGCGCGCTCGAGCGTCTCGGAGAACCGCATCGGGGTCGAGTTGAACGCGCGCCAGAGGCTGGTGAGGCTCTCGTACCAGCGCTGGTAGGCCGGCCGCGCCAGCTTCATCGCCTCCGCGTCGGTGTCGGCCACCAGCACGTGGCGCTGCGCGCCGACCAGCAGCGGGCCACTCCGAGCGCCGGCGGCCTCGAAGAACCGGTCGACGACCTGCTTGAGCGCGGTGTTGGGAAGCGTGCTGACGATGTTCACGCCGCGGCGCGCCGCCTCGGCGGCGCCGTCGGGCCGGACCACGCCCTGCCAGAGCGGCGGGTGCGGCCGCTGCACCGGCTCCAGCTCCATCGGCACGTCGAGGAAACGATAGTAGTGGCCCCGGTGCGTGAGGCGCCCGCCGCGCAGGCCGGCCAGGAGCACCTCGAGCGCCTCCTCGTAGATCTCCTGCGCCTCGAGGTAGTTGACGTTCCAGTAGGCGAGCTCGTACGGCACGATGCCGCGGCCCACGCCGAGCTCGAAGCGCCCGCCGCTGAGCTGGTCGAGCATGCACACTTCCTCGATGAGCCGCAGCGGCGCGTAGAGCGGCAGCAGGTAGACGAGCGGACCGAAGCGCAGTCGGCGCGTGCGCTGGGCCAGCGCGGCCAGGAAGATGCCCGGCGACGGCGCCATGCCCAGCCGCGTGGCATGGTGCTCGGCCACGTGGTACGCGCGGAAGCCGGCGGCGTCAGCGGCCTCGGCGAGCTGCAGGCGGTGCGCGAACAGCGTGGCGAGCGGCTCGTCGCCGCGATCCACGTGATCGAAGATGCCGAACGCCACGGCGGCCATCGCGCCGGGATTGTAGTCTTCGGGTGCAGAGCCGGTCAACCGAACGGCGGTCCCGTTCGTCAGTCAGGAGCGAGAGCAAACATCGGACCCCCATCGCCCGTGGAAGGCTGGTCGGGATACGAGGGGCTCGCCGACGCCCATTACGGGCGTCTGCGGCGGCTCTGCGCTCTTCTTCTGGGCGATCGCGAGGAGGCGAACGAGGTCGTGCAAGAGGTCTTCTTGAAGGCGTGGACCTTGCGGAATGGCGCCGGGGCGCCCAACGACTGGGGGGCCTGGCTCACGCGCGTCGCCGTCAACGGCTGCCGCGACCGCCGGCGGGTCGGCTGGTGGCCGCGCTTCCGTCGCAGCGACCGCGTGGAGGACCTGCCCCTGCGCGTGCAGGAACCGAGCCCGGCCGACCTGGCCATCGGCGCCGAGATCCAGCGCCACATCTGGGAGGCGTTTCGCGCGCTCCCGACCCGCCAGCGGGAGGTCTTCGTGCTGCGCTACGTGGAGGACCTGCCCACCGCCCAGGTGGCCGCGACGCTCGGCGTCAGCGAGGGCAGCGTGAAGCGTCATCTGTTCCGCGCCATCCATCGGCTGCGGCAGACGCTGGGAGGCCGGCGGTGAGTCGCTGCCTGTCGGAAGAGGCGCTCGAGCGGGCGGCGGCCGAGCTCGCCGACGACAACGAGCGCGCCCACCTGGCCATGTGCGTCGCGTGCGCCGCGCGCCGGCGACGGCTGACCGCGGACCTCGCGCAGATCACGCTCACGCTCGCCAGCGCGCCGGTGCCGCGCGTCGACCGGCGGCGGGCGGCCCGGCGATGGGCGGCGATCGCCACGGCGTCGGCGATCGCGGCGGGGACCATCCTGTGGGTCGAGGTCGTGGCCTGGCGCGTCGTGCACCGAATGCCGGATGCCGCCCAGGCCGAGCAGATCGCCGCGCTCGCCGACGTCTCGACCACGCTCTTCTCGCTGGACGGCGAGCCGGCCCGTGTCCACGAGGACGACGCCGTGCCGGCGCTGCAGGTCGACGATGACGACGAAGGACTCGACGAAGATCACGCCGAGTCGGGAGGAGCCTCATGACCGGGACGAAAACACGTGCGATGTGGAGCGTCGGGCTCGCGGCGACGCTGCTGTGCGCGGCACTGGCGCCCGCTGGCGCCGCTGCCCAGGGCTGGGGCCGCGGCCGTGGCGGCGAGGGGCTCATGCTGCCCGCCCTGCTGCGCTCGGCGAACCTCACGCCCGATCAGGAGACGCGGATGCACGACATCCTCAAGGCGCGGCGCACGGCGGCGCGTCCGATCGTGCAGAGCCTGCGTCAGGCCCAGCAGGATCTCGCCGACAGGCTGCTGGCGAACGGCACGGTGGCGATGGCCGACGTGCAGCCGCAGCTCGACAGGATCAACCAGCTGCGCGGCCAGCTGCTCCAGAACAGCGCGCAGGCGACGCTGGACATCCGCGCGATCCTCACGCAGCCCGACCCAGCCGTAACCGAGGCCGAGGCCGCCGTCGCGCGCGCCGCGCGTTCCCACGCGACCAGCGCGGCCGCCAGCCCGAGGCCGAGCAGGTCGAACGCATACTGCGGCACGCCGCCGGCGGCCGGCATGAACAGCGCGAGCCCCGCCACGACCGCCCACGCCCGCCGGCCCCAGCCGAGCGGGCGGAAGAGATAGCCCGCGCAGCCCACGCCGATCAGCACGGTGCCGATCGAGGCGGTGGCCACGGCCATCACGATGTCGGCCGGGCGACCGATCAGGATCAGCGCCGGATGAAACGCGAACACGAACGGCACGACGTAGGCCGCGATCGCCAGCCGCATGCCCGTCCAGCCCGTCTTCCAGAAGTCGGCGCGGGCCATCGCGGCCGCCGTGTACGTCGGCAGGCAATCGGGCGGCGTGATCAGGGAGATCATCCCGAAGTAGAAGAGGAAGAGGTGGGCGGCCAGCGGCTGGATGCCGACCTGCACGAGCGCCGGCCCGACCAGCACGGCCAGCGTGATGTAGACGACCGTCGTCGGCAGCGGCAGCCCGAGGAACAGGCAGCCGAGCGCGGTCAGCAGCAGAAGCAGCAGCGCGTTGCCGCCCGAGAGCGTCACCAGAAGCATCGAGATCTTGAAGATGAACCCCGAGAGATTGAGGCTTCCGATGACGATCCCGGCCAGCGCGGTGATCGCGACGATGTCGAGCAGCGTGCGGCCCGTCTCCTCGATGCTGGCGACGACGCGCGGCAGGCTCGGGCGATGCTCGCGCTGCAGCAGGCCCACGCCGAACGTGACGGCCACCGCCGCCATGCCGGCCGGCCCCGCTTCCCAGTTGCCGATCATGAGCGTGTAGATCAGCACGCCGAGCGGCGCCAGGAACACCCAGCCGTGGCGGATCACCGCGCGGAACCGCGGAATGCGCTCGGGCGGCAATCCGGCCAGGCCGTTGCGGGCCGCCTCCAGATCGACCTGCGTGAAGAGCGCGAGGTAGTAGAGGCAGGCGGGAACCGCGGCGGCCAGCGCGACCTGGCCGTAGGAGATGTTGAGGAACTCGGCGATGAGGAAGGCAGCGGCGCCCATCACCGGTGGCATGATCTGGCCGCCCGTGGAGGCGACGGCCTCGATGGCCGCCGCCATGTGCGGCGTATAGCCGGTCTGCTTCATCAGCGGAATGCTGAAGGCGCCGTTGACGGCGACGTTGGCCACCGCGCTCCCGGACACGGTGCCGAACAGCGCCGAGGAGACGACCGAGACCTTGGCGGCGCCGCCGCGGTAACGACCCATCAGCACGAGCGCGACGTCCATCAGGAACTTGTCGCCCCGCACGGCATAGAGCGCCTGGCCGAAGAAGATGAACGCGACCAGCACCCCGGCGGCGACCTGCAGCGGCACGCCGAGCAGGCCGTTGGTGTCGAGGTAGAGGTAGCTGGCGATCCGCGGCCACGACGAGCCCTTGGCGTAGAGCAGCCCCGGCCCCAGCCACGCGAACCTGGCGTAGAGCACGCAGCCAAGCGCGACCCAGGCCAGCGTGCCGCCCGCCAACCGCCGGGTCGCCTCGAGCACGAGCAGCACCGCCGCCGCGCCCAGGAGCACGCGCGCGGGCGCCAGCTCACCGAGCCGATACGCGATGGTCGGATACATCACGCTCACGTAGCCGCCGACCCCCAGGCCGAGAGCCGACAGCGCCCAGTCGGGCGGCGGCACGCGATCGCCGCGCTCGCCGCCCCGCGCCTTCACGGCCACGAAGACGCTGGCCAGCGCGAGGCCGAGGAAGAGGCCGAGGAACTGCTCGTTGAAGAACGCCCACGGAAGTCGATGGTGAAGCTGCGTCGCCCACGCGGCGCCGGTGAGCGTGAGCGCACTCAGCAGCGTGCGCTCGACGGCGCGGGCCGCCCCCGACAGGCGGCGGAATTTGCTGGTGGTCTCGGTCACGTCTTCACCTCGCCCGTTGCGGCCGCCGTAGTGTCTCACGGCCATCGCGACGGCTGGCCGGCGGCTTGCACGCTCAGGTCCGGACTGTCCATGAGGAGGATTGCAATGTTGACCATCCGCAGTGCCAGCGCCGTCGCGCTCGCAGCCGCCGTGCTGCTCCTGCCGGCCGCGAGCGGGATCGCCGCCGAGCCGACGCTCACCGACATCGCGAGCTGCAACGAGCAGGCGGTCGCGAAGACGAGCGGCGCCGCGCTGCCGCGTCTCGACGTCCCGGCCCCCCAGTTGCCCCCCGCGGGGCGGGGCGAGAAGTCCGATCCGACCGGCTCGATCGTGACCGACTCGTCGGACCCGTTCGTGAAGGGCATGGACGCGCAGAAGGCCGACGATCCCGCGTATCGCACGGCCTATCGCGAGTGCATGCAGCGACGCGCCGGCCGCTGACGTCGCCCAGCGCGACGATGTACGCGCACGTCAACGTCTGGTGTCTCACCGACCAGGGCGCCGCCTGGAAGGACGATGCGGCGTGCACGGTCGCCGCGGCGCTGCAGTCGCAGCCGGGCTTCCGCTCGTACACGCTGGTGCGCACGGGCGAGTGGGAGGTCGTCGCCATCACGGTGTTCGAATCGAAGGCCGAGCTCGACGCCGCGCTCGCCGCGATCGCACCGCTCGTCCGCGAGGCCGTCACGCCCCTCGCCGAGGGCGTCATCGAGCGCCGCGCCGGCGCGGTGCTGTTCCATGTGACTGCTTACATGGGGGGCCACGAAATGGCCCCCCAAGCCCCCCGCACGTTCGGAGCGTCCCGGCACAGCCGTGACGCTCCTCGGTGACGCGCGTTCGCCGGGGGCCACGAAATGGCCCCCCCATTCCCCCGGGCGTTCGGCGCGTCCCGGCACAGCCGTGACGCTCCTCGGTGACGCGCGTTCGCCGGGGGCCACGAAATGGCCCCCCAAGCC
>VBPC01000207.1 GCA_005887895.1 Candidatus Rokuibacteriota bacterium
AATCATGCCCTCGCGCTCGAGCTCGCGGACGTCGCGGAGGTCGACGAAGACCACGTCGTCGCGGCCGAGTCGCCGGCGGGCGTCGTCGAGGCTGATCGTTCGGATGCGGGACTTGGCCTCGTCCACCATCTGCCGGAAGCCCTTGCGCGGCTGCCTCATCGCGCCCGTTCTCCTCTCGTCGCGGCCCCTCCACATACTAGACTCGGAGTCACGTCCGTGCACGCCGCCGCCGGATCTCCTCGCGCCACCGCCGTCAGCGCCGGCCGTGCTTCCGCCGGCGACGGTGCGCCGGGGCGGTCGCGGGCGCCTTCCGACTTCGGCCGGGCTCGAAGGCCGGCGCGATGTCGCGCGCCCTGCCGGCGAGCAGCTCGCGCATGGCCTGCTCGGCGTCCTCGGGCGAGCGCTTCCGAATGGCCACGACGACCGCCCAGTGCTCGGCCAGCGAGTTCTCGTAGGACTCGCGCGCGTTGCTGCGGAGCCGGAAGGCCGCGAGCAGCGCCGTCCGGATGGTGGTCGCCAGCGCCGTCAGGATGGGGTTGGCCGTGGCCAGGATGATCAGCTCGTGCAGGGCGAGATCGTGCCGGCAACAGGTCTCGACGTCGTGCGGGAGCGCTCTCGCCATGGCGTGATAGGCGCGCTCGAGGCCGAGGATCGTCTCGTGGCCGGCGCGCGCGGCCGCCAGCCGGGCGGCGGCCGGCTCGATGATGGTCGGGCTTCGAGGAGCGTTCGGTAGAACTCGCGATCGGGCGGCGCCTCGGCGATCCAGCGCAGGACGTCGGCGTCGAGCACGTTCCAGCGGTGCTTCTCGTTGATCGTCGTGCCCCGGCCGGTGCGCGGCTCGATCAGGCCCTTCTGGACGAGCGCCTTGAGGCCTTCCCGCAGCGAGGGGCGGCTGATGCCCAGCCGCCGCGACAGGTCGTGCTCGCGCGGCAGCCGATCGCCGGGCGCGCGCTGCCCGGACACGATCTGCATGCCGAGATCGTTCAGGACGCGATCGGACTTGCGGCGCTTGACCGCGCGGGTCATCACGCCAAGTCGCCCTTCTCCCAGTGCGGGCCCCGGGCAGACCCGGGGCCCGCGGCACGCGTGAAAACTGTCGAGGGGATTACGCCAGCGACCCGAACTCGACGTCGACGGGGGTGGGGGTATGCACGACCGCCCCGGTCGGCTTCAGCTTGCCATTCGCCCGATCGATGTTGAAGACGACGATCGTGTCGGTGTTCTGGTTGGCAGCGTAGAGGAACGTTCCCGACGGGTCGATGTTCATGCCGCGCGGCCACTCGCCGCGCGTCGATTCCCAGCCGATCACGCGGAGCTTGCCGGTGTCGGGGTCGATCTCGAACATGGCGACGCTGTTGTGACCGCGGTTCGTGTTGTACAGGAACCGTCCCCCGGGATGGATGCGGATCTCGGCGGTGGTGTTGGCGCCGGAGAAGCCCGCCGGCAGCGTCGAGATGGTCTGCAGCCACACCATCGCGCCGCGCGCCGGGTCATAGGTGAAGGCCGTGATGGACGAGGCCAGCTCGTCGAGGACGTAGGCGAACTTCCGGCTCTGGTGGAACGCCATGTGGCGAGGGCCGGAGCCGGAGGCCACGGGCGCGAAGGGCACGGTGTTCGGGACGAGGACGCCCGCCCCGAGGTCCAGGGTCCAGACGTTGACCTTGTCGGCGCCGAGGTCGACGCCGAAGACGTGACCCGCGTCGAGGTCGGTGAGGATCTGGTGGGCGTGCGGACCTTCCTGGCGGGCGGGATTGGGCCCGGTCCCGTTTCCCACGCCCTGGAAGTTGTCCGTCAGCGGGCCGATCGACCCGTCGGCGAGGATCCGATAGATCGGATAGTTGCCGGTGCCGTAGTTGGTCCCGAGCAGGTACGCTCCCGACGGGTGCACGCCGAGGTGCGCCGGGAAGTCGCCCTGGCTCGGCTGGGTGTTGATGAAGCTCAGCGTCCCGTGCGCGTGGTCGATCGCGTAGGCGCTGAAGCGCCCGCCGACGTTCTCGTTGGTCGAGTACAGGTGCGTGAGCGTCGGATCCAGCGCCAGGAACGACGGATTGTCGGTCGTCACCAGCTGGATCGGCGTCAGGTCGCCGTCGTGGGGATCCATCCTGAACACGTAGATGCCGAGGGCCGTGCTCGGATGGGTACCGCCGGGCGGCACGCCGGGCGCCGTGTAGGTGCCGACGTAGACGAAGCGCGCCTCGGCGGTCGGCGGCTTGCCGGCCTGGCCGCCCGGCGCCGCGGCAAGCGTGCGGGGGACCGCGGCGGCCACGGCGGCCGCACCGAGAACGGGAAGGAACTGCCGACGCGTGAGCCCGGACGACTCTGTCCGTGACGCCGCCATCTCGACTCTCCTTGTCAAAGCGGACGGTCACACCGTCGAGCGGCCGCGGCCGACCCGCCGGCCGCCTCGGTCGGGTCGGACAATATCACATGATTGTCGGACTAATTACCTGACCCGAGCCAGGTCGGCGCCGGGGCCGGGGGGCTGGCGCGCGACATATAATCGCCGGCACGGAGGAACACCCATGAGCGCCCGACGCTACGTGCTGCCGCTTCTCTGCCTCGTCGTCGGTTTCACCCTGGGCACGGCGATCGGCCAGTCGACGCCGCCCACCGACACCAAGGGCGTGGACTTCAAGGTCATGACGACCGTGGACCTCGCGCCCGACATGCCGGGCTACCAGCTGCGCGCCCGCCAGATCGTCTTCGAGCCCGGCGGCATCGCCGGCCTCCACAGCCACAAGGACCGCCCGGCCGTCGCGTACGTCAAGGAGGGGACGCTGACCGAGATGCGCGAGGGCGGCTACGTGAAGCAGTACCACCCCGGCGACATCATCACCGAGTCGCGCGACGTCACGCACTGGGCGGAGAACAAGAGCGGCGGCAAGATCGTGCTCGTCGGCGTCGACATCGTGAAGCCGTAACGCGACGCTCAGCGATTGAGGAACTTCTTGACGCTGGCGGCGATGCCGGCCGGATCGAGGCCGTGCTTCGCGTAGAGGCCTTTCGGATCGCCTGACTCGCCGAAGCCGGTGACGCCCAGGCGCTTGAGCGGCGTGGGCGCCACCTCGGCCAGCGTCTCGGCGACGGCGCCGCCGAGGCCGCCGAAGATCGAGTGGTCCTCGACGGTGACGACGCGCCGGGTGCGCGTCGCCGCGCGCACGAGCGTGTCCTCGTCGAGCGGCTTGATCGAGGCCGCGTTGATGACCTCGGCCGACACGCCCTCGCTCTGCAGCCGGGTCGCGGCCTCGAGCGCGTTGAACACGGTGCCGCCGCTGGCGATCAGCGCGACGTCGTTGCCCGGGCGCAGCGTGAGCCAGCGGCCGAGGCGGAACCGAGAGTCGGCCGGGCAGACGGGCTCGAGGCTCTGGCGCGTCAGCCGCAGATAGAGCGGCCCCTGGTGCTCCACGGCGTAGGCCACCGCCTGCCTCGTCTCCAGCTCGTCGGCCGGCTGGATGATCGGCACGTTCGGCAGCGCGCGCAGGCAGGCGATGTCCTCCAGGCCCATCTGGCTGTAGCCGTCCTCGCCGATGGCGATGCCGGCGTGGGTGCCGACGATCTTCACGTTGGCGCCGGTGTAGGCGACCGAGATGCGGATCGTCTCGAAGCGTCCCACCACGAAGCACGCGAAGGAGCAGACGAACGGGATCTTGCCGGCCAGCGCCAGGCCGGCCCCGACCCCGATCATGTTGGACTCCGCGATGCCCAGGTTGAAGCCGCGCCCCGGGTACGTCCTGGCGAACCTCGCCGTCATGGTGGACTTCGACAGGTCGGCGTCGAGCGTGACGATGCGGTCGTCGCGGGCTCCGAGCTCCACCAGCGCTTCACCGAACGCGGCGCGAGAGGCTTTGGCCGGCATGCGTCTCCTTCGTCTACTTCGGGTCGAGCGCGCCCAGCTCGTCGACGAGGGCGCGGGTGGTGGCGTCGGTCCTGAGGTAGTCGGGCCAGGCGGCCTCGCTCACGCCGAGGATCTCGCCGATGGCCGCGATCGCCTCCGCGGGCTTCGGCGATTTGCCGTGCCACTCCGGATTGTTCTCCATGAACGACACGCCCTTGCCCTTCACCGTGTGGGCGACGATCAGCGCCGGCGTCCCGCGTGCGGCCTCGGCCTGGTCGAGCGCCTTGCCGATCTGGGCGACGTCGTGGCCGTCGATCTCCTGCACCGGCCAGCCGAAGGCCTGCCACTTGGCCAGCAGGGGCTCGAGGTCGAGGATCTTGGCGACGAAATCGTCGAGCTGGATCCGGTTGTAGTCGACGATCACGGTCAGGTTGTCGAGCGGGTGGTCGGGCTGGCCGAGCTTCGGCCCCGCCATCGCCGCCTCCCACACCTGGCCCTCCTGGATCTCACCGTCGCCGAGGATGCAGTACACGCGGGCCGGCGACCTGGCGAGCTTGAGGCCGAGCGCCATGCCGAGCGAGATCGACAGGCCCTGACCGAGCGAGCCCGTCGCCGCCTCGATGCCCGGCAGCGCCACGCGATCGGGATGGCCCTGCAACGGGCTGCCGAGCTGGCGGAGCGTGACGAGCTGGCTTTCCGGGAAGTAGCCGGCGCGCGCCATGACGGTGTAGAGCGCAGGCACCGCGTGGCCCTTGGAGAGCACGATGCGATCGCGATCGGCCCAGTCCGGCCGCCGAGGATCGTGGCGCAGGCGGCCGAAGACGATCGTCACCAGCAGATCGATCACCGACAGCGAGCCGCCGGGGTGGCCGGAGCCGGCGTGCGTCAGCATGCGGATGATCTGCACGCGGCACGCGCGGGCGATCGCGTCGAGCTGGCCGTCAGCCATCAAGCACCGTCCTCCGCGTCAGCGATGGAATCGATCCGGACGCCGGAGACGGCGACCTCGGGAGTGTACACGACCTCGTCCGTCGCCCAGCCGATCGTGCCCTTGGCGTCGTTCGTCACTCCCACGACGTTGTTGAGGAACGTCGCGATGTTGTCGTTGATCCGGATCGTGTTCGGCTTGAGCGGCGCCGCGATCCGGCCGTGGCGGATGATATAGGAATCGGCGACGACCGTACAGGTGAAATCGCCCGCGCGCAGGCCGTTGATGGGATAGGTGTACCAGATGCGCCCGATGTAGAGTCCGTCGCCGACCCGGCGCAGCAGCTCCTCGCGCGAGACGGGCTCGCCTCCCTCCACCACGGCATTCGAGGCGGCGACGCCGGGCTGGGCGTCGAAGTCACGACCGCCGCCGCTGCCGAACCGGAAGCCGTTGCGCGCCACCAGCGCGGCCGCTGCCGCCGCGCCCGCGGCGCCGAGCTTCGCTTCGAGGGCCGGATCGCGCAGCAGTTGCTGGGCCTGGTACCAGTTCGTCAGGCAGCCGCGCAGCACCCCGCGCTCGATGAGATCGGTGCGCCCCGTCGGGAGCCCCTCGCAGGTGATCCCCTTGGAGCCCGTCAAGCCCGGCCGCGCGCCGTCGTCGTAGATCGACAGCAGCGGCGAGGCGACCGGCTGGCCGAGGCGGCCGAGGAACGGCGTCGCCGAGGCGTAGAACGCGTCGGCCGTACACGCGCGCAGCACGATGTTGTTCAGGATGTCGGCCACCGGCTGCCGCCCGAACACGACCGTGTAGCGGCCGGGCGGCACGCGCTCGCCGCCGATCGCGTCGATCGCCGCCTGCGCGGCCGTGACGCCGGCCTCATCGGTGAAGTCGGCCAGCCGCGTCGCCGTCGACCAGCCGGAGCCCTTGGCGCCGGGCGCTTCCACCATCGCGGTGACGTAGGCGGTGATCAGCGTTGATTCGTCGGTCTGCACGCGCGGCAGGTGCGTGGAGACGATGGCCATGCGCTCTTGCAGGATCGTGACGTCGCCACCGAGGATGAGGCCCAGCTTGCGCAGGGCCTCGTCGCTGCCAGCCAGCTCGGCCAGGCGCGACGAGTTGAGGAACGTGCGCAGAGCGCCGTTGACGATGGTCCAGCCGCACTCCACGAGCCGGTCGTCGGAGACGGTCATCAGCTCGGGGTCGTGATAGTCGGCCAGCGCGCGGGTCGCCGGGCCCGGCTTCGGGAGCGAGACGAAGTCGGGATCGGCGACGGCGGCGTGGCGGGCCTTGGCCAGCGCGCGCTCGGCGCCGGCCAGGCTGAGGTCGCTCGGCTCGCTGCCGAAGCCGATCAGGCGGCCACGGGGGCCGTCGAGCGCGACCTGGATGCCGAGGCCGTACGACTCCACGGATTTCGGCTCCTCGACGCCGTTGCAGGGAATGTGGGAGGTGTAGTTGAGCCGCGTGAGCAGCGTGCCGTTGGCGGCGACGAAGACCTCCGCCTCCCGCACGTCGGGCTGGGCGCGCGCGAGGTCGAACGCCGCCTGGGCCGCGCGCGCCAGCTCGGCCAGCCCCGGCATGCTAGTGCTTCGGGTTGTTGGAGATGTTCGTGCCCTCGACGGGATAGCCCTTGGCGTGCCAGCCGGGCAGGCCTTCGTCGAGGACGCGATGGTTCCGCCAGCCGAGCGTGTGGAGGATGTTGCTGGCCCCCCGGGCCAGGGCGTGCGGGCAGGTTCAGTAGAAGACGACGAGCCCGGTCTTCGAGATCTCGTTCGCGCGCGCCTCGATGACCCGCAGCGGCATCGAGCGCGCGCCCTTGATGTGCATCTCGACGTACGACTCCCAGTGCCGCACGTCGATGAGGTCGACCCGGCGGCCCTGGTCGACGAGCGTCTTCAGCTCGGCGACCGTGATGAAGTTGACCGGCGCGTCGGGCGGCGCCGCCGGCGCTGCGCCGAGCAGGAGGATCGATGCGGTGACCACGATTGCCAGCAGGCCGCGCACGCTCAGCCTCCCGCCAGGCGGGCGCGACTGCGCATCGTCGGCCCGCCGTTGCCGAGCTTCTTGCTCTGCATCGGCTGGCCCTTGCCGCAGTTCGGGATCGGGTAGAGCCGGAAGTCCGAGCCGACCGCGTCCACGTTCATCAGGTACTCGCGCGTGTCGGCCATGATGCCGCCGTCCCGGTAGAGGCGCCCGAGCTGGCCGTTGCGGATCTCGTAGACCTTGCGCGCCGAGATGCGGAAGTTCTCGCGGCTCTCGGCGATGGATGGAATGCGGTGCCCGACCAGGTACCAGCCGCGATCGACTTCCCTGACGATGTCGCCGGCGTCGCGCTCGCCCCTGGAGAAGACCGTGTTCGACATCCGGATCAGCGGCACCAGCGCGGCGTCGGTGGCCTTGAAGTGGCCGTTGGGCGCGCCGCCGAAGACGGCGGCGGTCTGGCGGCTGTTCATGAAGCCCCGGAGGACGCCGCGCTCGATGTGAGTGACGCGGCGGGCCGGCGTCCCCTCGTGGTCGTAGACGTAGTGGCCGTAGCCGGGCAGCGCCGGATCGGAGTAGGCGCTCACCAGGGGCGAGGCGATCTGGCGGCCGACCTGGTGCTCGTCGAGCCCGGCCAGCAGCCACGAGCGTCCGGCATAGGCCGTCTCCATCTTGAGCGCCCGATCGAGCTCGACCGGGTGCCCGACGATCTCGTGGGAGACGAGCGTGTTGTAGTGCGGGTCGGTGACCACGACCTCCTCCCGCTCGCTCGTCGGCAGCGCCGGCGCCCGCGCCAGCTCCACGCTCTCGCGGGCCATGGCCAGCGAGAAGTCGACGAACGGCGGGAAGCCGAGCAGCGGATCGTCCACGCCGTCGGTCAGGATCTCCCAGCCACGCTGGTGGCCGAGCACGTCGTACAGCTCCTGGCTGACGTCGCCGTCGACGCCGACGACGAGGCACATGCCCTGGGTGAGCGCGAACGACTGGTCGATCAGCGCGCCCTCCGTCGAGGCGAACAGCTCGCGCGAGAGCTGGGTCATCGTGGAGATGTAGTTGTACTTCGGCGCCGGACCGGCGGCCGCCACCCGGCGCGACACGTCGGTCGTGAACGCAACCATCTCGGCGAGCGGCAGCGTGCGCGGATCGATCGCGTACACCGCCGGGACCGTGTCCTCGCGCACGTCGATCGGATGCAGGCGCGTGTCGGCCAGCGCCTCGCCGAGCGGCCCGAACTTCTCGCGCGCGGTCGCCTTCAGCTCGCCGTTGACCATCGCCCGGTGGTAGGCGCGCTCGAGCGCCTCGCGCAGGCGGCGCGGCAGGTCCGCCAGGTCGGCGGAGCCGAGCGTGAGCCCGACCCAGCCCGGCGCCACCATCCGCTCGCCGGCCAGCACCCGGACCCCGGCGGCGAAGCCGTAATCGTCGCCGGAGAACCGGCTCTCGCCGTTTTCGGCGGCGGCGGCCTTGCCCTCGCTGACCTCGAGGCGAAGATCGGCGTAGGCGAGGTGGGGCAGCCGGCGCCGGGCGTCGCGCAGCACCTCGCGCGCGTCGGCCTTGACGCGGTCGATCAGGTCGACGGTGATCGTGCGGCCCATGGCGCTAGAACGCCTCCGTGAAGGGTTCGACCTCGACCATCTCGCCGGCGGCGACGTCGCCGCGCGCCTCGTCCAGCACGATCAGGCAGTTGCCGGCGACCATCGACGACAGGATGCCCGAGCCCTGCGGCCCCGTCGAGCGCACTTCCCAGCCGCCGTCGCGAAACGCGAGGACGCCGCGCTTGAACTCGCGGCGGCCGGTCTTCTTCGTCAGGCGCTCCATCGCGCGCGCCTGCCAGGTCGGTGGGAAGAGCCGCCGGCGCCCGGCCAGCTTGCCGAGCGCCGGGCGCACGAAGAGCATGAACGCCAGCAGCGAGGCGACCGGGTTGCCGGGCAGGCCGAAGAACGTGGCGGGGCCGATGCGACCGAAGGCCAGCGGCCGGCCGGGCTGCATCGCGACCTGCCAGAAATCGATCGTGCCCAGCTCGGCCAGCACGTCCTTGACGAGATCGTAGACGCCGACCGACACGCCGCCGGAGGTCAGCACGACGTCCGCCATGCTCGCCGCCTCGGCCAGGCGGGCGCTCAACACGTCGCGCACGTCGGGGACGATGCCGAGGTCCAGCACCTCGCCCCCGCACTGCTCGATCGAGCCCCGCAGCGTGAAGCGATTGGCGTCGTAGATCTGGCCGGGCCGGCGCGGCGTGCCCGGCTCGGCGACCTCGTCGCCGGTGGACAGCAGGGCGACCCGCGGGCGGCGATGAACCTCGACCTGCCAGATCCCCAGCGACGTGATGAGGCCGATCTCCTGTGGTCGCAGCACCGTACCCCGTTCGATCACGATTCCGCCGGCCTCGACGTCCTCGCCGCGCATGCGCACGTTGGCGCCCTTCGCGATCGGGCCGATGCTCACGCGGTGGCCGTCGCGCTGGACGACTTCTTGCGGGTAGACGGTGTCGGCGCCGGGCGGCATCGGCGCGCCGGTCATGATCCGCAGCGCCTGGCCCGGCCGCAGCGTTCCCGCAAAGACGGCGCCGGCGGCCAGATCACCGACGACGTCGAGCGCTCGCGTCCCCGCGCTCGGGATGTCAGCGCTGCCCACGGCGTACCCGTCGACGGCGGAGTTGTCGGCGGGCGGCACGTCGAACGGCGCCTGCACGTCGCCGGCCAGCACGCGCGCGAGCGCGCGCGTCATCGGCACGACCTCGGGCGGGACGGCACGCGGTACCGGCGCGGCCGGCCGGCTTCTGGATCCGCGCGGTCGCGCTGGCGATCGACGTCCTCGTCTTCGTGCTCGTGCAGAGCGCGCTGGCACGCCTGGCTCGCGCGCTGTGGGGCCCGGTCCCCGGCGGCGGCACGCCGGCGGCCGCGGCCGTCACGGTGTTCACGCTGCTGTTCACCGCCGCCTATACCACGACGCTCCACACGCTGGCCGGGCAGACGATCGGCAAGAGCCTCGTCGGCGTACGCGTCGTGGCGTCCGACGGCGCGCGGCTGACCGTCGGGCCGGCGCTGCTGCGCTATCTCGCGTGCTACATCTCGGCGGCGACCTTCGGCTTCGGCTTCCTCGTGGCCGGCCTCCGTCGGGACAAGCGCGCGCTCCACGACCTGATCGCGGGCAGCCGCGTCGAGCGGTTGGGGGTGTCGCGCCGCGTCCGGCGGGCGGCGCCCCGTCCGCCGTCGACGCTGCAGGATCCCGCGGTCAGCCATGCGCCCGACCTCGGGCCCGGGGCGTGATCCCGACCCTGCCGCTTCGATTGCGCAACCGACTGGCCGAGACGATCCTGGCGGCGCTGCACGATGCCGCCGCCCGGCGCGAGCTGGCGGCGCTGAGCGCGCCGGAGGCGGCCGCGCGCTGGCTCGGCGCCGACGAGGCGCGGTGGGCGGCGCCACTGGCCGAGCGCGCCCGCGGCGCGTGCGCCGCGCTGGCGGGCCGTCCGCTGCACGGCTCGCGAGCGGAGCTGGCCCAGGCGCTCGAGGACGCGGCGGTGCTGTTCGATGCAGGGCTGCACTTCGAGGTGCACGAGGTGCTCGAGCCCCACTGGGCGACCAGCGGGGGCGATACGCGGGAGGCGCTCCAGGGGCTGATCCAGGCGGCGGTCGGCTTCCAGCACCTGGCCAATGGCAACGTGGCCGGCGCCCGCTCGCTGCTGATCGACGCGGGCGGGCGGCTGCACGGGCGCACGCTGCTCGGGCGCGATCTGGAACCGTTCGCCCGCGCGGCCGGGCAGGCGGCCGCGCGCATCGCGGCCGGGCAGACCGTCAGCGCGCCCGCGTTTCCACGCTAGCGTGTACTATCCCCGACGAAGGGGAACCGGACCAGGAGGAGCTCAATGGATCTTGGACTGAAGGACAAGGTCGCGCTGGTGACGGGGGCGAGCAAGGGCATCGGCAAGGCGATCGCGCTGACCCTGGCCGCCGAGGGCGCCCGGGTGGCGGTGGTGGCGCGCGATGCCGGCGCGCTCGAGAAGGTCGTGGCCGAGTCCCGCGACCGCGGCCGCAAGGATGGCGTGGCCGTGGCCGCCGACCTGTCGCGCCTGGACGAGGTCGAGCGCGTCGTGCGCGAGGTGAAGGAGCGCTGCGGCCGCATCGACGTCCTCGTGAACAACGCCGGCGCGATCCGCGGCGGCGCGTTCCTGGCGATTCCCGATGCCCAGTGGATCGACGACTGGAACCTCAAGCTGCTCGGCTACATCCGGATGGCGCGCGCCGTGTTCCCGCTGATGCAGGCGCAGGGCGGCGGGCGCATCTGCAACGTGACCGGCGCGGCCGCGCGCAACCCCGCGCCGACGTACCTGACCGGCGGCGCCGCCAACGCCGCGCTCACGAATTTCACCAAGGGCCTGGCCGATCTCGGCGCGCCGTCGAAGATCCTCGTCACCGCAGTGTCGCCGGCCGCCACCAGGACCGAGCGCTGGGACTCGCTGATCGCGCAGCAGGCGGCGGCCAGCGGGCGAACGGTGGCGGAGCTGCAGAAGGAGGCCGAGGCGCCGTACAAGCTCGGCCGCATCGCCACGTCCCAGGACATCGCCGACGTGGTGACCTTCCTCGTCTCCGAGCGCGCTTCGTTCGTCACCGGCATCTGCGTCACCGTCGACGGCGGGGCCACGCGAGGGGTCTATCCGTGACGCGCCCGGCCCGCCGGAGCCTGCCCTGACCCTATGTCCCAACCTCGACTGAACGCGCTCGTCGTCGACGAGAAGATGTTCCGGCACCTCGTGGTGCTCGAGATGCCGAAGGCGATGCGGCTCCAGTATCCGATCTCGGTGCTGACGATCGTGCGGGCCGACGGAACCGGGGAGTCGCTGGCGGGGATCGTGCGTCGGCTCGTCCGCGCCGCCGATCTGGTCGGGCTCGTGACCGCTCAGCCGGCCGTCCGCATCCTGCTGATGAACGCGGAGCTCAAGGGCGCCCAGATGGTGATCGATCGGATCCTGGCTGAGCTGGCTGGTTCGATCTTCGTACGGTGGGGGCTTGCGTGCTTCCCGGCCACGGTGCGCACGGCCGACGACCTCCTGGCCCAGGCCGACGCCGCGGCGGGGCTCGCCGCAAGCTGACCCGGGTCGGTCAGCGTGCGGGCCGCGGACGCGCGACGTAGAATCCGCGGCCGAGCATGATGGCGTGATCCTGCGGAAATCTGCGCTCGCCGCTCCGCCGTTCGTCGGCTGGCCGCTGGCGGCTCGCCGCCCCGCGTCGCGCTCCGCTGCGCCGGTCGTAGATCACCACCGTGCCGGGATCGTTGGCGAAGCGCTCGCGCAGCCGCTCGTACATGTCCGCATCCCCGGGTCGAACGACGATGACGCGTCTCGGTCGTGTCATGGCGTGGAGCGGAAGGCACGAGACATGCCACGACCAGGAACCACGGTTCCACGCGTACTTACACTCGGACCGGGCATCTCGGTCGGGCAATAACTCACCAGGCGCATCGGGCGAGACGCCACATCCTGACCAGTCCCACGACTGTCTTGACATGCGTTGCGTCCTGTCACACTCTTTCCGCAGAGCGCACGCTCTGCTGTGTCCCTATCCGCCCTCGCACCGTGGGCAGGAGGTCGCGCGATGTCCGCAAAGTTGTTCGTCGGGAACCTGTCCTTCCAGGCTACGGAGGAGGATCTCCGCGAGCTCTTCGCCCAGGCCGGCACCGTGGAGACGGTCCGGATCATCACGGACCAGTTCACCGGTCGACCCCGGGGCTTCGGGTTCGTCGAGATGGCCACCAAGGAGGAAGCCCAGAAAGCGGTCGAGATGCTGAACGGGCGACTCTTCCGTGACCGTAACCTCGTGGTGGACGAGGCTCGTCCTCAGCCGCAGCGCGGCGGCGGCGGAGGAGGCCCACGGGGCGACCGCGGGCCCAGGTCCGGCGGTGGACCGGGCGGCGGCGGCGGCTGGCGCCGCTAACCGTCGCCTTCGGCGGGAGCGAAGCCCGGGGATGGAGCGCCCGGGTTTCGTGTTTCAGGGAACCGTCAGCGTCGCGCCGGGGTTTCGCCAGCGTCGTGCAAACCGCCTGGACCGCTCGTGCGCGGCTCGGCCTCTGCGCCGGACTGCTTGCGACCCTCACCGCGCAGCCGACCCAAGACGGCAGCGCCCAGCCCGCTCTCGCCGCCGGCCGTGGCGATGCGTCCCGGGGCGCCCGAGGCGGCCCGCATCGTCCGCTCCCGCCAATACCGCGGCAAGGCGCGCACCGCGGCGCAATACATTCGCGAGTCGATCGTCGATCCCAACGCCTACATCGTGCCCGGCGCCAGCTACCGCACGGCTGACGGGCAGAGCGTGATGCCTAAGGATTTCGGGACGACGCTCAGCGCAGGCGAGATCGACGACCTGGTGGCCTTTCTGTTGACGCGTCGCTGATCGAAGGGCGTCACCGGCGCGCCGGCCGGCGCCCAGCCGACCCACATCCACAAAGGCACCTGCGACAACCTCGATCCCAAGCCAGCGTTCCCGCTCTCGCCGGTCGTCAACGGCAAGTCGGAGACGACCCTGAAGGTCCCGATGAAGACGCTGACGAGCGGCGACTACGCGATCAACGGCCACAAGTCCGCCCAGGACGCCAAGACCTACGTCTTCTGCGGCGGCATCCCGAAGGCGTCCATGTAGATCGCACGGCGGCACGGGCGCGGCGGGGCGGGCTTCGGCCCGCCCCCGCCTAGAACAGTGACAGCTGCCCGGAGTCCTCGGCGGCCTCGTCGCGGTACGGCGCCAGGCCTTCCTGCTCGATGAAGCGCCGGAAGCGCTCCCAGATCTCCAGCACCTTCGACTGGTAGTACTCGACGTTCTCGTCCGGCTGCGCGGCGCTCCACTCGGCGGCCAGGCGCGCGTACTCGTTCACGGTGACGTTGCGCGTGCGTCCCGTCACGTAATAGGAGATCTGGTCGCCGGGCTGGCAGAGGCGTCCGGAGGCGATCACCAGCTCGTACGCCGCCGACGGCGGCCGCAGCCCCGCCTGCACGCGCTCGCGGTAGGCCTCGAGCGTCTCGCCGAGCGTCTCGGTGCGCGCGAACTGGCGCAGCGGCACCTGGTGCGCGCCGAAGGCCGCCAGCCACCGGTCGATGACCCCGCGCACCTCGCCGCGCTTGCCCTCGAGCAGGAGTCGCACGACGTCCTCGATCAGCTTCCGCTGGAACGGCTCGAGACCGCGCGAGCGGAAGCCCGAGCCCTTGAGCTGCACGCGTCCGCGCTCGTCCAGCAGCGCGTACGTCTTCATCTTGTACGAGAACATCGCGGCATGGCGGCCGTCGAGCTCCAGCGCGATGCCCTCCGGCAGGCCGGCGGCGATCGCGTCGAGCAGCGCGGCGTCGTCGCCGGCCGCGTGGCCGGGCGGGGCCAGGAAGTACACGCCGTCGGTGTCGCCCTCGATCGGCGTGGCGCCGAGCGCGGCCAGGCGATCGACGATCGCGGTGACGATGCGGCGGCCCTCGGCGGTCACGCGGTCGGCGGCGGCGAAGTCGTTGAAGTGCCCGTTGCCGAACGCCAGGTAGCCGTAGAACGAGTTGATGAGGATCTTGAACGTCTGCGCCAGCGCCTGCTGGTGCCTGCGCTCGTCGGGATCGGCGGCGGTGCGGGCCGCCTGCTTGGCCGTCACGCGCAGCTGCCGCAGCTCGGCGAGCCGCGTGAGGAAGACGCCCAGGTCGTCGGCGGCCGGGGCCACGCGCTGGCCGACCATCAGCGACGGATAGAGCGAGGTGACGTCCACGTGGAGCACGGGACCGCCCACGCCCTGCTGCCAGATCGCCGTGAGTCCGCCGCCCACCGGTTGCACCGGCCGCGGGGTGGGGATCGCGTGGCCCGCCGCGAGGTAGTCGCGAACGATCAGCGTGTCGACCTTGGCCGCCGAGCCGCGCAGGACGGCGGACTGGTAGTCGAAGGGCAGCAGCTGCGCCTGCGCGAAGTAGGGCGGCGCCAGGATCGCGCCGACCCCGAGCGTCTCCACCGCGTCGTCGAGCGCGTAGGCCATCAGCCGCTCCGGCGACTCGGCGAGCTCCCGCGCGATGGTCGAGGCGTCGATGTAGGTGCGCCCGGCGGCCGCCAGGCCGAGGTGCCGTGCGATGTCCTTCAGACCGAACGAGGGCAGGTCACGCGCGCCGACGTCGTGCAGCTGGGCCAGCATCCAGGTGTCGATCACGTGGCGGCCGGCGATCTCGTAGCGACGATAGCCGATCGTGCGCTCGGCCACCGACAGCCGGGCCGGCCGGCTGCGCAGCTCGCTGCCGTCGCGGCCCCAACCGAGGCGCACTCGATGGCGCCGCGCGCGCGCCTCGAGGTACTCGAGATCGAAGCGGAAGATGTTGTGGCCCTCGATGACGTCGGGATCGCGCTCGCCCAGGATCCGCGTCGTCTCCTCGAGCAGCGCCGGCTCGTCGAGCCGATCGCCGCGGACGACGTGACGGAAGCCGGTGGAGTCGGCCAGGGCGACGGCCACGATGCGATCGCTCTCGCGCGCGGCGCTCGGGAACTCGTGATCGTCGCCGGTGACGACCTCGATATCGAGGGCCAGCCGGCGCAGGTCGCCGAAGCGGAGGCCCCCGAACGACGTGCGCCCGGTCGTGAGCAGGTACTGCTGCACGGCGTCCGGGAAGAAGCGATAGGGCGCCGCCGGCAGGTCGGGGGCGAGGCCCGTCTTGTTCCGGCAGCCGTCGCGGGCGGCCAGGGCCTCGCTCCAGCTCGCGAAGCGCGCCAGCCAGGCCAGCTCGCCGGGCCCGTCCAGGCGATCGACGGCGAGCACGCCGGCGGCGCCGGTGACGAGGGCAGGGTCGGCGAGCAGCAGGAACGGCGTGAAGCCGACGACCTCGGTCACGACGCGCTCGCCGTCGCGGCGCCAGGTTCGGATGCCACGGCCGTCGGGGGCCAGCGTGAAGGCCAGGAGGCCGGGGGTGCAGTCGCTCAGCCGGCCGCTTCCTCGAAGGCCGAGCGGTAGACGGCGGGCTCGGCGAGGCCGACCAGCGCGCGCCCGGTCTCCGGCACGATCACCGTGGGGATCGCGCGCACGCCATGCTCGCTGGCGGCCGCCTCGTAGTCGGCCAGGACGGCCTCGCGCGCGAAGCCGGTCTGGCGGTCGGCGGCGAAGCGGGTGAGGTCACCGCCGGCCTCCCCGACGATGCGGTCGAGCACGGCGACGTCGGAAATATCGAGGCTGCGCGTGAAGAAGGCCTCGTAGAGCTTGAGGTGCGTCGCCTCGAACACGGCGTCGCCCTGCTTGGCGGCGCACTTCGCCGCCTCCAGCGCGGGCAGGCTCCAGCCGGGCAGCGTCGGGTGCGGCCACGGCGTGAACGTGATGCCGTCGCCCGCCGACATCTGATTGCAGCGCCGCCAGCCTTCCTCCCGATAGGTGCCCTTGAACGGCACGCCGGCGGCCGGGGCCGGCCGCAGCGGGAAGGCGCGGTGCTCGAGCACGAGGTCAGGACCCCACTCGTCTTGCAACTTCCGGAGGCGGACCGCCGCCGGATAGCACCAGGGTCAGAGGTAGTCGCTGTAGACGATTGCGCGGACCGGACGTGCCATGAGCGAATTCTATACCCACCGTCCGGTGTATGCTCGGTCCATGCCTCGTCACGCCTGGGCGGTGCTCACTGCCTCGGTCCTGCTCGCGGGTTGTGCCAGCAAATCCTTGGTCTTCTTCCCGAACGCCACGCCCGGCGCGCCGGTCACCGTTGCCGCTTACGAGACGCGGCCGCCGGGTACGGGGCCGTTTCCGGCGCTGGTGCTGCTGCACGGCTGCCACGGCGTCTCCGCCTCCAATCGGCAGTGGGCCCGCTGGTTCCGTGACCACGGCTACGTCGCGCTGATCGTCGACTCGTGGGGCGCGCGCGGCATCAAGGATGGCTGCGTCCCGGGCGATGACATTCCCAACACCGAGCGCTTCAACGACGCGGTGGGAGCGCTGCGCTGGCTGCACTCGCGCCCCTACGTCGATCGGGGGCACGTCGGCGCCATCGGCTGGTCGAACGGCGGCGTGTTCGCGATGGCCGTTGTCAACGGGCCGAGCCTGGAGCGGGCCCGGCGCCGCGGCGTCGAGCTGCCGCCACCCGGCTTCGCGGCGTCGGTGGCGATGTACCCCGGCGGCTGCTACTCGCTCGTCAACGAGCAGGTGGTGCGGCCTCTCCTGGTCCTGATCGGCGACGCCGACGACTGGACGCTGCCGAGCGAGTGCGTGCGGATGGTGGAGGCGATGCGCAGCCGCGGCGCCGACGCGACGATCGTGCTCTATGCGGGCGCCGTCCACTATTTCGACGTCGAGGGCCAGCGGCGGGTGGTCCTGCCCGAGGTCGAGAACCGCAACAAGCCCAACAGCTGCTGCGGGGCCACCGTCGGCTTCGACGCTGCCGCCAACGCCGACGCGCACCGACGCATCGAGGAGTTCTTCGGCCGTCATCTCGGGGGCCGGTAGCCGGCGGCGATGGACGCACCCGTCGAGTTCGTCAAGACGCTCCTGCCGACCATCGTCAACATCCACGCCACCGTCCCCAAGCAGCATCCGTCCACCCGCATCCTCGGCGACGAGCGCATGGGCAGCGGCGTGGTCGTCGACGCCTCCGGCCTGGTGCTGACCGTCAACTACGTCGTCATGGGCGCCAGCACGATCGACGTGGCGCCCCTGAAAGGCCGACGGGCGCGCGCCGAGGTCGTCGCCCAGGACTTCGAGCTGGGCTTCGCGGTGCTGCGCGTGAAGCGGCAGGGCCTCACGCCGGCGCCGCTGGGCGCCGCGCGAGCGCCCGAGCGCGGCGATCCGGTGATCTCGATCGCCTCCTCGGGCGTGCGCGAGGTGCGCGTCGGCGGCGGCCTCGTGACGTACCTGGGCGAGTTCGAGGCCTACTGGGAGTACCTGCTCGACCGCGGGCTCGTGACCAGCGCGCCGAACCCCGGTTTCGGCGGCGGCGGGCTCTTCACGCTCGGCGGCCGGCTCATCGGCGTGCTGTCGCTGAACCTCAACGAGATCGCCCGCAGCTCGCTGGCGATTCCCGTGGATTGCTACCAGGAGCACGCCGAGGAGATGCTGCGCTACGGACGGGTGGTCAGCCGGCCCCGGCGCGCCTGGCTGGGCGTGTTCGCCCACGCCCTGGAGGACGGCGTGATCATCGCCGGCCTCGTGCCGGGCAGCCCCGCCGACAAGGGCGGGCTGCGCGAGGGCGACATGATCATGTCGGTCAACGCCGAGGAAATCTCCAGCCGTCGAGACCTCTACATGCGACTCTGGCGTCACGAGCCCGGCGAGCGACTCACGCTCGAGGTCATGCGCGACAATGCCGTACGGCGACTCGAGGTCACCGGCGGCGACCGCGCGGAGTTCTTCAAACAGATCTAGCGGGCGCGCACGCTGCGAGGCCGGGCGGGCGGCCGGGTGGGGGTCCTGGCTAACCCCGCCCCGCAGCGGTGTGGCGGTGTTTTGATCTTTTTAGATCACTGCCCGATCGGGCCTGCGTCATACTTCGGCGCTCGGCTCGTCACGGAGGAGGCGCTCGATGGATCTGGGGCTGAAGGGGAAGGTGGCGCTGGTGACGGCGGCGAGCAAGGGGATGGGGAAGGCGTGCGCTCTGGGGCTGGCGGGGGAGGGGGCGCGGGAAGGTGGCGCTGGTGACGGCGGCGAGCAAGGGGATGGGGAAGGCGTGCGCTCTGGGGCTGGCGGGGGAGGGGGCGCGGGTCGCGGTGTGTGCGAGGAACGAGGGGGAGCTGAAGGCGGCGGCCGACGAGATCCGCACGAAGACGAAGGCCGAGGTGCTGGCCGTGCGCGCCGATGTCACGAAGCCCGAGGACGTGAAGGCGCTGGTGGCGCAGGTGCGGCGGGCGCTCGGCGATCCTGACATCCTGATCGCGAACTGTGGCGGCCCGCCACGCGGCTTCTTCGAGGAGTTCGGCGACGATGCCTGGCACGGCGCCGTCGAGGTGTCGCTGATGTCCACGGTCCGGCTCGTCCGCGAGGTGCTGCCGGCCATGCGCACCAAGCGCTGGGGCCGCATCCTCACGATCCAGTCGGTGTCGGTGAAGCAGCCGCTGCCCGACCTGTTGCTCTCGAACGCCGTGCGGCCGGGCGTGGCCGGGATGATGAAGAGCCTCGCGCTGCAGCTCGGCAAGGAGAACATCCTCGTCAACACGCTGTGCCCGGGCAAGATCCTCACCGACCGCCTGCTGGGCGGGCTGAAGCAGAGCGGCCTCTCGCGCGAGGAGTACCTGGCGCGCCAGGGGGCCGAGGTCCCGCTGGGCCGCGTGGGCACGGCCGAGGAGTTCGCCAACGTCGCCGTGTTCCTCGCCTCCGAGCGCGCCTCGTACGTCACCGGCGTTTCCCTGCAGATCGACGGCGGCCTGGTGCGCGGACTGTTCTAGCCGGTGCTGGGCTTTCGCGGAGCGTTCGCCCGGTTCGTCGCCGAGAGCGGCTTCTTCCTCGCCGCCGGACTGGCGTTCTTCTTTCTGGTCACCGTCATTCCGCTGCTGCTGCTCGGCGCCTCCACCCTCGGCTTCGTGCTGTCCTCGGAGGAAGCCTCGCGCGAGGTCGTGGGGCAGGTGACACGGAACTTCCCGGTCTACCGGCGTGAGATCACCGCCGCCATCCTGCGCATCGTCGAGACGCGGGCGGTGTCGGGGATCGCGGGGACGCTCGCCCTGATCTTCTTCTCCACGCCGCTGCTCGGCGCGACCCGCCTCGTCTGCCACCGGATGCTCGGCGTGCGTACCGGCGGCGGCTACGTCAGCACGCTGCTGCTGGACAGCGGCATGGTGCTGATCCTCACGGTGCTGCTGTTCGCGGCCAGCTCGGTCACCTGGCTCTTCCAGTGGTTCCAGGACTTCGTGCTGCGCCCCGCCCAGCTGGCTTCCGAGTGGACCTACGCGACGACGATCGCGTTCTCGATCGGGCTGTCGACGATCATGTTCTACTTCGCCTACCGCTACGTCCCGCGCCGCCGGCCGCGCGCGTGGGCGGCGCTGGTCGGCGGCGTCCTGGCCGCCATCCTGTGGGAGGCCGCCAAGCAGCTCTTTCGCGTCTACATCCGCAAGGTCGGTGTCTACGATCAGATCTACGGCCCGCTCGGCGTGCTGGTCGCGTTCGTCATGTTCGTGTACTACTCCGCCATCGTGTTTGTTTTCGGGGCGGCGTATGTCGCGTCCCTCGACTCCCGCCGCAAGTAGTCGCCGGGGCGCTCAAAAAGGCCCATCTGCGCAGTCGGGAGCTCCTCGGCGCCTAGCATCTGGACCTTTTTGGGCGCCCCGGAGGGGGCGTGGGCATCGGGGCGCTGTGGTATCGTGACGCGGCGTTTCATCAGGCGGCGAGGGGGACTGGCATGTTGCTCAAGGGCAAGGTGGCGGTGGTGACGGGGGCGGCGCGCGGGGTGGGGCGGGAGATCGCGATGCTCATGGCCGCGCACGGCGCCAAGGTCGTGGTGAACGACTACGGCGGCAGCGAGGGCGGGGTCGGCGCCGACCGGAAGCCCGCGGACGAGGTCGTCGACGAGATCCGGCGGGCGAAGGGCGAGGCCGTCGCCAACTACGACTCCGTCGCCAGCATGGCCGGCGGCCAGGCCATCGTCAAGACCGCCACCGACAGCTTCGGGCGTGTCGACATCGTCGTCAACAACGCCGGCATCTTGCGCGACCGCATGATCTTCAACATGAGCGAAGAGGAGTGGGACGCCGTCATCAACACCCACCTCAAGGGCTCGTTCGCGGTCACGCGGGCGGCGGCGCCGCTGATGCGCGAGCAGAAGTGGGGCCGCTTCATCAACATGACGTCGACGTCGGGCCTCATCGGCAACGTCGGCCAGGCCAACTACGCCGCCGCCAAGCTGGGCATCTTCGGCCTCACCAAGGCGACCGCGCTCGACATGGCGCGCTACAACGTCACCGCCAACTGCATCTCACCCTTCGCGTGGACCCGCATGATCGGCACC
>VBPC01000208.1 GCA_005887895.1 Candidatus Rokuibacteriota bacterium
AGGTCGACGCCTTCTTGCGCGAAGATCGCCTGCTGGGCCTCGCCGGAGCGGCCGGCGGCCCAGGTGTGGGTCGAGATGGGCACGCCGGTCGCCTTCTGGGCGCGGGCGGAGGCCCGCAGGATGGCCTCGATCACCGGCGTCACGCCGGCGGTGTCGGTGGCGCACTTGATGATGGCGGCCTTGACGCCGTTGGTGCCGATGCCGCGCGTGATGTCGCGGATGAACAGCTCGGCCACCTCGTCGACGCCGTGGGAGCTGACGTACCGCTGCGGCATCCACCAGACGCCGGTCGCGACGAGCACGTGGACACGCGAGCGCCGGGCCACGTCGACGATCAGGTCGATGTCGCGGCCGAGATCGACGGTGGTCAGGTCGACGATCGACCGGATGCCGCGCGCGTGGAGGTCGGCCAGCTTTCGCTCGGCGATCGCCAGGATGCCGTCGCGGTCGAAAAGATGCGGCCAGTTCTCGTGCACGCCGGGCGAGCGCGTGACGATGTGCTCGTGCATGAGGGTGGGGCCGAGCTCGGCCGTGGGCACCGCACCGAGCGCCGTCTCGACCGCGGTCATCTCATCGACTCCGGCGCCACCGGCCGGCGCGTGCGCGAGGCCTCGTAGATCGCCAGCGGCACCTGGAGGACCTTCTTGGCGGTGAGGACGTCCTGGGCGGGCTGGCGGCGCTCCAGCAGCCCGTCGATGAAATCGCGCGCGGCGCCATCGAACCCCGTCCGCCAGTCCATCGGCACCTGGTAGCTGGTCGTCTCGGTGCCCCGGATGAGCATCACCGGCGGCAGGTCCAGCATCTCGCCGGTGCACCGGGTGACCCAGAGAATGCCGCGGGAGCCGTGGATCTCGAAGAACTCGTCGGCGCGGTAGTAGCGGCTGCGGATCGGCATCTCGGGCGCGTAGGTGTAGTCGATGATGCCGAGGCAGTCGCGGTCCTTGAACCGGAAGTGGGCGACGCTCGGGGTCTCCTGGAGAAAGTCCGCGCTCTTGCCGACGATGGCCGAGACCTCGCCGATCTCGCCGATCCAGTACATGGCGGTGGCGTACTTGTGCACGCCGTCGTCGTACAGCGCTCCGCCGGGGTTCCGGGCGGGATCGCGACGCCAGACCAGTGCCTCGGGATCGAGCGTCAGCGTCGCGCCGACGATGTCCCGGGCGCGGGTGGTGTGGATCCGCACGAGCGACGGCTCGCCGATGGCCCCAGCCTCGAGCAGCTCCTTGGCCTTCACGATCGGCGGGTAATAGAGGAAGTTCTCGGTCACCCGAAACGTCGTGCGCGCCTTCGACACCGCCTCGGCGATCCGGTCGGCCTCGGCCACGGTGACGGCGAGCGGTTTCTGACAGGAGACGTGCTTGCCGGCGGCGAGGGCGGCCACGATCTGCTCGGCGTGCAGAAAGGTCGGGGTGAGGAGCTCGACGGCGTCCACCGTCGGGTCCTCCAGCAGCTCGGCGTAGTCCTTGTAGATCCGCGGCGCGATCCCCCACTGGCGGGCCCGCAGCTCGGCCCGCGCCCACTCGCTGTCGCAGAGGGCGACGACGTCGCAGCGCGGGTGCTCCAGATACCCCGGGGCGTTGAGCTGGCAGATGTTGCCGCAGCCCACGATGGCCAGGCGGACGCGATCCATCAGCGGCGGGCGGCGGCCTGCGCGCGCTCGATCAGCTCCTTGGCGCCGGCCTGGATCCAGGGGAAGAAGCTGGTCATGAACAGGCGCACGCCCATCCGCGTGTAGTGCTCGACGTTGTTGATGCCGACGAGCGCGCCGGCCACGCGGCCGGACTGGACGATCTTCGTCAGCGCCCCGTCGATCGTCCGCTGGACCTCCGGGTGGCCCACGTTGCCGATCTGCCCCATCGACGTGGCGAGGTCGCTCGGCGCCACGAAGAAGACGTCTATGTGGTCGACCTTGAGGATCTCGTCCAGTTGCTTGAGCGCCACGATGTCCTCGAGCAGGACGATCAGCAGGCTCTGGTCGTTGGCGGTCTTCAGATAGTCGGTCACGCCGAAGCCCTGCCGGCTGGTGAACATCCCGCGCTTGCCGACCGGCGCGAACTTGGCGGCCGTCACCACCGCCTCGGCCTCGGCGCGCGTGTTGACGTGGGGCACGCAGATGCCCTGGGCGCCCCGATCGAGCGTGCGGTAGATGGTGGCGTAGTCGTTGTCCATCACCCGCACGACCGAGGTCTTCCCCCACAGGTCGCAGGCCCGCGTCAGGTTGCCGAGGTCGGCGTAGTCGACGCCGCCGTGCTCGCCCTCCAGCCAGATGCCATCCACGTCCAGGGTGCCGAGCTGATCGATCAGGTCGGGGTCGTTGGTGCCGGACAGGATGGTGGCGACCTGGCCGGCGGCGAGCTTGTCCTTCACGCGATTCGGTCGGATGTTCACGCCGTCTCCTTCGGTCAGCCGTCGATCGCGCCTGTCACCGTGACGCGACGGTCAGAGGCTTCAAGCGGAATTGGCGCGCGGCAGCTGACATGTGGCGATCGTTCGTGTAAATCTCCGGAAGACCGTGCTCCTGGGCACAGATCAAATGAACTGCGTCGGCAGAGCGCAGAAACACCCGTCGTGGCAGGCGTACAAACGCCGCCACCGTCTTGGCCGCCAGCGCGCTGGTGAGGGGAAGCCACGTCCACAGCCCCTGACCGCAATCGTCGTTGAACTGCGCCATCACCTCTCGAAAGGTACCAGCATCGAAGGCGCCTTCGCGAAGCTTCCTGTGGAACACCGCCGCCACCTCGATCTGTCCTATCACGGCGCAGCGCACCTGCCCGAGCGACTCGGCCAGCCGGCGCACAGCCTCGCTCTCGGGCTCGTCGAGGTAGAACTTCGCGATGTACGAGGAGTCGAAATAGCTCACGAGGGCGACGCGCGCTCGCGATCCTCGGAGATCATGGCCGTGCTGTCGGTCCCTCGGCCGAGTTTGCCCTTGAGGCGGGCGTAGCCCGGCCGAACTCGGCGCGCCCGGAACGGGTTGGCGGACCTCACGTCGGGGACCGGTTCCAGTCGCACCAGCGGCTTGCCTCGCTCCGTCACCGTGATGGCCCCAAGCTCGACGGCCTTGCGTACCCACGCGCCGGTCCGCTCATGGAGCTCTCGGATCGAGATCGTCTTCATGTGACCCAATGTGACACATATCGGGCCACCCGGCAAGTGGTCGGGGACGGATCAGCGCGGGCTGGTGACGGTGCCGGCCACGCGCGTCAGCTTGCCGACCGAGGACGCGAGCGCCTTGCTCGGCGCCCGGGCCGGCGGCTGATCAAGGATCGCCCACCAGCACCATGAAGGCGTCGGGCGGCAGGTGCAGGCGCGCCGTCTGGCCGGCCGCCAGGCGGGCAGGCGCCGGCTCGCCGACGGAGGCGAGCACGCGCTGCCCGTCGGAGAGCCGCGCGGTCACCTCCGTCTGGGCGCCCTGGTAGACGAGCCCCTCGATGCGCGCCTCGAGCACGTTGTCCCCCGGCCCGGTCGACAGCCGCACGCGCTCCGGTCGGATCGCCAGCTCGACGTCGGTACCGACCGCCAGGGGCCGCACGCTCGTCACGACGAGCGTCGAGCCGGCCACCGCCACGCGGTCGGCGGCGACGGCGCGGCCGCGCAGCACCGTCGAGGCGCCGACGAAGTCGGCCACGAACCGCGTGGCCGGATGCTCGTAGATCTCGCGCGGCGCGCCGAGCTGCTCGATCCGTCCCCGGTGCATCACCGCGATGCGGTCGGAGAGACCGAGCGCCTCGGCCTGGTCGTGCGTCACGAAGATCGTGGTGATCCCCACCGAGCGCTGGATGGCGCGCAGCTCGTCGCGCATGCCCTCGCGGAGCTTCCGGTCCAGCGCGGCCAGCGGCTCGTCGAGCAGCAGGACGCGCGGCTGGTACACGAGCGCGCGAGCCAGGGCCACCCGCTGTTGCATGCCGCCCGACAGCTCGGCCGGGCGCTGGCGGCCGGCGCGATCCAGCCGCACGAGCTCGATCGCGTCACCGACACGGCGCTCGATCTCCGCCGCCGGCAGCCGCCGCTCGCGCAGGCCGAACGCCACGTTCTCGCGCACGGAGAGGTGCGGAAACAGCGCGTAGGACTGGAAGACCACGCCCAGGCCGCGCAGGTGCGGCGGCCGGCCCGTGACGTCGGCGCCGTCGATCAGGATCCGGCCGGCCGTCGGCGGCACGAAGCCCGCGATGAGATTGAGCGTGGTCGTCTTGCCGCAGCCGGACGGCCCGAGCAGCGCCAGGAACTCGCCCTCGTGGACCGCGAGGTCGAGCGCATCCACCGCGCGCACGGGCCCGTAGTCGCGCGTGCAGCCGCGGAGCTCGACGACCGTCGGCGTCAAGGCCGGAGGAACACGCGAGCCAGGTTCAGGTAGCGGTCGGCGAGCCAGACGACGAGGAACGTGACGGCGATGAACAGCGACGACAGCGCGGCGATCGTCGGGTCCGTGTAGTTGACGACGTAGGTGAACATCGCCACCGGCAGGATCTCGGTGACGCGGTTGCTGATGAAGAGCGACACGACGAACTCGTTCAGCGACACGACGACGGCGAAGAGCAGCCCGGCGAAGAGCCCCGGCCGCAGCAGCGACCGAGCGCACCACGAACGGGAGCACCAGCGCCACATGCGCCGCGACGAGGACGCTGCGGCTGCGCAGCAGGCCAAGGCCGGCGGCCAGGATCAGGAAGCCGAGCCCGGCCGCGACGCCGGGCACGACGAGCGGCGAGAGGAGCATCGCCGCCCACACGCTGCGGCCGCGCAGGCCTCCGCGCTCGAGCGCCAGCGCCGCCAGCGTCCCCGCCGGCAACGCCAGCGCCGCCGCGGCGGCCGTGACCAGCAGGCTGTTCATCGCCGCGCGCCGGAACTGCGGGTACGCGACGACGTTGGCGTACCAGCGCAGCGAGAGCCCGGCCGGCGGAAAGGACAGGATGGCGGTCGGGTTGAACGACACGGCGATCACCACCACGGTCGGCACCGTCATGAAGACCAGCAGCGCGACGACGGCGAGCCGCGCGATCACGACGGGCGGCCGGCCGCCAGGCGGCCCAGCGCGGTGAGCAGCGCGAGCGTCAGCGCCAGCGCCAGCATGGCGAAGGCCGCGGCCCCGGGCCAGTTGAACGAGTCGAGACCGAGGTCCTTGACGACGTTGGCGATCATCTTGACCTTGCCGCCGCCCAGCAGCTCGGGCGTGGGAAACGCGGAGAGCGTCCACGCGAACACGATGAGGCCGCCGGAGACGATGCCCGGCATCGACAGCGGGAGCGTGACGCGGCGAAACACGCGGGCGGGCGAGGCGCCCAGGCTCGCCGCCGCCCGCTCGTAGACGGGGTCGATGTGACTGAGCGCGGCGGCGAGGACCAGGATCATCGTCGGCATCGAGAAGTGCACGAGGCCGACGAGGACGCCGCGCTCGGTGAACAGCATCGGCACCGGCCACGTCACCACGGTGTTGCCGAGCACCAGCACCCAGGCGTAGGTGCGCACGATCGCGCCGGTGAAGAACGGCGCCAGCGTGAGCACGAGGATGGCCGACCTCACCCGGCGCGACGGCGTCCGCGCGAGCGCGTAGGCCACCGGGTAGGCGGCCACGAGGGTCAGCACGGTGGTGAGGGCGCTCAGGACGACGGTGTCCCGGATGGCGCCGAGGTACTGGGGCGCCAGCACGCCCCGAAGGTTGGCGAGGGTCAGCCCGCCGGTCTGGAGCGAGCCCGGGATGAACTCCAGCAGGCTCCAGCGGAAGAGCGCGGCCAGCGCCGCCGCGAAGACGGCCAGCACCACGAGCGCCGGCAGCAGCAGCAGCTTCACTTCTTGACGACGTTGGCCGTGAACCACTCCCGCCAGCCGGGCAGGTTCTTCGCCCGGGCCTCGTCGTTCATGATGTAGCCGCGCTCCTTCCATTCGGCCGGGCTCAGGAAGACGCCGGGCTGCCCCTTGAGGCTCGCCGGCACCGCGGCGCCGGGATTGACCGGCCCCACCCGCAACGTCCTGACCAGCTCGCTCTGGATGTCCCTCGACAGCGCCAGGTTGATGAACTGGTGCGCCGCGTCCGCCTTCGTCGTGCCGGCCATCACCGCCATCGTGTCGATGCCGACCACGCCCGGGTAGTCGGTGGGCTGCACCACCTTGACGGCGATGCCCTGCTCCTGCAGATGGTAGGCGTTGACCGAGAGCATCACCTGCACCGGCCCCTGCCCCGTCTTCATGAGGTCCTGGCTCTGCGCGTCCGTCGAGTAGAAGGCCGCCACGGAGTCCTTGAGCTGCTTCAGTCGCGCCTCGCCCTTCTGCCAGTTGACCTCGTTGCCCCCCTCCATCAGCGCGGCGATGGTGATGATGTGCGAGGGGTCGAAGTCGGGCAGCGCGAGCTTGCCCTTGAGCGAGGGCTTCCACAGATCCGACCACTTCGTGATGTCCTCCTTCACGAGGTCGGGCCGGTAGACGACGGTGTAGACGTAGGCCCACGAGCCGATGTGGAACTCGCTGCGGAAGGCCTCCTTCGCGATCTCCTTGCTGCTGGGGAGCTTCGCGAGGTCGAGCCTGTCGTAGAGGCCGTCGGAGATGTAGAGCCGCGCCACGTGCGTGGTGGTGAAGTTCAGGTCGACGAGCGGGCTGCCCTTGGCCACGCGCGCCTTGGCCAGGCGGTCGATGGTGCCGCCGACCTCGTACTCCACGGGGATGCCGGTCCGGGCCGTGAACGGCCGGCCGACGACCTTGTCGACCGTGTCCTTCCAGTTGCCGCCCCAGATGCTGACGACCAGCGCGTTCTGCGCGCGCGCCGGCGGGACGAGCGGCAGCGTGAGCAGCGCGAGCAGCATCGTCACCGTGAGGCGTGAGCGCATGACGTTCCTCCCGAGGCGATCGTGCACGGCGGTCAGGACCAGTGCACTCTGCCGAGCGTGACGCGCCCTGTCAAGACGCGGCCGCGCGGCGCAACGAGGCGAGGTATCATCCGGCCCAGGCATCGCTTTGCCGCGGAGGGTCGCCATGCTCACCAGCGCTCAGACCGAGGCCCGGAAGCTCCGCGCCCGCTTGAACCACCCGATCATCGACGCCGACGGCCACTGGGCCGAGTTCGCGCCGCTCATGCGCGAGGAGTTCCGCCGCATCGGCGGCGACACGGCGGTGGAGGCCCTGGCACTGGCCAGCCAGCGCATCCCCAGCTCGCTCGGCCTGTCCGTGGCCGAGCGGCGCCGTCGCCGGATCGGCCAGGAGGCGTTCTGGTTCCTGCCGACCAGGAACACGCTCGATCGGGCCACGGCCATGATGCCGCGCCTCCTGTACGAGCGCCTCGACGACCTCGGCCTCGACTTCTCCGTGATCTATCCCACGGCCGGCCTCGGCTACTTTCGCCTGCCGCCGGCGAAGCTGCGCCGCGCCCTCTGCCGCGCCTACAACGTGTTCACCGCGGAGCAGTTCCGCCCGTTCGGCGACCGCATCATCCCGGCCGCGATCATCCCGATGTACTCGCCGGAGGAGGCGATCGAGGAGCTGGAGTTCGCCTCGCGGCAGCTCGGCTATCGGGTCGTCATGATGGGCGGGCTCATCCGCCGCCCGGTCCCCGCCCTCGTCGAGGAGCACCCCGAGGCCGCGAAGTTCGTCGAGTGGTACGACGTGATCGGTCTCGACAGCGAGCACGACTACGATCCCGTCTGGGCGAAGTGCCGCGAGCTGCGCATCGCGCCGAGCTTCCATAACGGCGCGCGCTCGATCCTGCTGCGCAACTCGCCGTCGAACTTCTGCTACAACCACATCGGCCACTTCGCCTCGGCCGGCGAGGCCATGGCCAAGGCGCTCTTCCTCGGCGGCGTCACCCGCCGCTTCCCCGAGCTGAACTTCGCCTTCCTGGAAGGCGGCGTGGGCTGGGCCTGCTCGCTCTACGCGGACCTCGTCGGCCACTGGGAGAAGCGCAACCGGCAGGCGCTCGAGAACACCAACCCCGCGCGGCTCGATCAGGCGGCGCTGCTGGCCCTGGCGGAGAAGTACGGGCATCCCACCGTCGTGGAGGCGGTGCGCCGCGGCGACGGCCTGGACGACAACGGCAACGGCACCGGCGGCGTCGAGGACCTCGACGACTACTCGCGTTGCACGATCACGCGCAAGGAGGACATCCGCGACCTCTACGTCTCGCGGTTCTACTTCGGCTGCGAGGCCGACGACCCGCTCAACGCGTGGGCGTTCAACCGCAAGGCGAACCCGATGGGCGCGCGCCTCAACGCGCTGTTCAGCTCGGACATCGGCCACTTCGACGTCCCCGACATGACCGAGGTCGTCCCCGAGGCCTACGAGCTGGTCGAGGACGGGCTGCTCGGCCACGACGAGTTCCGGGACTTCATGTTCACCAATGCCGTGCGCTTCTGGGGCGAGGTGAACCCCGACTTCTTCAAGGGCACCGTGGTCGAGAAGGCGGCTGCCGAGGTGCTCGCGCCGCCCCGGGTCACTCGGTAGCGGCGGGCTCCGTCACGCTGCCGTAGCGGTGGAGGACCCGGGAGACCGCCTGCTCCCGGAGGTACCAGCGGAGCTCCAGGCGCCCGTTGGCGAGGACCGGGGCGTCGATGAGGGCGACGCCCGTGCCGTTGGCGGCGGCGCGGGCCGCCGGCGAGATCGGCTCCCACACTCTCACGCGCTCGCCGCCGTCCTGCTGCGCCAGGCGCTCGACGAAGCCGGCGTCGGACTCGATCACCACCTTCACGCCGGCGCACTCCCCCAGCCACGCCCATCGCCGTGACTCCGGCGACAGGCTCACCGTGAGCGGGGCGCCGACGACGCACGCCGCGAGGAGGACCTGGCACAGCGCGGCGCTGGTCGCTCCGCGCACGAGCACGTGCCGGCACGGCCGGTAGCGAAGCACGTTCCGCTCGCCCCGGATCGCGCTCGGATCGTGCTCGCGGGAGAAGTGGAGGCGCCACGCCCGCGCGTAGCTCCCCGCGCTGGCCGTCAGCAGCGCGCCGGCCTCCGCGTCGGCGAGCGCGGCCAGGCAGCGCGTGAGCAGCGCGGCCATCGACTCCGGCAGCGGCTCGTCGTCAGCGCCCGGGCGCGTCAGCGGCCGCCAGCGCGCGAGCTGGAGCACGTAGTTCGGACCGCCCGCCTTGGCTCCCGGCCCCACCGACGAGGCCTTCCAGCCCCCGAACGGCTGGCGGCCGACGATCGCCCCGGTGATGGGCCGGTTGACGTAGAGGTTGCCGGCGTCGATGCGGTCGACCCAGCGCGTGATCTCGCGCTCGTCCAGCGTCTGGATGCCGCTGGTCAGGCCGAATGGTTGCGCGTTGGCGAGCTCGATCGCCGCGTCGAGGTCGTCGGCGCGCATCACTCCCAGCACGGGGCCGAAGCACTCCGTGCGGTGGAAGAACGATCCGGGACGCACGCCGAGCTTGATCCCGGGCGACCAGAGCTGCGCGTTGTTCCTCGCCGGCGTGGGCTCGAGCAGCCAGGCCTCGCCCTCGTCGAGAACGGTGAGCGCGCGTCGGAGCGCGGCGCCGGGCGCCTGCGTGAGCGGCGTGACCCGGCTCGTCGGCTCCCAGGCGCTGCCCACGTCGAGGCTGGCCGCGGCGTCACGCAGCTGGCGCCGGAAGTCGGGGTCGTCGTACACCTCGGCCTCGCAGATGGCGAGGCTGGCGGCCGAGCACTTCTGGCCGTTGTGGCCGAAGGCCGAGCGGACGAGATCGCGGACGGCCTGGTCGCGATCCGCCAGCGACGTGACGACGATGGCGTTCTTGCCGCTCGTCTCCGCGAACAGCGGGAGATCGGGCCGCCAGCCGAGGAAGAGGCGCGCCGTCTCCACCGACCCGGTGAGGATGACGCCCCCGACCCGCGGGTCCGTGACGAGCCCGCGGCCGACCTCGTCGTCCGGACACGGCAGGAACTGCAAGATCTCGCGCGGGATCCCGGCGTCCCACAGACGGCCGGCCAGCCACCAGCCGACGAGCACGGCCTCCGGCGCCGGCTTGAGGACGACGGCGTTGCCGGCCGCCAGTGCCGCGAGCGCGCCGCCCGCGGGAATGGACAGCGGAAAGTTCCAGGGCGGCGTCACCACCACCACGCCGAGCGGCTCCATCCGGCAGTCGCTCACCTCGCCCGCGATCGCGCGCAGCGCCCGGGCGTAGTAGCGCGCGAAGTCGACCGCCTCGGAGACCTCGGCGTCCGCCTCCGTCACGGTCTTGGCGCCGTCGACGATCATCGCGCCGATCAGGTCGCCGCGCCGCCGCCCGATCTCCACGGCGCACGCCTCGAGGCGAGCCTCGCGCTCGGCGCCGGCGAGCGCCGCCCACGCCGGCTGCGCGGCGCGAGCCACCGCCAGCGCGCGATCGACGTCGGCGGCGCCGGCCAGCGCGTACCGGTAGGCGACGCGCCCGGGCCGCGAGGGATCGCGCCCCTCGGCGCCGCCGGCGCCCGCGCGGAGGTCGCCGCCGATCTGCAGCGGCACGTCCTCGGGCGGGCGGTCGCGCCAGCGGTGAAGGACGTCGTCGATCCACGCGCGGTTGGCCGCCAGCGTCCAGTCGGTGTCGGGATCGTTCTCGAACTTCGCCTCGCGTGCGGGCGGCGCGGTCGGCCCGCGCGTGTCCGCCCTCCGGTCCTGGGTGCGGCGCGGCGCGTCGGACAGCCCAGCCTCGAGGTCGAACGCGGCCAGGAAGCGTTCGCGCTCGGCGCGCCAGTCCGGCGAGCCCGGCTCGAGGTCGAAGACGTGACGCAGGAAGTTCTCGGGCGCGGTGTTCTCGTCCAGCCGGCGAACCAGATAGGCGATGGCGCTGTGGAAATCCTCCGCGCGGACGACCGGCGCATAGAGCAGGAGCCCGCCGGCCCGCGCCTGCACGGCCCGCGCCTGGTGATTGGCCATGCCTTCGAGCATCTCGAACTCGACCCAGGGCTCGACGCGGTGGGCTTCGCGCAGCACGAGACCGTAGGCGATGTCGAAGAGGTTGTGGCTGGCGACGCCCAGGTGAACGGCCTCGGCGCGCTCCGGCCCGCAGCCGTACTCGAGCATGCGCTTGTAGTTGGCGTCCACCTCGAGCTTGGTCGCGTACGGCGCCTGGGCCCAGCCGTGCACCGCCGCCTCGATGCGCTCCATGGCCAGGTTCGCGCCCTTCACGATGCGCAGCTTGATCGGCGCGCCGCCGCGCCGGTGCCGCTCGGCTGCCCACTCGGTGAGGGCGCGCTGCACGCGATGCGAGTCGGGCAGATAGGCCTGGAGCACGACCCCCGCGCTCAGCGCGAGAAACTCCGGCTCGTCCAGGACCTCGCGGAACGCCGTCACCGTGAGGTCGAGGTCGCGGTACTCCTCCATGTCGAGGTTGATGAACTTCGGCGTGACACGGCCGTCCGGATGGCGGTAGCGATGCCGGGCGGCCGCGCGATAGAGCGTGCGCAGGCGCTCGGCCACCCGGGCCACCGTCGGGCGAAACGCGACGAGGTCGATCTGGCTGAAGACGGACGAGACCTTGACCGAGATGTACTCGACGTCGTCGCGGGCGAGCAGCGCGAGGTAGGCTGCCAGCCGGCGCGCGGCCTCCGCCTCGCCGAGGATCGCCTCGCCGAGCTGGTTGAGGTTCAGTCGCAGGCCGGCCCGGCGGCGCTCGTCGAGGTATCGCTTCAGGTCTTCCTCCTCGCCCGGCAGGATCACGTTCTGCGTCTCGTGACGCAGCCGGCTCACGATGGGCGGGACGACCAGGCTCGGCAGGTAATGGGCGAGGGCGCCGCCCAGCAGCAGCGCCACGCGCTCCCACCAGTCCATGTAGCGCGGCACCCCGTAGCGCTCGAGCAGATAGGCGAGCTGGTCGGCGATGCGCTCGGGCCGGCGGCTGCGGAAGGCCTGATCCGCCAGCGCGATGGTCAGCTCCTTGCCGTGCGGATCGGCGATCATGCGGGCGAGCTTCTGGGCCTGCGCGCGCTCGTCGGCGGTTTGCCGCGCGCGCGCCTCGCGCAGGAGCGCCTCGGCCAGCTCGACGGCGCGGTGGGCGAGGCGCTCTCCCGTCACGCGCCCAGTGTACGCGCGGCGCGCGACCGCCGGTCGCGCGTCAGGCGGCCCGGCGAATCTCGCCCTGCCGGTCTCGCACGCGGAGCCGGTTGAGGACGTCGCGCACGCCGCGAGGCCCGGATGACAGGCCGGCCGGCGCGCTCGCGCAGATCACGCATCAGCCACAGCGGGTCGTCCTCCCACTCGAACGTCAGGCCGGGCACGTAGCGTCCCGCGATCCAGGGTCCCGGCGCCCCGCGTTCCCACGACTCCGCCCGGCCGACCGGGCGCGTCGTCGCCTCGACGACGCCGAGGGCGGCCACGATCACGCCGCTCAGCACGCTGCTCCACACCCACGCCGAGTTGCCGGTGTCGGCGAAGACGAACGGAGCGGCGCCGGTCCAGACGCCCAGCCCCGCGATGAGCCAGCTCAGAAGACGGGTCGTCGACACACCCGGCGGATTGCCGGCGGCGAACAGGGCCATCAGGATCCCGGCGATGATCGGGCTCGTCCGGCCGGCCTGAGAGACGTCGGCGCCCACGGCCCACGGCGAGATGACCAGCCAGAGACCGAGCAGGATGATCGCCCCGCTCGAAAGGTCGAACGATCGATCGAATCGATCGGCACCCGGCCGTCCAGAAGTGGAGCCCGAGCCTCCGCAGCCTGAGCACGCTCGACTACGGCCAGGCGCGCGCCAGCCTGGCTCCGGCGCGGGCGCCGGCGGTCTGCAGCAGGGACGCGAGGCGGGCGAGCGCCGGCTGCCGGCGGGCGGCCGGGCGCCACACGAGCGCGACCGGCAGCGCGGGCACCCGCGCGGGGGCGCTCACGACGCGGTCGGCCGGCGCCTCGGCGAGCGCCAGCGCGGGGACCAGCCCGATGCCCAGGCCGCCCGAGACGTAGGACAGCAGCAGGGACACGCTCGGCACGTCGATGGTGGACACCGGGCGGATCCGCTCGTCGGCGAGATACTGGTCCAGCAGGGCGCGGCCGCGGCTCTCGGCGGCCAGCCGGAGGACGGGCTCGCGCCGCAGGCGCTCGGTCAACGACGCCCGGTCACGACGGCCGCGCCGCGGCCCGACCCAGACGAACGGCTGATCGAAGAGGTGGCGCTCCTCGAGGCCGCGCGGCGTTTCCTGGCCCGTGACCACGGCAAGATCGACGTCGCCGGCGGCGACGAGGCGGACGCCGGCGCGCGAGTGCGTGGTGACGATCTCGAAGCGCACCGGCGGATCGGCGTCGAGCAGGTCACGCAGCACCGGCGCCAGCAGCCCCTTGCCCAGATAGTCGCTGGCCGCCACCCGCAGCGTCGTCGCCGGGTGGCCGGCCATCTCGGCGAGCTGGCCGAACGCCGCCTCGGCGCCGCTCCACAGCTCGCGCACGACCGGCAGCGCCGCCTCGCCGGTGGCCGTGAGACGCACGCCGCGCCCGGCGCGCTCGAAGAGCTTGATGCCGAAGTGCGTCTCGAGCCGCCGGATCTGCTGGCTCACCGCCGAGGAGGTGACGTGGCGCTGGCGCGCCGCCGCCGCCACCGAGCCCGTGCGCGCCACGGCCAGCAGGGTCTCGAGGGCGGGAAAGAGGCCGGCGCTGACCATGAAGCGCATCTTAACATTCGATTCAGAACGTTTCACTGGACTACACAGTGGCGGTGAGGCAGGATACGCCGTCGCTGGCCGTCGGCGCGGCCCGCCCCGCGCGGCCCGGCGAGGACGCCAAGGAGGAGTTTCATGGCACGCACGCTGCTCGACAAGGTGTGGGAGGCGCACACGGTCCGGACGCTGCCGTCCGGCCAGACCCAGCTCCTGATCGGCCTCCACCTCATCCACGAGGTGACGACGCCGCAGGCCTTCCAGATGCTCAAGGAGCTGAAGCTCAAGGTGCGCATGCCGGAGCGCACGTTCGGCACGCTGGACCACATCATCCCGACGACCGACCAGACCCGTCCCTACGCCGACCCCATGGCGGAGGACATGGCCGAGCACATGATCCGCAACACGAAGGAGTTCGGCCTGCCGCTGTTCGACATGGCGACGGGCAAGCAGGGCATCGTCCACGTGATCGGGCCCGAGCTCGGCCTCACCCAGCCCGGCATGACGATCGCGTGCGGCGACAGCCACACCTCCACCCACGGCGCCGTCGGCGCCATCGCGTTCGGCATCGGAACGACCCAGGTGCGCGACGTGCTGGCGACCCAGTGCCTGGCCATGGCCAAGCCCAAGCTGCGCCAGGTCCGCGTGGACGGCGCGCTGGCCCGAGGCGTGTACGTACGCGGGGCCCGTCATCGAGCGCATGACGATGGAAGAGCGGCTGACGGTCTGCAACATGTCGATCGAGGGCGGCGCGCGCTGCGGCTACGTCAATCCTGACCAGACCACGATCGACTATCTCCGCGGCCGGCCGCATGCGCCGCAGGGCGCGGCGTTCGAGCGCGCGGCCGACTGGTGGCGGAGCGTGGCGACCGAGCCCGGCGCCGCGTTCGACGACGTCGCCCGTCTCGACGGCGCCGCCATCGAGCCCGTGGTGACCTGGGGCATCAATCCCGGCATGTCGATCGGCGTGAGCCAGACGATCCCGAAGCCGGAGTCCCAGCCCGAGCCCGAGCGTCCGACGTTCCGCGAGGCGCTCGCGCACATGGGCTTCCAGGCCGGCCAGCCGATCAAGGGCGCGAAGATCGACGTGGCCTTCGTGGGCTCGTGCACCAACGGACGCCTGTCCGATCTGCGGGCGGCCGCCGAGGTGGCGACGAAGGGCAAGGTGGCCAGGCACGTGCGGGCGCTCATCGTGCCCGGCTCCCAGCAGGTGGCGAAAGCCGCCGAGGCCGAGGGCCTGCACGAGGTCTTCCAGGCGGCGGGCTTTCAGTGGCGCAAGGCCGGCTGCTCGATGTGCCTCGGCATGAACCCCGACAAGCTCGAGGGCCGCGAGATGAGCGCCTCGTCGAGCAACCGGAACTTCATCGGCCGGCAAGGCAGCCCGACGGGGCGGACGCTGCTCATGAGCCCGGCCATGGTCGCCGCCGCCGCGATCACCGGCGCCGTCACCGACGTGAGGGAGATCCTGAAATGAGCCCGACCGACTTCCAGCGCCGCCAGGTGACGGGCCGCGGCATCCCGGTGCCCGGCAACGACATCGACACCGACCGCATCATCCCCGCGCGCTTCCTCAAGGCGGTGACCTTCGAGGGCATGGGCGAGCACGCCTTCGAGGACGCCCGCAAGCAGAACCCGGAGCATCCCTTCAACCAGAAGGTCTACCAGGGCGCCTCCGTCCTGGTCGTCGGCCAGAACTTCGGCTGCGGCTCCTCGCGCGAGCATGCGCCCCAGGCGCTGATGCGCTGGGGCATCAACGGCATCGTGGGCGGCTCCTTCGGCGAGATCTTCTTCGGCAACTGCGTGATGCTCGGCATCCCCTGTCTTACCGTGAGCCAGGCCGATCTCGAGTGGCTGCAGAAAGCGATCGGGCGCGACCCGCAGCAGCCGGTGACGGTCGACGTGGAGAGGCAGGAGGTCCGTTGCGGCGAGCGTGTCATCACGGCCGGGGTGCCCGACGGCGCGCGCAAGCAGCTCGTGAACGGGACGTGGGACTCGACGGCGGTGCTGCTGGAGGCCGGCGCGGCGATCGAGGCGACGGCGAAGAAGCTGCCGTACGTCAGCGGGTTCTAGATGCTCGCGCCGGCGGTCAGCGTCGCGACGCTGGTGTAGGCCCAGCGGCGGATACATTAATATGTCGGGCACCGACCGAACACTTCGCCAGACGGGGGCCCGATGACGAACCTCGCCAAGCGCGACCTCATCGCCCAGTGGGCGTTCGACACGCGCCCGGTCCTGCTGCGCTTCCACCTCTGGCTGGAGGACGTCGAGGTCGAGCGGGCCCAGGCCGAGCCGGTGTCGGCGCACACGTTCGCGCCGCGGGGGATCGCGCGGTGCCTGGCCATGACCTCCGCGGCGACGGCGCTCGGCACGCGGCTGTTCGGCGACTACGGCGCCGGCGCCGGCAAGGACAAGGCCAGCGTCAACCAGGTGAAGAAGGCCGCGGACGCCGTCAGCGCCTACGTGATGAGCGAGGGGCTGTGGCACCTGACGCGGACGCTGCCGGAGAACCACGCGCTGATGGTGTGTCTCGGCGAGGGCCTGATGCCGAAGGCCGGCGAGACGCCGGAGATGGGCGCCAATCCGATGCTCGGCTTCGGGCGCGTGTACGCGCGCCCGGAGCTGGCGAAGACCGTCGAGCGGCGGGTGCGACGGCTGCTGAACGAGCCGGGGCACACCTTCGAGCAGTTTCACGAGTGGCTGCGCGGGCGCGGCATCACGCTGTGGGGCGCGGCCGTGGACACGCTCGAGAACACCTCGCGCTTCGCCGACGGCCAGCCGACGGGGCCGATGGCGGTCTTCCACCTCTTCGACTCGCCGCTGCGGCTGTCGCGCCCCTACGAGTCGTACATGGGCTGCCTCACGATCCCGGCGCGCGTGACGCAGGCGGCCGAGAACGCCGCGGTGCTCCTCGACTACCGCACGCCGCGCAAGCTGGTCGTCGAAGCGATCGAGGCGGCGTATCCGGGGATCCGGCGCGAGAACATCCACGTGTGGACGCTGCGGGGCAAGAGCCGCGTGCATCGCCTCGGGCGGCTGTGGGACGAGTGGGAGAAGGCCGGCGTCCACCTGGTCGAGGACGGCTGGAAGGCGCCGTCGGGCCTCGCCGTCTTCACCGACTCGGGGACGTACGCGCCGACCTTCCTCGTCGGCGGCTGGAAGGACGCCGCCGGCGCCAGCCACGTGTTCCTCTGCGACGGCTACGCGGCCACCGCGGAGGCGATGCAGGCGGCGAGTCTCGCGGACGTCCTCGACGTGCACAGCACGATGTCGCTGTTCTCGCCGACGTTCGAGCTGCCGGCGGACGTGGAGGGCCGGCTGATGCAGCTCGATCCCTCGGCGCCGGACTTCGCGCAGCGCCTCACGGCGCTCCGCAGTGGCCAGGCCATCGACGCCGGCAAGGTGCGCACGTACGCGGCGGCGATTCGCGAGGCGGCGGCGTCGAACATGCCGCTCGGCAAGGCGGTGCTGCGCGCGGACGACTTTCTGCCGGAGAAGGACTGGTCGGTGGTCGCCAGCGTGGGCTACATGTGCGACGACCCGTATACGGGCGCGCCGGGCGTCACCGCGGTGGCGGACGACGTCTACCGCGTCACCACGCGACTGGCCACGCGGAAAGCGTCGAGCCTGATCACCTTCACGCTGCGGCTCATGGAGCCGTTGGGGACGACGCGCCAGGTCTTCAGTCCGCTGCTCGTGCGGTTCCTGTCGGGCGTCGATCACGCCACCCGGCCGGTGAAGATCTCCGACTCGGGGCGCATCCGCAACGAGCTGCAGACGATGATCCCGCAGGCCCTCGAGCACGACGGCGACCATATCCGGGTGCGCTTCGAGCGGATCAACGAGATGGTGCTGCCGCCCGACGCGCAGACCCGGATCCGGGACGTGCTGCGGTGGTACAAGGCCAACCATCCGGTCTGGTTCGAATGGCTCGCCCTCACCTGAGCCCCGGCGACGGCTAGGCCGCCCGCCGCCTCGGCTTCGTCACCGGCGGCAGCGGCATCCGCGCGATGGCCTCGTCGATCCCCATCCGCTGGAGCGTCCGGATGCTCTCGCGGAACGCCCGCGGCGACTCGATCGAGATGATGTCGGCGAGCTTCTGGTGGCGCGGCGGAAAGAAGATCGTCCGGCGCCGGGCTCCCCGGGTCCTGAAGTGGTATCCTTCCGGGCGGCGCCGATCTCGGCCAGGCTGCGCCGGGCCGACCGCGTCACGACAGGAGAGCCCATGCGCGTCACCGCCGCCGTGCTCTACGACGTCCACAAGCCGTACTCGGTCGAGACCGTCGAGCTGGACCCGCCGAAGCGCGGCGAGGTGCTGATCAAGGTCGGGGCGGCCGGCGTCTGCCGGAGCGACCTGCACTTCCAGAAGGGCGAGGCGACCATCGCCCTGCCGGCCGTGCTCGGCCACGAGGGCGCCGGCACCGTCGAGCGCGTGGGCGAGGGCGTGACGATGGTCAGGCCCGGCGACCGGGTGATCCTGAGCTTCGTGCCCAACTGCGGGCACTGCCACTCCTGCGAGAGCGGCCGCCCGCACCTCTGCGACGAGCACGCGCGCACGAGCGGCAAGCTCTTCGACAACACGTCGCGCCTGCACACCCGGGCCGGGCAAGACTGCGCCCACATGGGCAAGGTGGCGTGCTTCGCCGACTACGCCGTGGTGCCCGAGATGGGCTGCGTCCCGGCGCCGGCCGCGCTCGACTTTCCGCAGCTCGCGCTGATCGGCTGCAGCGTCACCACGGGCGTCGGCGCCGCCGTGTTCAACGCCCGCGTACAGCCCGGCGACAGCGTGGTCGTGATCGGCTGCGGCGGCGTCGGTCTCAACGTGCTCCAGGGCGCGCGCCTGGCCGGCGCCACCACGATCGTGGCGGTGGACGTGAAAGACGCCGCCCTGGCCTTCGCCAGGAAGTTCGGCGCCACCGACGTCGTCAACGCGCGCACCGAGAACGCGGTGGCGCGGGTGCTGGCGCTCACCGGCGGCGGCGCCGGGTTCGCGTTCGAGGCCTACGGCAGCGGCGCCACGACCAGGATGGCGGTCGACATGCTGCGCAAGCGCGGCACCGCCGTCATCGTCGGGATCGCGCCCGCCGGCGACACCGCGGCCATCGAGCCCGTCGTGCTCACGCGCGGCGAGAAGACCATCACGGGCACCTACTACGGCTCGGCGCATCCGCGCCAGGACATGCCGCGCATCGCCGACTGGGTCGAGCGCGGCCTGCTCGACGTCGCCGGCCTCGTCACGCGGCGGTATCCGCTGGCCGAGATCAACCGCGCGTACGAGGACATCGACACCGACGCCGTCGGCCGCGGCGTCCTCGTCTTCGCCTGATCGTCACCCGGAGGGCCATCGTATGCGTGCTGATCTCGTCGTCGGCAGTCGGCTTCCCGATCTCGAGTGCGCGGTGCAGGTCAGGCACCTCACGACGATGCAGGACGAGCTGGCGGTGAACTATTGCCAGCTGGCGGTCGTCAGCACCGATCCGCCGGAGGTCACGGCGGCGTTCCGCGCCGGGGTCGGCGCCACCTTCACGTTCCTCACCGATCACGCGCGGCGGGCGGTCACCGAGCTCGACATCGTCGAGCAGACGGCGCCGGGCTTCGAGCACGGCCTGGTGGCCGTGCCGTACACCTTCTCGCTCCATCCCGACCTGACGATCCACCGGATCTACAACGGCTGGTGGTTCGTCGGCCGGCCGACGCTGGAGGAGCTGCGTCAGGACCTGCGCGCCATCATGCAGAAGTGCCGCCCTGACTACGAATACGCGCCGCCGCCGAAGACGTGATCGATGAGGTGACGCGCGGGATCCTGGCGCAGGTCGACCAGCGCGCGCTGATCGACCTCGCCGGCGCGCTGATCCGCATCCCGAGCTTCAAGACCGAGGAGACGCCGGTCGCGCGCTTCCTCGCGCAGTTCTTCGGCCAGCGCGGCTACGACGTCGAGCTGCAGGAGATCGAGCCGGGACGGTTCCAGACGATCGCCACGCTGCGCGGCACCGGCGGCGGCGCCAGCCTCATGCTGAACGGCCACACCGACATCAACGCGCTCACCCGACGCTGGCGGCGCGATCCGTGGACGCCCACGCTCGAGGGCGATCGCCTCTACGGCCACGGCGTGCAGAACATGAAGGGCGGCCTGGCCAGCATCGTCATGGCCGCCGAGGCCATCCGGCGGTCCGGCGTGCGACTGGCAGGCGACCTCGTCGTCGCCTGCGTCGCCGGCGAGACGCAGGGCGGCGAGGGCACCCACTTCCTGATGGAGCGCGGCTTCCGCACGGATGCGGCGGTGGTCGCCGAGCCGTTTGGCGCCGATCACCTGGTCACCGTGCACTCCGGCATCGTGCACTTGGCCATTCACACGTACGGGGTGACCGGGCACATCGGGCGGCTCGAGGGCACGGTGAACGCGGTCCACACGATGACGGCGGTCATCGAGGCGCTGCGGCGCGTGCAGTTCCGCCACGTGCCGCGGCCCGACCTGCCCGCATTCCCGCGGCTCAACATCGGCAGCATCCTGGGCGGGCGCGGCCACGACTACGTGCTCGTGGAGCCGCCGTACGTGCCCGACCTCTGCACGATCCTGGTCGACGTCCACTTCGTGCCGGGTCAGACGGTGGACGGGATCGTTGCTGACATCCGGCGCGCCCTCGAGCCGCTCGCCGCCCGCGATCCGGACGTACGCTATGCGATCGAGATCCCGCCCCCCGCGAGCTTCAAGGGGCGCCGGCGCCTGGTGATGGAGCCGTTCGACATCCCGGTCGACGCGCCGATCGTGCAGGCGGTGGCCCGGAGCTATCGCGCCGTCACCGGCCAGGAGCCGCAGGCCATCGGCACGGTGTTGCCGCACTCGTACAGCGCCGACGACACCTGCCACCTGTGGAAGGCCGGCATCCCGTGTCTGCTCTACGGTCCCGCAACCCTCCGCGGCAACGCGGACGAGGACGACGCCTGCGTCCTCGTGAGCGAGATGGAGAAGGTCACGCGCGTGCTGGCCGTGACCGCACTCGATGTCTGCCAGCGCAAGCCGGCCGAGCTGGCCACCTGAGAGGAGACCACGATGACGTCCAGAGCGCTTCGACTGCTCACCCTGCTCGCGATCCTGGCACTCGTCGCTGCCGGCGCCGCCCGGGCCGAGGACTGCAGTGGCACCATCACCGCCGACGAGGCGATGAAGGCCGAGACCGCGCGCTACGCCGCGCAGACGAGCAACGACTTCGCGGCGATGGACAAGCTGTTCGGCAACGATCTCACCTACAACCACTCCTCCGCGGCGTCCGACGACAAGGCGAAATACATCGAGGCCATGCGCTCGGGGCGGACGAAGTACCGCAAGATGACCCCGAACGGCGACGTGCAGACCCGCACCTATGGCTGCATCGCGATCATCACCGGGACGGCCGTGTACGAGGTGACGTCCGGCGGTCAGGACCGCACGGTGCCGCTGCGCTTCACCGCCATCTGGGCGAAGCGTTCGTCCGGGCCCGAGTTCGTGTCGTGGCAGTCGACCGGCATTCCACCCCGGCAGTAGCCGGCGTGGGGCCGACTGACCGCATCGACGCCACGCGCGCCGCCCTGATCGTCTACGACGCCTGCCGTCGCGCGCTGACGCCCGCCGATCCTGCGCGACGGGCGGCGATGCGGCCCGTGCTCGACGCCTGGGTCACGCTGATCGGGGTATGCCGGGCGCGGGCCCTGCCGATCGTCTACACCACACCCGTCAGCCGGGCGGACGGCGCCGACGTCGTGCTGCTGCCCACCGACCTCAGCGTGCAGACGGGGGTGCCGTCGCTCACCAACTGCATCGAGGGCACGCCGGAGGCCGGCTTTCCGGACGAGATCGCCCCTCGGCCCCAGGACTACGTCTACCTCAAGCGTCGCCCCAGCGCGTTCTACGGCACCGGGGTGGCCGAGCTGCTGCGAGTGCTGCGCCGCACCGTGCTGGTGATCGGCGGCGGCGCGACCAACCGAGGCGTCGAGACCAGCGTGCGTGAGGCCTTCAGCATGGACCTCGACACCGTCGTCGTGCGCGACTGCTGCTGGGGCGGCGACGCCGCCGCCCACGCCTACAGCCTCGACACGTCGATGAAGATGTACGCGCGCATCCGCACCCTCGAGCAGGTCCGGGCCATGCTCGCGTGACGCGCGGCCGACGTCAGCGCCGCTGCGCGGCGAGCCACTCGGCCGCCGACGGCACGGTCGGATCGCGCGGGCGCAGGTTGTAGTACGGGATCAGCGGAAAGTACGCGTCGGCCAGCCGGCGGAGCTCGGCGACGGGCTCGGGATGCAGGTCGACGCGCAAGTCGACGACGGCGTACGGCTCCCGGTCGACGACGAAGAGCCCGCTCGAGACCTCGCCGTTCGGCTGGCCGCCGGCCGCCTTCCCCGCCTCCAGGGCCGTGAGGAGTCGCTCCCAGAGAGGCAGGTCGGCGCCCTGCTGGAACGCGTCGAACATCCCCTCGGCGACCGTCGCGCGCACCACCGCGTTGGCCGCCACGGCCACGTTGCGCTCGACCCGATGGCCCGCCCACGGCTTGTTCTCGGAGCCCGTGCGGGCGGCGGCGAGGCCGGTGACATCCAGACAGCCGAACTGCCGGCGCTCGACGAACTGGTCACTCGCCGCGATCTCCTCCAGCACGCGGGGCGCCGAGTACCCCGCGCGGAGGAGATTCAGGCCGAGATGACCGAGGCGCGGATTGGTGCTGGCCTGGGTGACGACGGCGCCCACCCCGGGAGCGACGTGGATGCACCGCGACCCGACCGCCATCTCGCTGGTCGCGATCGCGATGCCGAACATCCCGGTACGCTCACATCGCCCGATGAGCGCGAACGTCGTGAACTCGATGCCGATCAATGCCGATCCTCCGCCACGCGGAATTAACTAAACGGCTCGAAACCCGCGCGACAAAGAGCGACAAATGTCGAGTCCATGTCCGCGTCCGGCGGCACGAACACCGCCACGCCGTCCCGGCCTCTGGTTAGCAGGACCCGATAGGCATTCAGGCGCAAGCGATGAGGATCGCGAACATCTTTCACTCGGCTGGTCTTTGTGACCCACGCGGAACCTTCCCAGCGACAGTCCGGTCCCCAACAAACCAGGGGGAAGTCGAGCTCGAGCCCCTGACATCCGAACTCGGAAAGCGCCATTTCAAGCTGACACCC
>VBPC01000209.1 GCA_005887895.1 Candidatus Rokuibacteriota bacterium
AGTCGTCGGCCATTTCCGGCGCGCGGGATGACGAGGGCCGCCACGGCTCCGCCGGAGCGGCCCGAGCGAATGGGGGCTTGGGGGCCATTTCCGGGCCCCCATCTTTAGTCGGCGGCCATTTCCGGCACGCGGGATGACGAGGGCCGCCACGGCTCCGCCGGGGCGGCCCGAGCGTTTGGGGGCTTGGGGGCCATTTCCGGGCCCCCATCTTTAGTCGGCGGCCATTTCCGGCGCGCGGGATGACGAGGGCCGTCACGGCTCCGCCGGGGCGGCCCGAGCGAATGGGGGTTTGGGGGCCATTTCCGGGCCCCCATCTTTAGTCGGCGGCCATTTCCGGCACGCGGGATGACGAGGGCCGCCACGGCTCCGCCGGGGCGGCCCGAGCGTTTGGGGGCTTGGGGGCCATTTCCGGGCCCCCATCTTTAGTAGAGGTGACAGGCGGCCTCGTGTCCGGCGCCGACTTCGCGCGCGACCGGACGCTCCACGCGGCACCGATCGAAGGCGAAGGCGCAGCGGGGGTGGAAGCGGCAGCCGGACGGGACCGCCAGCGGGCTCGCGACCTCGCCGCGGGGAACGATCCGCTCGCGCCGTAGCGTGGGGTCGGCGACGGGGACGGCGGACAGCAGCCCCTGCGTGTACGGGTGCTTCGGCTCGCGGTGGATGGCGTCGCGGCTGCCGATCTCCACGATCTCCCCCAGGTACATCACCGCCACGCGATCCGACATGTGCAGGACGACGTGGAGGTCGTGGGAGATGAACAGATACGTCAAATGCAGACGGCGCCGCAGCTCGCTCAGGAGATTGAGGACCTGGGCCTGCACCGAGACGTCGAGCGCGGAGACGGGCTCGTCGGCGACGACGAGGCTCGGCTCGAGCGCAAGGGCCGCCGCGATCCCGATGCGCTGGCGCTGGCCGCCGGAGAGCTCGTGCGGGTAGCGGTGGGCGAAGGCCGGATCGAGCCCCACCAGCTCGAGCAGCTCCCGGGTCCGCCGGCGCTGTCCCGCCGCGTCGGTCCGGCCGTAGATCGCGAGCGGCTCGCCGATGATCCTCCCCACCCGCATCCGGGGATTCAGGGAGCCGAAGGGATCCTGGAAGACGATCTGCATGCGCTGACGCACCGCCCACAGCGCCGAGGCCGAGAGGCTCAGCAGATCGCGGCCCTCGAAGCCGATGTGCCCGGCGCTCGGCTCGACGAGCCTCAGGATGAGCCTGGCCGTCGTGGACTTGCCGCAGCCCGACTCGCCCACCAGACCGAGCGTCTGGCCGCGCTCCACGGTGAAGCTCACCCCGTCCACCGCGCGGACGAACCGCCGCCGGCGGCCGAGCCAGGCGCTGCCGACCTCGAACTGCTTGACGAGGCCGCGCACCTCGAGGAGCGGTTGCGTCGTCACCGCAGCACCGGGCAGGCCACGAAGTGCCCCGGCTCACGCTCCTCGAGCGCGGGCTCGGTCGTGCGACAGCTGGCGATCACGTGGACGCACCGCGGAGCGAAGCGGCAGCCGGCGGTGACCTGACGCAGGTCCGGCGGCACGCCCTCGATGGTCGTGAGCGGCTGACCGAACCGGCTCGGATGCGGCAGGCATTGCAGGAGGCCACGCGTGTACGGATGGAGCGGTCGCGCGAAGAGGCTCCGGACGGGCGCGATCTCGACGATCCGTCCGGCATAGATGACCGCCACCCGGTGGCACAGCTCGGCCACGACGCCCAGGTCGTGCGTGATCAGGAGCACCGCCATGCCGCGCTCGGCCTGCAGTCGGCGCAGCAGGTCGAGGATCTGCGCTTGAATGGTCACGTCGAGGGCCGTCGTCGGCTCGTCCGCGATCAGGACCGCCGGACCCGAGGCCAGCGCCAGCGCGATCATGGCGCGCTGACGCAGGCCCCCCGAGAGCTGGTGCGGAAAATCGCGCGCCCGCTGGCGCGGCGACGGCATCTGCACCTGATCGAGCATCGCCACGCCGTGCTCCCAGGCCGCGCGGCGGCCGCCGCCGGCATGCGCGAGGACGGCGCCCGCGATCTGGTCGCCGATCGAGAAGACGGGGTTGAGCGACGTCATCGGCTCCTGGAACACCATGGCGATCCGGGCGCCACGCACCCGGCGCATGGCTTCGTCGTCCTTGGCGAAAAGGTCCTCGCCCTCGAAGAGGACGCGGCCGGCCGCGATGCGTCCCGGCGGCGGCACCAGCCGCATGATCGACAGCGACGTGACGCTCTTGCCGCACCCGCTCTCGCCCACGAGCCCCAGCACCTCGCCGCGCTCGAGCGTGAAGCTCACCCCGTCCACCGCCCGCAGGACGCCCCGGCTCGTCGGGAAGTGCGTCTGGAGGCGCTCGACCGCGAGCAGGGGCGGCGGCACCGCTAGACCCGCAGCCGTGGGTCGAGCGTGTCGCGCAGCCAGTCGCCGAGCAGGTTCACGGCAAGCACCGTCAGCATGATCGCCAGACCGGGGAAGGTCGCCAGCCACCACGCGGTGGCGACGTAGTTGCGGCCGTCGGACAGCATCCAGCCCCAGGTGGGCGTCGGCGGCTGCACGCCGAGGCCGAGGAAGGACAGGGCGGATTCGTAGATGATCATGAACGCCAGCTCGAGCGTGGCCACGACGATGATCGGCGTGAGCGCGTTCGGCAAGACGTGGCGGAGCAGCAGCCGCAGGGAGCGGTTACCGCGCGCCCGCGCCCCGGCGACGAACTCGCGCTCGCGCAGCGACAGCACGTCGGCGCGCACGATGCGGGCGAACTGCACCCAGCGGGTGACCGCCATCACGAGGATCACGTTCAGGAGACTGGGACCGAGCGCGAAGACCACTCCCATCGCGAGCAGGATGTAGGGAATGGCGAGGAAGACGTCGACCACCCGCATGATGAGCGCGTCGGTCCGGCCGCCGTGGAAGCCCGCGAGCAACCCGAGGCTGACGCCGAGACATGCGGAGAGCGTCACCGCCGACACGCCCACGCCGAGGGAGATCCGGCCCCCGTAGAGGATGCGGCTCAGGATGTCGCGTCCGAGGTGATCGGTGCCGAGCGGATGCTCGCGGAGGCCCCGCGCCTGCCAGGCGGGCGGCCGCAGGCGCTTGGCCAGCATCTGCCGGCCTGGATCCCACGGCGCGATCCGTGGCGCGGCGATCGCCGCTCCGCTCATCAGCAGCAGGACGGCCAGACCGAAGACGGCGCGGAAGCTCGTCCGGCGCCGGACGCCCGCGCCGGCCGGCACCGCCGGCGTGACCGCGATCCCGGTCTCCGGGCCGACAACCGCGCTCATCCGCGGCTCCGCACGAACACGATGCGTGGGTCCAGGTACGTGTAGAGGAGATCCATCGCCAGGTTGATGAGGACGAAGACCGTCGCCAGCACCGCCACGATCGCCTGCACCAGCGGATAGTCCCGGCTGAAGATCGCGTCCACCGCGAGGCGGCCGACGCCCGGCCACGCGAAGATCGTCTCCGTGATGACGGCGCCGCCCAGCAGGATCCCGAACTCGAGGCCCACGACGGTGACGAGCGGGATGGCAGCGTTCTTGAGCGCATACTTGTACGTCACCACGAACGCCCGCAGCCCGGCGGCGTGGGCGGTGCGGACGTAGTCCTGGGCGAGCACCTCGAGCATTCCCGAGCGCGTCATGCGCGCGATCCGCGCCATCGAGAAGGCGCCGAGCGCCACGGCCGGCAGCACCAGCGAGGCGAGCCCGTCGCGGCCCGCCGCCGGAAACCAGCCGAGCTGGACGGCGAAGACGAGGATCAGCAGGAGCCCGAGCCAGTACACCGGCATCGCCTGGCCCAGCAGCACGCCGACCGAGCACAGGGCGTCCAGTGCCGAGTTGCGACGAAGCGCCGCCAGCACGCCGGCCGGCACGGCGACCACCAGCGCCACGGTGAGGCCGGCCGCCGTCAGCTCGAGCGTCGCCGGCAGCGTCTGGAAGATCAGCGTGAGCGCCGGCAGCTGATGCTTGAACGAGAGCCCGAAATCGCCGCGCAGCGCGTGGCCGAGGAAGCGCACGTACTGCAGCCAGAGCGGGTCGTCGAGACCGAGCAGGGCGCGGAGCTGCCGCACGTCCTCCTCGCGCGCCTCGAGCGGCAGCAGCAGCCGCGTCGGATCGCCGGTCAGGTGCAGCAGCCCGAACACGATCACGGACACGCCGAGCAGCACGAGCACGCTCTGCCCGAGCCGCCGCACCACGTACGCCAGCATGCTCAGGCCGTCACCCCGCTGTCGAAAGAGCACCCCGGCCCCCGTCGGGGTGCCCGTGACAGCGGAGCGTCACGGCTTCGCCGGGACGCTCCGAATGTTCGGGGGGTTGGGGGCCATGTCGGGGCCCCCATGTTCAGATAGCGGAGCGTCACGGCTTCGCCGCGACGCTCCGAATGTTCGGGGGGTTGGGGGCCATGTCGGGGCCCCCGTGTTCAGATAGAGGAGCGTCACGGCTTCGCCGGGACGCTCCGAACATTGGGGGGTTTGGGGGCCATGTCGGGGCCCCCATGTTCAGAAGAGGCCCCCCATGTTCAGAAGGAAATCTCGGGCAGCCGGATCGACTCGTCGCCGCGCGGTGTCCACTTGAGGCGGTTGCTGACGCCGTAGATGTCCATCTGCTGGTAGCCGAAGAGCCACGGCGCGTCGTCGTGGATCAGGCGCAGGAGCTGGCCGTAGAGCTGCTTGCGCTTGTCGGTGTTCATCTCCGCCCGGGCCTGCTCCATGAGCTTGTCGACCTCGGGGTTCGAGTACTGCGACACCGGCTCCCCCGTGTGGAGGTTCGGCGTCACCCAGTGGTCGGGCTCGAGGCTCGGCAGGCACCAGCCGTTCATGAAGATGTCCTCGGTCTTGTGATCGAGGACGCTGCGCACGTAGCTGCCCCACTCGCCGATGATCTTCACGTTCGTCTTGATCCCGTTCTCGGTCAGCTGGCCGGCCACCGCCTGCGCGATGTCCTTGTCCATCGCCCAGCGGCCGTTGGGCGCCTGCAGCGTCAGCGCCAGGCTCGTCTGGCCGGCGGCGGCCAGCAGCTCCTTCGCCCGCGTCGGGTTGTACTCGTAGAGCGGGATGGACGGATCGTAGCCCCACACGTTGGGCGGCATCGAGGAGTTGATCCGCTTGCCGTTGCCGAGGAGCACGCTGTCGATGATCCCCTGCACGTCCACCGCGTAGTTGATCGCCTGGCGCACACGCCGGTCGCCGAGCGGCCCGCCCTTGATCTGCGCGATGCCGAAATAGATGATGCGGCAGCTGGGGATCTTCTCGACGCGGACGTTCTTCGTCGCCGTCAGCGTCTGCAGCTGGTCGGGCGGAACGTTCACGATCAGGTCGGCTTGCCCCGTCTGCAGCGCCGCGATGCGCGCGCCCAGCTCCGGGATGGGCCGCCAGGTGGCCCGCCGCACCGCCGGCTTGCCGCTCCAGTGCGCGTCGTTGGCCTCGACCACGATCCGCTCGTTCTTCTGCCACTCCACGAACCTGAACGGGCCCGTGCCCACCGGCTTGAGGTTGGCCTGCACGTCGCCGACCTGGGCGACGTACTTCGGCGCGAGCTGGTACATGAGCGTCATGCGGGCAGGCATCGCGGGGTCGGGCACCTTGGTGTGGAAGCGCACCGTGAACGCATCGACGATCTCCACGTGGTCGATCGGGCCGAACCAGCCCTTCTGCGGCGACTTGAAGTCCGGCCGGTTGATACGCTCGAACGAGAACTTGACGGCGCCGGCGTCGAACGGCTCGCCGTTGTGGAACTTCACGCCCTGGCGCAGCTTCACCTCCCACACCTTCTCGCTCACCAGCTTGTAGGCCACGGCCAGGTTCGGCACGAGCTGCAGCTGCTTGTCGCGCGTGAGGAGGGTGTCGTAGATCGACGTGTTGATGATCAGCGTCACGATGTTGTTGGTCATCTGCACGTCGAGGAACTCCGCGTCGATGCCCTGGGCCACGGTGATGTCGCGCTCGCCGGCGGCCCCGGCCGCGGGCAGCGCCGCGAGATGGGCCGCCAGCGTCGCCGCGACGACGGCGGCGAGCATCGTCACGGACCGGATCGGTGTCGGCATGGAGCCTCCTTCACTGGCTGGGGGCGCCGGAGCGCGGTGATCCTATGTCCGGCTCGAGGGCGTGTCAAGCAAAGGCGCGGCGCAGATCCTTCGTCGCGTCGAGCCAGCCGGCGCCGCGCGGGAGGACGACGCCGCCGGAGCGGTGGCGATAGACCTCGGGGCGGTCGACGCCGGGCGGCACCACGCCGCCGTCGCGGAGCGCCCGGGCGGCGGTGATCACCCGCCGCCGGGTGCGGATGACCATGGCGTCCGAGCTCGCCAGATGCTCCTGGGTCCGGTCGACGATCGGGCCCATGCTCTCGGTGACGGCCTGATCCTGCTGATGGATCCCCGCGATGCCGGTGAAGCTCTGCGTGCGCTGGGCGGCGCGGTCGATCAGGTAGTCGTTGTCCTTGTTCTGGGTGAGGCGGAACCGACCGGTCCAGTCCGTGGTGTCCGGCAGGAACTCGACGTCGCCGACGCGCGCGCCGGCGGCGGCGACCGGGCGGCCGCCGAGGGCCAGCGTGCTGGCGCCGCCGGTGCCGGCCCGGCCCTCGCGCGAGCGGGGCACCCCGATGCTCCAGAACATCACGTGCTCGTCGTCGATCGGGACCCACGCCCGGACGAGAACCTGCACGCCCAGGATGCCGGTCGGGATCATCGTGAAGAACGGAAACAGGAAGTGCGCGATGCGCCAGTAGTACGTGTCGGCTTCGGCCGGGCGGTAGGCGCCGTACGACGTGCCGAACTCGGTGTCGACCACGTCGTACTTCGGGGCCCGATCGGCAACGTTGTAGTAGTCGAACGTCCCGGGCGTCGTGCTCTCCGGCTGCACGGCGCCGAGGTGGAGGAATCCCAGGTGGCTCGTGTCGATGTCGCCCTCGAGCCCCTGGAACCAGTTGCACTCGCGGAAGACCTTCTGGATGGCGTACTGGCCCCGGGCCAGCATGTTGGGCTCGAGGTCGGGCAGCGGCGGCGGCGTCGGCCGCGGCCCGAGGTAGGCCCACACCACGTCGTTCCGCTCGACGCACGGATAGGCCGTCGCCCGGACCTTGGACTTGAAGGTGCTCTCCGGCGGCTCGCTGGGCATGTCGACGCAGAAGCCCTCGCAGTCGAACTTCCAGCCGTGGTAGACGCAGCGCAGCCCTTCCGCCTCGTTGCGGCCGAAGAAGAGCGACGTGCCGCGATGCGGGCAATGATTCTGGATGAGCCCCACCCGGCCCGAGGTGGCGCGGAAGCCGATCAGGTCCTCGCCGAGGATCCGGACGCGCACCGGCGCCCCGTCGGGCTCGGGGAGCTCACTCGACAGCAGCGTGGGAATCCAGTACTGCCGGAGCAGCGCCCCCATCGGCGTACCCGGGCCGACGCGACAGAGCAGCTCGTTGTCTTCCCGCGACAGCATGGCCCTTCCTCCGGGTGTCTACCCCTTGGCGTACCGCGCGTAGATCTCCACGATGCGCTTGTGGCACTCGTCGAGGGCACGGGCCGGCTCCCAGTTCTCGACGAGGACGCGCTGGATCATCTTGGGAACGAGGTGCGTGTTGAGCACCTCGCCGGCGGCCGGCGTCGGCGAGCCGGCATAGCTGACCGGCACGCCCGTCTCGGCCATCTTGATGAAGTGCTTGAACGCGGGCTTCTCGCGCCAGAACGGGCTGTCGAACAGCCGCTTGTAGACGGGCACCCAGCGGCCGCCGGTGGACTGGATGATCTTGTCGTAGTTGGCCGGCTGCATGAAGTAGTCGAGCAGGCCCTTGGCCAGGTCGGGATAGGGCGTCTTCTTGAACGCGCCGTACGCCCACGTGTCGATCTGGTTGACGGTGCCCCTGGGGCCGGCCGGAACGGGAAACAGGCCGGTCGCCTTCTGGAGGTCCTTGTCGTTGCCGTCGAGGTAGGCGTAGATGCTCGACGGGTTCATGACGAACGCCGCCTGCCTGGACTGGTAGGCCTTGTTGTTGCCGGAGTTGTCCCAGGAGATGGCGCCGGGCGGGATGATCTTGTGCGTCTTGAACATCGCCTCGATCACCTTCACGCCGGCCACGTTCTCGGGCGAGCTCATGACGACCGTCTTGTTGTCGGCCTCGACCATCTTGCCGCCGTAGCACCACAGCAGGTTCATGACGTTGTCGGTGGTGTCCTCGACGAGCCCCAGGCACATGCCGAAGGCGAAGAGGCGGGGGGGCGACTGGATCTTCTTGCTCGTCTCGACGAACTCGTCCCAGGTCTTCGGGTACTCGACCTTCGCCTGGTCGAGCAGATCCAGGCGCGCGTGCACCGGCCACGGGTTGACCGCCAGCGGCACGCCCATGGCGCGGCCCTTGTAGACCACCGAGGTCATGGCCGACTCGAAGATGCCCTTGGGCTCCTTGCGCATCTTCTCGACGAGGTCGTGGACGTCGAGCAGGTGACCGCCGGCGGCGTAGAACTGGACGTTGGATTCGTAGAGCCGCATGACGTCGGGCGGGTTGCCGGCCTCGATCGCCGCCGCCAGCTTGGCCTGCGCTTGCTCGTTGGCCACGACGTCGTACTCGACGTCGCTGTCCTTGAGGCCGGCCTGCTTCGCGAACTCGTAGACCTGCTGCTTCTGCAGGTCGTCGGCGAGCGGCGTGAAATTGGGCACGTGCCAGAACACCAGCTTCTTGGCGCGCTGGGCGTGGCTCGTCCGCACCAGCCACCACGGGGACGTGGTCGTGACCGCCGCCGCCAGCCCCGCCTGCTTCAGCACGTGCCGTCGCGTCATCCGCATGGTTAGTCTCCTTTAGCCCTTCACGGCACCGAGCGTCAGGCCCTTGACCACCCAGCGCTGGAAGATCAGGTAGATCACCAGGGGCGGCAGCGCGCTCAGGAACGACGCGGCCATCATCGGCCCCCAGAAGAACACGTCCTCGACGATGAACAGCGTGAGTCCGGTGGTGACCGTGCGGACCTCCACGCTGTTCACGAATACATTGGCGTACAGGAACTCGTTCCACGACTGCGTGAACGCGAAGAAGGCGACGACCGCCAGCGCCGGCAGCGACATCGGCAGGATCACCCGCACCAGGCTGCCCAGCCGTGTGCAGCCGTCAACCAGCGCGGCCTCCTCCAGCTCGAGCGGCACCGAGCGGAAGTAGCCCATGAGTAGCCACGTGCAGAACGGCACGCTGAAGCTCAGGTAGGTCAGGATCAGCCCCTGGTGGGTATCGACGAGCCGCAGCGTCGACATGACCGCGAAGAGGGGAATGAACAGCAGCGCCGGTGGCACGAGGTACGTGAAGACGAGGCCACGGGCGATGACCTTGCGCCCCGGAAAGCGCAGGCGGGCCAGCGCGTAGGCGCCGAGGGTGCCGAAGACCAGCGAGGCGATGGTGGTCCCCACGGCGATGATCGTGCTGTTCCGCAGATAGAGGATGAACGGGGTCTTGGCGAAGAGCCGCGCGTAGTTCGCCAGCGTGGGCTGATGCGGGATCAGCGTGGCCTCGAAGCCATAGATCTCCCGGTCCTTCTTCAGCGACGTCGCGATCATCCAGTAGAACGGGACCAGCGTCCACACCAGCATCAGCGCCAGCAGGGTGTTGCCCACCCACTGGAGCGACCGACGCGTGCGCGAGACCGAGCGCATCTAGTCGTCCGTCGGCCGCAGCATGCGGCGCGTCAGCAGCAGGATGAGGACGGCCAGCACCGGGAAGAAGACCAGCGAGACGGCGGCGCCCATGCCGAGGCGGCGGGCGCCCAGTGCCGTCGTGTAGGCGAGGTGCGGGAAGATCTCCGTCCGGCTGGCGGGGCCGCCGCGGGTCAGCACGAAGACGAACTGCAGATTGGTCGCCGTCCAGATCGTCGACAGCATCACGGTCGTGAGGAAGATGGTGCGCAGCCGCGGCACCGTGACGTAGACGAACTGCTGGACGATCGAGGCGCCGTCGATCTCGGCCGCCTCGTACAGCTCGCGCGGGATCGCCTGCAGGCCGGCCAGGAAGGTCATCGAGTAGAACGGGGTTCCCGCCCACACGACGACCGCGATCACGCAGCCCATGGCCAGGCTCGGGTCGGACAGCCAGGAGATGATGTCGCGGCTCAGGTGGAACGTGATGAGGAAGTTGTTGAGGAAGCCGCTGAGGTCGTCGAAGATCCAGCGCCAGTTCAGGGCGACGATGATGACCGGCACCGCCCACGGCACGAACAGCAGCGTGCGGAAGACATTGTTGAACCGCCGCTCCTGGTCGAGGATGAGCGCCATCGTCAGCCCGAGGACGAACTTGAGCGCGACGGCGACGACGGTGTAGACGACGCTGTTCCAGGCCGTCCGCAAGAACACCTCGTCGCGGAACAGCTCGAGATAGTTCGCCAGCCCCACCCAGCGGCCCGGCGAGCCGACCATCTTGTCTTGAAGACTCAGCGCGATCGCCGCGCAGAACGGATAGGCCACCAGGAACAGGATCACCAGCAGCGTGGGCGTGAGCAGCGCGTAGGCGAGCTGGCGCTCGCGACGGAGGGCGAGCGACGCTCGCCCGGGGCGGGCCTGCGCGCTGCCGACGGTGGCGATCCCGTCGCGACCCGCCACCGCGTCGTGGGCTCGGATAGCCATCGTCGTGGAGTGCCCGCGATTATAATCGCGGCAGCGGGGATCGCGCGGCACTTCGCCGCCATGGAGGACGACGACGACGTGCGCTGCGCCGTGCTCACCGGCGACGAGGCGGGCGGCGCCTTCTCGGCCGGCGCCGACCTCAAGGACCCGCAGACCCACACGCTGGCGTCGGCCGCCGCGTTCATCAAGAGCCTGCCGAAGCGTCGGTCGCGCGCGTTCGAGGTGCTCTCCAACTTTTCCAAGCCGATCGTCGGCGCCGTCAACGGCTATGCGGTCGGCATCGGCTGCATCGTCACCTTCTGCTGCGACCTGCTGGTCGCTTCCGAGCGCGCCGAGTGGCGCCTGCCGCAGGTCGCGCTCGGCATCCTGCCCGCCTACGGCGGCGCCGCCCGCCTCGCCCGCTGGGTCGGCAAGGGCCACGCGATGCGCATGGTGCTCGGCCTCCCGCTCTGCGCCGACGAGGCCCACCGCATCGGCCTGGCCCAGTGGCTGGTTCCCCACGCGGACCTGATGAAGAAAGCGCTCGAGGTCGCCGGCCACATCGCCGCGCTGCCACCGCTGGCCGCGCAGCTCGCCAAGGAGTCGCTGGTGACCGGCCTCGACATCCCCAACCTCGCGGACGCCTCGCTGGTCGATCTCTACCGCTTCGCCGCGCTCGAGCTGACGGAGGACAAGGCCGAGGCGCACCGCGCCTGGCGGGAGAAGCGCAAGCCGACCGTGCGCGGGCGTTAGCGCCGCGCCAGCGTCAGCGAAGCTCGAACGCGTCGAGCCGGGCCATCTCGCTCACCACGCGGTCGATGTCCGCCTCGGTGGTCCGGTAGCTGGTGATGCAGGCGCGCATGACGGGCGGGCCGTCGGCGAGGCGGACTTCCGACATCCACGCGATCTGGCGCTGGTAGAGGGCCGCCAGGAACCGGGCGGTCTCGAGGCCATCCCGCGTGAAGCACACCACCGGCAGCGGCGAGGCGTTGACGATCCGCCAGCCGGCGCGGCGCAGCGACTCGCGCAGCATGTCGCCGATGTAGGCCTGGTGCTCGATCATCTCGACGTAGCCGGACTCGCCGCGCTCGGCGAGCGCGAGGAAGAGCTTCAGCCCGATGAACCGCCGGGACCACTGCACCGACGTCGTGTACGGATCGACGGTGGTCCCGGCCGTCTTGCCGGGCATGTAGGAGGTCTCGACCCGGAACGCCCGGCCGACGGCGTCGGGATGCCGGCAGAAGAACATCCCGGCGGCCATCGGCACCGAGAACCACTTGTGCGCGTCGCACGTGATCGAATCGGCGGCGTCGATGCCGGCCAGGTGCCCGCGCAGGCGCGGCGAGACGATGGCGGCGCCGCCCCAGGCCGCGTCGACGTGAAACCACAGATCCTCCGCCCGGCAGAATCGCGCCAGCTCCGGCAGCGGATCGATCGCGCCGGCGCCGGTGGTCCCGGCCGTCCCCACGACCATGAACGGCGCGAGGCCGTCGCGACGATCCTCGGCGACCCGGCGGGCGAGGTCGCCGAGATCCATCTTCAGATCGCGGTCGGTGGCGACCGTGCTGATCGCGCGGCGCCCGAGTCCCGTCATGTGGGCGATCTTGCTGAACGAGTGATGGGCTTCGCTCGTCACGTACATCACCGGCGAGGCGGCGATACCGCGAAGCCCGTGCTCGCCGTAGTCGGGGAACGCCCGGGTCAGGGCCACGACGACCGCCGAGAGATTCGCCTCGGCGCCGCCGCTGGTGAAGCTCGCGATGGCGTGGGCGGGCAGGCCGAACTTCCCGGCCAACCACCCCAGCGTGTGGCGCTCGATCTCGTTGGCCGCCGGCGACGTCCGCCAGGTCGCCAGCTGCGGGTTGTACATGGCGACCAGGGTGTCGGCGACGATCGAGGCGGGGGTCACGCTCGGGTTGAAGAGACCGAGGTAGCGCGGATGGGTCACCTGCACCTGCCACATGCGCAGCATGCGCTCGACGTCGGCAACGACGTCGTCCAGCGCCAGCGGCTTCGTGAAGTCGTAGCGCGCGGCGAGATGGCGCCGGATCTCCGGCGGCGTCACCGCCGGCACGATGGGGCCGCTCGCGATGGCGGCCTCGAGCTTCGCCGCCCGGCTCAGGATCTCCTCGAACGCCATCCCGCCGCGTCCCCGCCTAGAACGGCATGCCGACGAAGCTGGCAGTGACCGACCTCGCCGAACCCATGGTCACCGTGCAGGTCGCGCCGGAGACGGTGTCACACCCGCTCCAGCCGGTGACGAGAACGTCCGGCGCCGCCGTCAGCGTGACGACCGTGCCGATCGTGTAGGCCTCGGAGCAATCCGTCCCGCAGCTGATCCCGGCCGGACTCGAGGTCACACTGCCGTTGTCGCGTCCCATGCCGGCCTTGGTCACCGTGAGGACGAAGCGCTGCACGTCGAAGGAGGCCGTGACCACCTTCGCCGCGTTCATGGTCACCGTGCAGGTCGTGCCGGTAACCGTGTCGCATCCGTTCCAGCTGGCGAAGATCGACCCGGCGGCCGGGGTCGCGGTCAGCGTCACGCTCGTGCCCACGTTGTACGGCTTCGAGCAGTCCGTCCCGCAGCTGATCCCCGCCGGGTTGGAGCTGACGCTGCCGGCACCGGCGCCCGCGCGGACGACCGAGAGCGGGACGGGGTCACGGACCGTCAGCGTTGTGCTCGCACTGGCCCCCGCGGTGTCGGTGGCCGTGATCGTCGTCGTGCCCGCGCTCACGCCCACTGCGTGTCCTCGTGCATCGACCGTGGCGACCGCCGGGTTGCTGCTCGTCCACGTGACTCCGGTCCCGCTCATCGTGACCGGGACGGAGGAGCCGGTGGTCGTGCCGTTCCCGAGCTGGCCCCAGTCGTTCGTCCCCGAGCACTTCACGGTGCCGTCGGCGAGGAGGAAGCAGCTGTGGTGCCACCAGCCGGCGGTGACGCCGACGGCGTCGGTGATGCCCCTCACCTGCACCGAGGTCGAGGCACGGTTGGTGGTGCCGTCGCCGAGCTGTCCGGACGCGTTTGCGCCCCAGCAGCGGACCGTGCCGTCCGCGAGGACCGCACAGGTGTGCTCCCATCCCGCGCTGATGGCGACCGCGCCAGTGATTCCTGTCACCCAGATGCCGTTCGGCTTGCTGAACGTGCTGCCATCGCCGAGCTGCCCCTCGCTGTTCTCTCCCCAGCACCGGACCGTGCCGTCCGCCAGCAGTGCACAGGTGTGCGCGCCTCCGGCGGTTACGGCCGTGACACCGCTGAGGGCCCCAAAGCCAGTCTCGACCTGCACCGGGGTCGACGAGCGCGTCAGGGTCCCGTCGCCGAGTTGCCCCTGGCCGTTGCGGCCCCAGCACTTCACCGTGCCGCCCGACACGACGGCGCACGTGTGATAGGCGCCCGTCGCAATGGTGGTGGCGCCGCTGATGCCGACGACCACCACGGGCTCGGCGATCCCGGGACTGGCGGTGGTCCCATTGCCGAGCTGTCCCTCGCGGTCCTCTCCCCAGCACCGCATCGTGCCATCGCCGAGCAGCGCGCAGGCGTGTCCATAGCCGGTGGCAAGGGCGGTGGCGCCGCTGAGACCGGTCACGTCGATCGGAGCGAGCGCGAAGGTCGAAAAGCTCCGATCGCCGCGCTGCCCGGACTCCCCCAACCCCCAGCATCTCGCGGTGCCGCCCCCGAGGAGCGCGCAGGCGAATTCGTCGCCGGCGGAAACATGGGATGCCGTGGTGAGGCCGCTGACGGGATCGAGAACGGAGGAGTCCGTGACTGTCCCGTTGCCGTGCTGACCGACCTGGTTCCTCCCCGTGCCCTGGCCCGTCCCGTCCGGAAGGGTCACGCAAGTGTATTCGCCACCAGCTGAAACGGCGGTGGGCGTGATGGCGCCGCTCGCCGTGAACTGCTGCGTCTGGCCGGTGGACACGGTCGGATTGGCCGGCGTCAGGGTCATGCCGGCAGCCGACGCCCCGGTGCCCGCCAGGCCGAGCCAGAAGCCGCAGAGGCCCGCCATGAAACGCGTCAATCGTCGTCCGTCAATGCGATGCATCCTCGTCTCCCCCTGCGTTCGTTTCAGTCCGTCACCATGAGTCGCCGCCGGCCAGCCCGCCGTCGCCGTCGGCGAGCACGAGGTCCAGAGACGACACGTCCAGCGAGACGTCGTCCCTGGCCGGTATCGCAAAGACCGGCGGCGGCTCCCGCCGCCGGCGAAACACGAAGCGCCCGCAGGCGTCGTAGTCGACGCCCGGTCGCGGCCGGAAGTAGATGGCATCGGCGTCGCCCGCGACGCCTCGAGTGACAGCGGCGAGGACGTCGGCGAAGCTCAGCGTGTCACGCGGCCACGTGGCATCGAGCAGCACGCGCCCGTGGATCGGGCCGCGGATCGTGGGGCCCAGCGCGAACCACCCCTCGTGTCCACGACCGTCGTGGAACACGCAGATCTCCGAGGGCTGCAGCGCCGAGCCGGGGCCGTAGCGCCATTCGAGGAACGCCGGCGATCGCTCGCTCGTGATCCACTCGCGGGCCCGGTGGCGCCGCGACAGCTCGGCCAGCTTCTCCCAGTCGCGACACGGTTCGGCGCTCGCACCGGTCGAGGTCCGCGCGGTTCGCCGTCTGAGCGGCTCGGCCCAGCGACCGGCGGCCCGCGCGACGGCGGCTGCCCACGCGCTCGACGTCCGTCCGGCCAGCACGGCGGGCAGCATGACCTCGAGGTCGAGCGGCAGGACGTACTCCACGTCGGAATGCGGCACGGCGCGGGCGCCCAGCGTCGTCCACAGCGCCCCCGAGTCGGCGTTGCAGGTGGTGGAGAAGAAGAAGGCGTAGCCGGGGCACGCCAGGTGTCGCTTGAAGAGGTAGAAGCCGAGCGTCCGGGCGCGCGGCTCGACGAAGTAGCTGCCCGAGCCCAGCGCCAGGATCCGCCGATCGCCGGCCCGGAACGCGGTGGGGAAGGACAGCAGGAGGCCCACCATGAGCCCCGACGCGTCGCGCAGGCACAGGCCGTGGTCGGTCGCCGTCGCGGCGAGCGGGTTGTCCAGCAACATCCACTGCAGGCTGCGCAGCATGCGCGGCGAATCGGCGCGACCCGGCGGGGCCGCCCGCGCCCGCTTCTGGGCGCACAGGTACGAGAGCCAGTTGCGATAGATGCGCGCCGCGCTCGAGCGCCACGTGTTCGTGACGGTACCGGCCGCGAGGGCCGTCGGGAAATCCGTGAGGACGTCCTCGCGCCGGTCGGCCAGCGCGCGCTCGCGCAGGGCGGTCAGGGCCTCGACGGTCGCCTCGTCGAAGTACCCCTGGGGCATGGCCGGATAGGTCTCGCGCTCCCGCAGCAGGAACCGCTTGATGTCCCGCCGATACTCGAGCATCAGCGTGTGGGCCTCGTATTCCGGGTGGCCCTGGAAGAAGACGAACAGGCTCTTGCGCTGCTTCACGAACGCGTCGACGCCGGCCGCGTCGGACCGCGTGAGCACCCGGTAGCCGGACGACGTCAGCGCGTCCTCGGGAATCTCGTTCCACCGCGAGTGCGGCATCGGCAGCCGGGCCGGCGCGTCGGCCGTCAGCGGATGATCGGCGACGCGCTCGCAGTCGAAGACGCCGAAGCGCTTCTCGCCGAGCGGCCGCCGGCCGATCCCGTCGAGATGGAGGATCGCGGCGTGGGTGGCCAGGCAGGACCAGATCGCGGAGTGCGTGTGGTGCTCGGCCCACTCCAGCACCCTGGTGAGGCTCTCCCAGTACGGCTCGTCGGGGAGGTTCGGGGATCGCGGCTCGGTGCCCGTCACGATGAGCCCGTCGAGCCGGCTGGTCCAGAGCTCATCGATGCCCGCGTAGAAGCGGCTGACGTAGGCCCGGCCCCAGTCCGTTCGCGGCACGTCCGGCAGCGCATACGGCGTCAGCCGCACCGTGAGGCCGTCCGCCGCCGCGCCGAGCAGCGCGACGAACTGACGCTCGGTGGCCTGCAGGGCCGGATCGGGCATGTTGTTGACAAGACCGATCGTGAGGCAGGTGGCGTCGTCGCCCGGGCCGGTCGCGCCCGCGAACGGGCCGGGCCTCGTCGTCTCTCGGTCCAGGCAGACAGCCATCGCAATTTCCTCCCGGCAATCGCCGCCGCGCTAGGCGGTCGTCAGCAGTCCCCCGTGATCCGAACCCGTCGTGTCGAGCGCCTGATCGAGGTCGGCGATGATGTCGTCGGCGTGCTCGATGCCGATGCTGAGGCGGATCATCTCGGGGCGGACCCCGGCCTTGCGCTGCTCGTCCTCGGACATCTGGCGATGGGTCGTCGAGGCCGGATGGCAGGCCAGCGACTTGGCGTCCCCCATGTTCACGAGCCGCTTGATCAGCTTGAGGGCGTCGTAGAGCTTCTTGCCGGCCTCGAAGCCGCCCTTGATCCCGAACGTCATCAGCGAGCAGGCCCGACCGCCGAGGTACCGCTGCGCCAGGCCGTGATAGGGGCTGTCGGGGAACCCGGCGTAGTTGACCCAGGCCACCCGGCGATCGTTCCGGAGGAACTCGGCGACCCGCCGGCCGTTTTCCACGTGGCGCTCGACCCGCAGCGCCACCGTCTCGACGCCCTGCAGCAGCAGGAACGCGCTCAGCGCCGGCAGCACCGCCCCGGTCGTGCGCTGGTAGACGCTGCGGCAGCGGGCGATGTAGGCGGCTTCCTTGAAGTGATCGACGTAGACCAGCCCGTGATACGAGGCGTCGGGCCGGTTGAACATCGGGAAGCGGTCCGCGTGCTCCCGCCAGGGGAAGCGGCCGCTGTCGACGATGATGCCGCCGAGCGTGGTGCCGTGACCGCCCAGGAACTTCGTCAGCGAATGCACCACGACGTCGGCGCCGTAGTCGATCGGCTTCAGCAAGATCGGCGTGGCCACCGTGTTGTCGACGATCAGCGGCACGCCGTGCGCGTGGGCGACCCGGGCCAGGGCCTCGAGGTCACAGATGTTTCCGGCCGGATTGCCGACGCTCTCGCAGAAAACGGCCCGGGTGCGGTCGTCGATCAGCTGCTCGATGGCCTCGGGCTGATCCGACTCGGCGAAGCGGACCGTGATCCCCTGGCTCGGCAACACGTGACCGAAGAGCGTGTACGTGGTGCCGTAGAGCTGGGGGACCGAGACGATGTTGGTGCCGAGCTCGCTGACGTTGAGGGCGGCGTAATTGAGCGCCGCCTGCCCGGTGCTCACGCACAGCGCCTCCACGCCGCCCTCGAGGGCGGCCACCCGCCGCTCGAGCACCGCCGTGGTGGGATTGCTGATCCGACTGTAGCGATAGCCCTCGGCCTCGAGGTTGAACAGGGCGGCGCCGTGGTCGGCGCTGTCGAACGCGTAGGCGACCGTCTGATAGATCGGAACGGCCACCGCCTTCGTCGTGGGGTCGACCTCGTAGCCGGCGTGAATGGCGAGCGTCTCGTCTCT
>VBPC01000210.1 GCA_005887895.1 Candidatus Rokuibacteriota bacterium
TCCAGCGTCTCCTTCGTCATCTGCTTCAGCAGCTCGGTGCCGATGACGGCCGGCGCGACCGCGTGCACCAGGATGCCCTTCGTCGCGACTTCCTTGGCGACGGCCTTGGTGAGGCCGATCACGCCCGCCTTGGCCGCCGAGTACGGCACGAGCGTGGCATTGCCTTCCTTGCCGGCGATGGAGGCGATGTTGACGATGCGGCCCGCCTGCCGTGGCAGCATCAGCTTCACCGCCGCGCGGCAGACGAAGAACACGCTCGTGAGATCGACGTCGAGGACCTGACACCAGTCCTCGTCGCTCAGCTCCCAGATCGGATACGAGCGGCCGGTGATGCCGGCGTTGTTGACGACCACGTCGAGCCGGTCGGCCCACGCGTGGGCCGCCCCCACCGCCCGATCGACGTCCCCGCTGCGGGTGACGTCGGCGATCAGCGCCCGTGCCGACGGCCCCAGACGCTTGGCGACGGCCTCGACCTCGGGATCGCGGTCGACGAGCGCCACGCGGGCCCCCTCGGCCAGCAAGCGCTCGGTGACGGCGAGCCCGATGCCCCGCGCGCCGCCGGTGACCAGTGCCGTCCTGCCGTCGAATCTCATCGAAGCCCTCCGTCGCTCACCCGCGCCGCCGCTTCACGCGCGCGCCCAGGCTCATCAGCCGGTCGTCGATGTCCTCGTAGCCTCGGTCGATCTGCTCGACGCTGCGAATCACCGTGCGGCCCTCCGCGCAGAGCGCCGCGATGACCAGCGCGATCCCGGCCCGGATGTCGGGGCTCGGCAGCCCCTGCGGCTCGCCGCGCAGCCTGCTCGGCCCGTGCACGAGCGCCCGGTGGGGATCGCAGAGAACGACGCGGGCGCCCATGCCGATCAGGCGATCGACGAAGAACAGCCGGCTCTCGTACATCTTTTCGTGGAAGAGCACGGTGCCGCTGGCCTGCGTCGCGGTGACCAGCGCCACGCTCATGAGGTCGGCGGGAAACGCCGGCCACGGCCCGTCGTCGATGCGCGGGATCGCGTTGCCGAGGTCGGGCAGCACCGACGGCGCCTGACCGCCCGGCACCAGCAGGTCGTCGCCGCGCACGCGGACTTCGACGCCCAGGCGGCGGAACACCATCAACGCCATCCGCATGTCCTCCACGCCCGCGTGCCGGATCTCGATCTCGCCGCCGGTGACGGCGGCCAGGGCGACGAAACTGCCCACCTCCATGAAGTCCGCGCCGAGCGCGATGTCGGCGCCGGCGAGCGAGCGCACGCCGTGGACGACGAGGAGGTTCGAGCCGACGCCCTCGATGCGTGCGCCCATGGCGAGCAGCAGGCGGCACAGGTCCTGGACGTGCGGCTCGGAGGCGGCGTTGCGGATGATCGTGGTGCCCTCGGCCAGCACGGCCGCCGTCAGGACGTTCTCGGTGCCGGTCACGCTCGCCTCGTCGAGGAGGATGTCCTGGCCGCGCAGCCGCCCGGCCCGCAGCACCAGGTCGGCGCCGTCGTCGACCGTGGCCCCCAGCGCCTGCAGTCCGAGCACGTGGGTGTCGATCCGCCGGCGGCCGATCTGGTCACCGCCACTCGAGCCGAACCATACCTGGCCTTCGCGGGCGAGCAGCGGCCCCATCAGGACGAGCGCGCCACGGAGCCGGCGCAGCAGCGCGGGATCGGGCGCGGCCGAGCGCAGCGCGCGGGCTCGCAGCGTGATCGTGTGTCGCTCCGGCCGGTCGATCTCGACGCCCAGGCCCTCGACGATCTGCAGCATCGTCCGCACGTCGGAGATGTCCGGCACGTTGCGCAGGGTCACCGGCTGATCCGTCAGCAGGGCGGCTGCGATGAGCGGGAACGCCGCGTTCTTGTTCCCGCTCGCCGTCACGGTGCCCCGCAGCGGCGCCCCGCCCTCGATGAAGAGCTCGTCCACGACTACCCCAGGGCCTGGGCGAGATCGTCGATGAGATCGTCCGGATGCTCGAGTCCGATGCTGAGCCGCAGGAGGTTGTCGGGCGAGCGGGTGGCGGCGCCCTCCACCGACGCCCGGTGCTCGAGCAGGCTCTCGGTGCCCCCGAACGAGGTCGCGCACGTGAAGAGCCGCACCTTGCCCTCCACGGCGAACGCCGCGTCGCGGCCGCCGTTGACCTGCACCGACAGCATGCCGCCGAAGCCCGACATCTGCCGCTTCGCGACCGCGTGCTCGGGATGGGAGGCCAGCCCCGGATAGTGCACGGCCTCCACCCGCGGGTGGGCCGCGAGAAAGGTGGCCACGCGCAGGGCGTTGTCGGAATGGGCGCGCATGCGCCACGGCAGCGTACGCAGGCCGCGCCGCACCAGCCAGCAGTCGAACGGCGATGGGATCGCGCCGGCCGAGATTTGGATGGCGCGGATGCGCTCGAAGAACGTGTCGCGGCGACCGGCGACGACGGCGCCGCCCGTGACGTCGCCGTGGCCACCGAGGTACTTCGTCGTGGCGTAGACGACGAGATCGGCGCCCAGCGCGAGCGGGCGCTGGAGTACCGAGGTCGCGGCGGTGTTGTCGCAGACGCAGCGAGCGCCGGCCCCGTGGGCGAGCGCGGCGACCGCCGCGATGTCGGTGACGCGCCACAGCGGATTGGACGGCGTCTCGATCCAGACGACCTTGGTGGCCGGCCGGAGCGCGGCCTTCACCGCCGCCGGGTCCGTCATGTCCACGAAGTCGACGGCCAGACCCCACGGCGCGAAGACGTCGCGCAGCAGCTTGCCGGTGCCGAAGTAGGCGTCGAGCGGCGCGACGACGTGATCGCGTGGCGCGAGCGCCTGGAACACGGCCGCCGTCGCCGCCGAGGCCGACGCGAACGCCGCCGCCGCCGCCCCACTCTCGAGCTCGGCGAGGCACTCTTCGAGCGCGTTGCGGTTGGGGTTCGCCGTGCGGCTGTAGAGGAAGCCGCGCGGGTACGTGCTGTCCGGCGCGTGCTCGAACGTCGTGGCCGTGTGCAGCGGGGGTGCGACGGCGCCGGTCGTCGCATCGATCCGGAGCCCCGCGTGCACCGCCAGAGTCTCGATCCTCATGCTGACGGCCTCCATTTTCAATCTTAGATGGGGGCCCCGACATGGCCCCCAAGCCCCCAACCTTCGTCGCGCCCCGGCCCAGCCGGGGCGCTCCTCTATCACGCAACGCGCGCAACGGGCCCCGACATGGCCCCCAAACCCCCAACCTTCGTCGCGCCCCGGCGCAGTCGGGGCGCCCCTCTATCACGCGGCGGGCGCAACGGGGCCCCGACATGGCCCCCAAACCCCCCGACGTTCGGCGGGTCCTGGCGGAGCGCCGGGGCGCTCCCTTATTACGCTATGCGCGGAGGCGGGCGCCGGTGGGGTCGTGCCAGGCGCGCAGCGAGGGGGTCGCGGGCACGCGGATGCCGGCGATGTCGATCTCGTACCGCGCGCTCAGCAGCGTCTCGGCCGGCGCGCCGGCCGCGCAGGCGACGTAGCCCATGGCGACCGGGCGGCCCAGCGTGTGGCCGTGTGCGGCCGACGTCAACGTGCCGACGGGGGCGCCGTCGGCGTAGATGGGCTCGTCGCCCCACGCCACCGCCTCGCGGTCGTCGAGGGCGAACAGCAGGAGGCGGCGCGTGACGCCGCGAGCGCGCTGGGCCACCAGCGCCTCGCGTCCGACGAAGCCACCGGGCTTGTCCCAGCGGACGGTGAACGCCAGCCCCGCCTCGAGCGGCGTGTCCACGGGAGTCAGCTCGCGCCCCCATGCGCGGTAGCCTTTCTCGATCCGGAGGGCGTCGAGGGCGTAGTACCCCGCCGGCACCACGTCGCCGTCGCGCATCAGCGCGTCCCACACCTCGCCCGCACGCGCCACCGGCACGTACAGCTCCCAGCCCAGCTCACCGGCATAGCTCACCCGGATCGCGCGGACGTCGACGCCGGCGACGGCGATGTCGCGCACGCTCGGATAGGGAAACGCGGCGGCGGCGAGCGCAGCGTCGGTGACGCGGGCGAGCACCTCGCGCGAGCGCGGCCCCATGAGACCGAGCGTCGCCCAGGCCTCGGTGACGTCGGTGACCGTCGCGCGGGCGTCACCGGCGTGGCGCGCGATCCAGTCGACGTCGCGGATGCGCTGGCCGCCGCCGGTGACGACGAACCAGGCGTCCACGCCGATCCGCGAGATCGTCAAATCGCTCTCGTAGCCGCCGCGCTCGTTGAGCAGCGGCGTGTAGACCGTGCGGCCGACCGGCCCCGCGAGATCGTTGGCGGCGAGCCGGTCGAGGAGCGCGCCGGCGTCCGCCCCCTGCACCAGCAGCTTGCCGAACGAGGTCTGATCGAACAGCGCGACGGACTCGCGCGCGGCGCGATGCTCGCGCGCGGCGTGCGGGAGCCAGCTCTGGCGCCCGAAGCTGTACTCCGCGCGCGGCTCGACGCCGGGCGGCGCGAACCAGTTGGCGCGCTCCCACAGCATCCTGGCGCCGAAGCAGGCGCCGCGCGCCGCCAGCCGCGCGTGCAGCGGCGAGCGCAGCAGGTCGCGACTGGTCTGGTGCTCGCGGTTGGGCCAGGCGATCGCGTAGTGCAGCCCGACGAGCTCGCGCATCCGCGCCGCCAGGAACGTCGGGTCGGCATGGCCGGCCAGGAACCGCCGCGGATCGTAGGCGGTGAGGTCGAGCGGCGCCGTGCCGCCCACGATCCACTCGGCCAGCGCGCGGCCGGCGCCGCCGGCGCCGGCGATGCCGCCGGAGTTGAACCCGGCGGCGACGAAGTAGCCGCGCAGCCCCGGCGCCTCGCCGAGAACGAAATTACCGTCCGGCGTGAAGCTCTCCAGCCCGTTCAGGAGGAGCTGGATCTCCGCGGACTCGAGCGCGGGAATGCGCTCGGCGGCGCCGCGCATCAGGATTTCGAACTGCTCCCAGTCCTCCTTCAGGAGCGAGAACGCGAAGTCCTCGGGGATGGTCCCGCTCCACGGCTTGGCGACCGGCTCGAACCCGCCGAACAGCAGGCCGCCGACCTCTTCGCGGACGTAGACGCAGCCGTCGAGATCGCGCAGGACGGCGAGATCCGGCGTGATCCCCGCCAGGGGGCGCGTGACCGCGTAGAAGTGCTCGACGGGCCACACCGGCACCACGACGCCGCTCGCCTGTCCCAGCGTGCGCGCCCACATGCCGGCGCAGTTGACGACGACGTCGCAGGCGATGGGGCCGTCGGAGGTGGCCACGCCGGCGACGGCGCCGCGGCGCGTCACCACCTCGGTGACGGCGACATTCTCGCGGATGCGCACGCCGGCCGCCCGGGCGCCGGCGGCGAGCGCCTGGGTGACGTCGGCCGGGATGACGCGGCCGTCGTCCGGAACCACCATCGCGCCGGTGAGGTCGTCGGTGCGGCAGAGCGGCCAGTGCCCGGCGACGTCGCCCGGCCCGATGAGGTGCGCCTCGATACCGATGGCGCGCCCGAGCGCAACGCTGCGCTGCAGCTGCACGAGGCGCTCGCGCGTGCGGGCGACGATCAGGCTGCCGCAGCGGCGCCAGCCGGTCGCCTGGCCGGTCAGGGACGGCAGGGCCGCGTAGAGCTTCGCGCTGTCGTCGACCAGCCGGCTGGCCGTGCGGGTGCCGCGCAAGCGCCCGATGAGGCCCGCCGCGTGCCAGGTCGTTCCGCACGTGAGCGAGCGCCGCTCGAGGAGTAGCACGTCGGTCCAGCCGAGCTGGGCCAGGTGGTAGGCGACGCTGGCGCCGACGACGCCGCCGCCGATGACGACGACGCGCGCGACGTCAGGGGACAGCGGGCGCGCCTTCCGGCAGGACGACGCAGTCGGCGGGCACGAAGGCCAGCGTCAGCGGCTTCCTGCGCTCGAGTGCCGTCGCGCGCTCCGTCGGCACGTCCACCCAGAACGGCCGCCCGTGGACGGTGACCTCGAGGCGCACGAACGGACCGAGAAAGGTGACGACCTCCAGCACGCCCTGCAGCCGGTTGCGGTCGGCGGCCGCGTCGGTTCCCACGCTGAGCTTCTCCGGACGGATGGACACGATCACCGCGCCGTCGGCACCGGGGGCCAGCGGCACCCGCAGCCGCTCGCCCTCCCAGTCGACGACCCCGTTCGCCGCCGAGACGACGCGACAGGCGAGCAGGTTCGAGATGCCGACGAAATCGGCGACGAACTCGGTCTGCGGCCGCGCGTAGATCTCCTCGGGGCCGCCGATCTGCTCGATGCGGCCGGCCCGCATGACGGCGATGCGGTCGGCGATCGAGAGCGCCTCCTCCTGGTCGTGGGTCACGTACACGGCCGTGATGCCGAGGTCCTGCTGGATCCGCCGCAGCTCGCCGCGCAGCCGTAGCCGGATCTTCGCGTCGAGAGCGGACAGCGGCTCGTCGAGCAGCAGCACCTCGGGCCGGCGGGCCAGCGCGCGCGCCAGCGCCACCCGTTGCTGCTGGCCGCCGGAGAGCTGGTTGGCGTAGCGGCCCTCCAGCCCGCCGAGGTGCGTGAGCGCCACCATCTCGGCCACGCGCGCCCGCAGCTTCGGCTCCGGCCAGTGCGCCACCCGCAGGCCGAAGGCGATGTTGTCGGCCACGGTCATGGTGGGGAACAGCGCGTACGACTGGAAGACGATGCCAACGTTGCGCCGGCGCGGCGGCACGCCGTTCACGACGCGATCGTCGAAGAGGATCTGGCCGGCGTCGGGCCGCTCGAAGCCGGCGATCATCCTGAGCGTCGTCGTCTTGCCGCAGCCCGAGCCGCCCACGAGGCTGACGAGCTCACCGGGACGCACGTCCAGCGAGAGGCCGTCGACCGCGAGGGCCGCGCCGAAGCGCTTGGTCAGGCCGCGCAGCGAGATCCGCATGTTATCGCGAGAACTTCTCCTGCCACTTCTTCACCAGCCGCTCCTTGTAGGCCGGGTCGCCGGCCTTCACGAAGTCGAGATCGATGAGCTTCATCTCGGCGATCTTGGGCCCGCTCACCGCGACGTCGCCACGCGTGATGCCGGTCCCCCGCCACTCGGCGTACGACGCCATCGCCGACTTCGACACGGCCCAGTCGAGGAAGCGGCGGGCGTTCTGCGGATTCTTGGCGCCCTTGACCAGCGCGTTGCCCTCGAAGGTCCACGGCACGCCGTCGGACGGGTACACGACGTCGATCGGCGCGCCCTGCTTCCTGGCCATCTCGACCTCGTAGGCCAGCGCGACGCCGATCGGCGTCTCGCCGGAGGCGGCCATGCGGCCCGGCGCCCCGCCCGACTTCGTGACCTGCGCGAGCTGCTTGTCCAGCGCCTCGTAGTACTCCCACATCCTGTCCTCGCCCAGGCGGGCGGCGTGGCTGGCCAGCAGCAGGTAGGCGGTGCCCGACGTGGAGGGGTTGGACATCACGATGTGGCCCTTGTACTTCGGATCGAGCAGGTCGCTCCACGCGTGGGGCGGCGTGAGCTTCAGCTCGGCCATCTTCTTCTGGTTCACCGCGAACGCCACGGTGAGCAACGTCACGCCCTGCCAGAGATTGTCGGGATTCTTGAAGCGTGCGGGGATCGTCTCCGATTCCTTCGCCGCGTAGGAGTCCAGCAGCCCCTTCTTGCCGGCGCCCGTCAGGTAATCGTTGAAGACGCCCCACACGACGTCGGCCTGGGGATTGGCCTTCTCGGCCTCGAGCCGCGCCATCGTCGGCCCCGTCGAGCCGCGGATGTAGGAGGCCTTGGCGGCGAGGTCGGGCAGGTCCTTCTTGAACTGCTCCCAGAACGTCTTCAGCTCGTTCTCCTCGTACGCGGTGTAGATGACGAGCTTGTCCTCCGCGCCGGGGACCGCCGACGGCGCCAGCGGGACCAGCAAGGCGACGGCGAGCAGGGCAGCCGCGATCCGGTGCATGAGCGTCTCCTTTCTCGCTTCAGACCTTGAGGATCGCCACGCGATCGCCACCGACGAGCGCACGCAGCAGCAGGACGGCGCCGATCACGATGACGAGGATGAGGGTGCCGAGCGCGCAGGCCACGCCCGGATAGCCGTTCTCGACCTGGTTGAGGATCGCCACCGAACCCAGGTTGAAGCCGGGAAAGATCAGGAAGATGACCGCGCTGACGGTCACCATGCCGTTGATGAAGAAATAGACGAAGATCGAGAAGGCGGTGCCGGTCAGCAGCGGCAGCACGACGCGCACGAACGTCCGCACGCTGCCGGCGCCGAGGCTCACCGCGGCCTCCTCGACGGCCGGGTCGATCTGCTTGAGCGCGTTGATGGCCGCCAGCACCGCGACCGGGAACTTCCAGAACACCACGCTGGTCACCAGGATCCACACGGTGCCGGTCAGCAGGAGCGGCGGCACGTTGAAGGCCAGGATGTAGCCCACGCCGATCACCGTCCCCGGCAGGGCGGCGGGCAGCAGGCCGAGGGACTCGAGCACCCGGGCGCCCGGCGGACGCTTGCGCTCGATCACGTAGGCGGTGAGCAGCGCCAGCACGGTCCCGATGAGGCCGGCGAGCACCGCCAGCTTCACACTGTTCCAGATCGGCCACGGCCCCTCCGCGGTCGACGCGAAGGTGTAGTGCTTGAGCGAGAGCGACCAGTCGCTGCCCCAGAGCCGCACCAGCGAGCCGAGCGGGATCAGCGCGTAGATCACCGCGGTGAACAGGGCGAACCCGGCCGCGACCACCGTGAGCGGCCAGCGCAGCGCCGGCGGCGTCGGCCGCACCGCGGCGCGAGCGCCGGCGGTGACGGTCACGTACGAGCGCGAGCCGACCCAGTAGGTGTTCAGCACGTAGGCCAGCAGGCAGGGCACGATCAGGATGACGCTCATCGTGGAGGCCGAGGCGAAGTCGTTCATGCCGATGACCTGCGAGTAGATCTCGGTGGCCGGCACGTTGTAGCGCCCGCCGATGAGGATCGGATTGCCGAAGTCCGTCATGCAGAGGATGAAGACGATCAGCGCCGCCGAGGCCAGCCCCGGCCGCGCCAGCGAGAGCGTCACCCGGCGCAGCGTGGTCAATGGCCCGGCCCCGAGGTTCTCGGCCGCCTCTTCCAGCGCGGCGTCCATGTTGCCCAGCACGTTGGCCAGCAGGATGTAGGCCGGCGGCAGGAAGGTGAAGATCTGCGCGACGACGATGCCGGTGAAGCCATAGATCGACCAGTCGAGGCCGAGGCCGTGCGTGACGAGCCCGTTGCGCCCGAACAGCAGGATGAACGCGAGCGAGACCAGGAACGGCGGCGAGATCAGGGGCAAGAGCGCCATCAGCGAGACGAACCGCTTGCCGGGGATCGTCGTGCGGGTGACCGCGTAGGCCAGCACGAGGGCGATCAGCACGGTGAGCGCCGTGGAGACGGTCGCGACGGCCAGGCTGTTGACGAGGATGCGGGCCAGCCGCGAGCTGCTGAAGAACGCCTCGTAGTTGGCGAGCGTGAGCCCGGCCGCGCCCGCCACGCTCAGCCACAGCACCTTCAGCACCGGCCACAGCACGAACGTCACCAGTAGCACCAGGACGCCGCCAGCCGTCCTGGTGCTACTGGTGACGTTCGTGCAGTAGCACCAGGGCGGGGGGGCCATATCGGGGCCCCCACTACCCAGCGGTAAAGCCGCCGTCCACGACCAGCTCGGCGCCGGTCATGAACGAGGACTCGTCGCTGGCCAGGAACAGCGCGACGTTGGCGATCTCCCGCGGCCTCGCGATTCGACCGAGCGGGATGCCGCGCTCGAACTCCTTGCGGATCGCGTCGGTCAGATAGGGCGCCTGTAGCGGCGTGTCGACGATGCCGGGGTGGATGACGTTGCAGCGGATGTTGTCACGCGCGAACTGGATCGCCAGCGACTTCGTCAGCGAGATGAGCGCGCCCTTGGCCGCCGTGTAGGCGTCCTGGGCGCGCGTGAACCCGGCCAGCGCCGAGACCGAGCCCATCATGATGATCGAGCCGCCGCCGGCTGTCCGCAGGTGCGGGATCCCGTGCTTGGTGACCCAGAACACCGACTTGAGGTTGATCGCCATCACGCGATCCCACCACTTGTCGTCCGTCTCCAGCACCGAGCGGTCCCGGTCCTTCCACAGCACGCCGGCGTTGTTGTACAGCACGTGCAGCGCGCCGAACCGCCGGACGCCGTCGGCGATCATCCGTTGCACGTCGGCCTCGAGCGCCACGTCGCCGGTGACCGCCAGCGCCTGCCCACCGGCTCTCTCCACGAGCCCGACCGATTCCTTCGCCGCCTTCTCGTCTATGTCCGCCACGACGACCCGCGCCCCCTCCTCGGCAAAGAGCGAGGCCGCCTCCCGTCCCATCACCATCCCCGCCCCCGTGATGAACACCACCTTCCCGCGCAGCCGATCAGCCACTTCGACCCCCTCCCGCGTGACCGGGGCGATCAAAACGGTGCACAAGCGAGGCGGCGGATCCATGGGCCCTCAACATCGGCGTCAGATCCTCTCGAAATTGCGGATCAGCTCCCAGTCCGTCACCGCCTGATCAAACGCCTGCTGCTCGAGGCGGGCAGCGTGCAGGTAATGGTCGAGCACGCGATCGCCGAAGGCGGCGCGCGCGACCTTCGAGCGCTCCAGCTCGCCGATCGCCTCGCGCAGGGTCTTCGGCACCTGGGGCAGCGTCGCGTCCTGGTAGGCGTTTCCCTCGTAGAGCTTCGGCGCCTTCAGCCGGGCTCCCAGCCCGTGGAGGCCGGCCACGATCGTCGCCGCGAAGGCCAGATACGGATTGGCGTCGGCGCCGGGGATGCGGTTCTCGACGCGGAACGCGCTGCCCTCGCCGCACAGGCGGAAGCCGCAGGTGCGGTTGTCCCAGCCGGCCGCGATCCGCGTCGGCGCGAACGAGCCCGACTGGTAGCGCTTGTAGGAGTTGACGCCGGGCGCGTAGAAGTACGCGAGCTCGCGCGCCATCGCCATCTGGCCGGCCAGCCACTGGCCGAACAGCGGCGGCAGCGGCGCGCGGGCGGCCGGCCCCTTGCCGTTGGCCGCGAACAATGCCTTGCGCCCGGCCTTGTCCCAGAGCGAGGAGTGCAGGTGGAACGACGAGCCGGCCGCCGCCATGTCGGGCTTGGCCATGAACGTGAGCGAGCAGCCCTGCAGGTGGGCGATCTCCTTGGCGCCGTGCTTGTAGAGCACGGCGCGATCGGCCATCTCGAGCGCCTCGGCGTACACGAGATTGATCTCCTCCTGCCCGCGCCCCCACTCGCCCTTGGAGGTCTCCACCGGCACGTCGGCGGCTTCCATCGCGTTGCGGATGGCGCGGACGAGCGGCTCCTCCTTGGTCGTCTGCAATATGTGATAGTCCTCGAGGTACGTCGAGAACGGCGTTAAATTCTGGTAACGCTTGGCGCGCGCCTCCTCGAACGTCTCGCGGAAGCAGTAGAGCTCGAGCTCGGCGGCGGTCTTCACCACGTAGCCCTGCGCCGCCGCCCGGGCGAGCTGGCGCTTGAGGACCCAGCGCGGGGCCTCCTCCACCGGCTCGCCGTCCTCGCCGTAGACGTCGCAGAACACGAGCGCGGTCTTCGGCAGCCACGGAATCAGCCGCAGCGTGGCGAGGTCGGCCACCATCTTCATGTCGCCGTAGCCGCGCTCCCACGAGGTGAGCGTGAAGCCGGGCAGCGGCTCCATCTCCATGTCGACGGTGAAGAGATAGATGCAGGCGTGCACGCCGTCGTCCAGCGCGTGCTCGACGAAGTGGCGGGCGGTGAGTCGCTTGCCCAGCAGGCGGCCGTACCCGTCGGGGAACACGGTGAGGACGGTGTCGATCTCGCCTTTCCGGACGAGCGCGTCCAGCGTCTTGCGGTCGAGCCGTCCCGGCATGGGGCGGATAGTAGCGCACCCGTCCGGGCGTGTCACCCCCGCGCTTGCCCGCCGGAGCCCGTTGTGGTACACGTTACGTAACCTGATGAGGAATAAAACTACCAAGCCGCGGGCCGCCCGCGCCTATCGGATCGTTCAGGTCCCGATGGACCTTCGCCTGCTCGAAGCGGTGGACGCCGCCGCCGCGCACGTCGCCGAGAGCCGCGCCGCCTACATCCGGGCGGCGTGCGAGCGACGGCTTCGCAGCGAGGAGGCCCAGGCGCTCGACCGCCGCTACGTCGAGGCGTACCGCCGCCGGCCGGAACGACCCGCGTGGGGCAAGCTCGGCGCGAAGGTCCTGGCGCGCCGACTGCGGGACGATGCCTGGTAGATGAAGCGCGGCGAGGTGTGGTGGGCCGAGCTGCCGGCGCCCGCCGGACGCCGGCCGGTCGTCCTTCTCGGCCGCGACGCCGCCTATGCCGTTCGGGCGTCCATCACCGTCGCCCCGGTGACCCGAACCATCCGGGCGATCCCCGTGGAAGTCCCCCTCGACCGTGAAGACGGCCTTCCCGCCCGCTG
>VBPC01000211.1 GCA_005887895.1 Candidatus Rokuibacteriota bacterium
GAAAGCCGCTTGACGCTGACTCTCTTTCGGCAGATTCTCGGGCGCACGGATCGACTCGCGTGGCAGCCGGACGTGATCGAGAAAACGTAAACGGAAGGATCGGAAGACGGAGAACTGGATCGACGCGGGTGGGGTGCGGCACAGGCGCCGCGAGGACGGAGGGGACGCATGCTTGTCCAGGAGATGCTTTCACTGACCTCGAACACGATGGGTCGATGCCTTCTCTTGAACCGCGCTGGGCGCCTCCTTGCTGCGCCCGGCGGGATGCTCGTCGTCGTTCTGGGCACTGCCGCGCTCGTGCTCGCGGTCGAGACCGTCTCGCCGGTGACCAACGCCACCAACGACCCGTATGCGGCGTGCACAGCAGGTGCCGGGACCGGCCGCAACTACGTGAGGTCCGAGGTCGAGCCCTTTGCCGCGGTCAACCCCGCGGACCCGGCAAATATCATCGCGACGTTCCAGCAGGACCGTTGGAACAACGGAGGGGCCCGCGGCTTGGCGGCGGGCGTGACGCAGAACGGGGGCGGGTCGTGGGCGATTGTACCGTTGCCCTTTAGTCGGTGCGCGCCGGGAACCCCCCCGGCCCTGCAGTACGAACGCACCTCCGATCCGTGGGTCTCCTTCGGACCCGGGACGCCCAAACACAGCCATGGAGTCACTGCCTACGCTGTCTCGATCTCCTTCAACCAGAGCCCGGGCAAGAACGGCAACACCGTGGGCGCGGCGGTCTCGTACGACGGCGGCCTGACCTGGCAGAACGCGCAAAGCCTCCACTCGGACGCTGCCACGGGTGTGCCGCTACCAGTGCCAGACAGCAATTTCCAGTTCTTCCACGACAAGGAGTCCGTGACCGCCGACCCGACCCGGCCCGGGCACGCCTACGTCGTGTGGGATATCCTGATCGGCCCCAACATGAGCGTGGAGGCGGACCTGCACGCCGCGGCCTTCACCGATTTCACCCTCTTCTCCCGGACAACCGACTTTGGCCTCACGTGGTCGGCCGCGCGGGTGATCAACACGAGTGCCCACCCCAGCGGGCAGAACAACCAGACGATCGGCAACGTCATCGTGGTCGACCCGCGGAACGGCACGCTCTACAACTTCTTCGACCAGATCTTCAACACGGGCAGCAACGCCGGTGGCAACCCCGGCGGCGCACATCGCTTCAACGTGGCCTACCAGAAGTCGACGGATGCAGGCGACACCTGGAGCCCGGCTCAGATCATCGCGTCCCTGCAGTCCGTCGGAGTCGTGGACCCCAACAACGTGGACCCGCGGACGAACCAACCGCCAGCTCCGCTCCGGACCGGGGACATCCTGCCGATGCCGGCCATCGACCCGGCAACCGGCGACCTATACGTGGTGTGGCAGGACGCCCGCTTCAGCGGCCACGACGAGATCGTGATCTCCATCTCTGGCGACGGCGGCGCGACCTGGACCGAGCCCAAGCGGGTCAGCACGCCCACTGGTCAGCCCGCCTTCACGGCTGCGGTGGCCGTCTCGAGCACCGGCACGGTCGGAGTGACCTATTACCAACTCGATGCCACATCACTCGGGTCCATGCCGACCAACTACTTCATCAAGAAGTTCGCGCGCCCTGCAGTAACGTCGAGCAACCCAAGCAGCATTGACGTGGGGGTGGCAGCAATAGTGGCAGCCGGCCCTTTCAACATGCTCGACGCGCCCTTCGCCGTGGGGTACTTCACCGGTGATTACCAGGGGCTGGCGACGACCGACGGGAGCTTCGTGCCGGTCTTCGTGCAGGGTGCCTGTGGCGAGAGCCTCTCGTGCAAGGCGCTCACCTCGGTGACGCCGCCGGCGGACCAGACCCCCACTGGCAACGACTCCACGGACGTCTTCATCGGCACCGGGTTCTAGCCGCGACGTCCGCGTACGGCCGCATGCCGCCCGCCACCGGGCTCCGCCGAGAGCCCCGGGCTCCGGTTGGCCTCCGGCTGAGGGACCAATCCGGGTTTAGTCTCCCGCTGACCCACCGGGCGGTGCCCGGGCCTTTGGCTTGTGCGCAGCCCGAGCGTCTACCATGACTTCTCGACCGGGGAAACATGCCGATCGGCGAGCTCGCGAACATCATCGAGCGGGCGGTGCTGTCGGAGCCCTCAAGCGAATTGACCGCGGAAAGTGTTGGGCTCCGGGGGGGGGCGTGCAGTAGCGCTCGGCTTCGGACACGAGCCTCTCGAGAGTGTAATTGGACTCGCGTGCCGCGCTCCGACGGAGTCTCAAAGACTATGCGAGCTGAGTGAGAGACTTGATGGTCAAGAGCAGGAGCGATCAAATGAGCAATCTGCGAATCGTGATCGTCGGGGCCTCCCTGGCGGGCGCCACCGTGGCGGTCACCCTGCGCGAGGACGGCTTTGACGGAGAGATCCGGCTCATCGGCGCCGAGGCCCAGCTACCGTACAACCGCCCGCCGTTGTCAAAGGGCTATCTTCGCCAGCAGGAACGGTTCGAGGATCAGCTGGTCAAACCCGCCGCGTACTACGCCGAGCAGCGCATCGAGCTCACGCGGGGGATGCGGGCGACGGCGATCGACGCCAAGCAGAAGGTCGTCGCGCTGGAGGGCGGCGAACGGGTTGTCTACGACCGGCTCGTGGTGGCCACTGGCGGACGAAACCGAGCGCTGTCGGTGCCCGGTGCGAACCTGGAGGGCATCTTCCAGCTGCGCACCGTCGAGGATTGCGACCGAATTCGCACCATCGCGCAACGCGGACGCCGTGCCGTCGTCATGGGGCTCGGCTTCATCGGCTGCGAGGTCTCGGCCTCGCTTCGCCAGCTCGGGGTGGAGGTGGCCGCCGTCGAGGGTTCCCGAGTGCCGCTGGCGCGTGTGCTCGGCGAAGAGGTCGGTCGGGTGCTGGCGGACATTCATCGTGAGAAGGGCGTGGCACTGATCCTGGAAGACTCCGTCGCGACGTTCGAAGGCACGGGCCGTGTCGAGCGCGTGCGTACCAGGAACGGCCGAGTTCTCGAGTGCGACATGGTCGTGGCGGGGATCGGGATCCTGCCCAATAGCGAGCTGGCGGCGGCTGCCGGGGCCCAGGTCGACAACGGCGTCCTCGTGGACGAGCGCTGCCGGACATCGCTGCCGGACGTGTTCGCCGCGGGGGACGTGACCAATCACTTGCACCCGATCTTCGGCCGGCTCCGCGTCGAGCACTGGAACAACGGATACCAGCAGGGGCTCGCCGCCGCCCGGTCGCTGCTGGGCGGCACGCAGCCCTACGATTACGTCCATTCATTCTGGTCGGATCAGTACGAACACGCGATCGAGTACGTCGGCTTCGCGGCCAGCTGGGACCGCCTCGTCTTCCGTGGCCGACCCGAGAGTCGCAAGTTCCTGGGCTTCTACCTGAAGGATGGGATCGTGCGCGCGGCGGTCGGCCTCAATCGCGGCGGCGATCCGGAGGACCCGAAGACGGATGGCGAGCTGAAGGCGGCCGTCGACTTGATCCGCAACCGCGTTGCTGTGGACCCCGCAAAGCTGATCGACGAGAGTGTCGATCTGCGGCGCCTGGTGTCCGCGAGGTAACCGGTGGCCAGGATCGGTCGGCTGGCGCTTCCGCTGGTGCTCTTCGCGATCATTACACTGACCGTCGGCCTTGTGGCCGGCGGGAAGGTTCGTGAGCCCTAGACCTTTACCTTGGCGTCAAGCTCGCCGTGATCGAACAGCAGGCATACCGACCCGCGATTGCGCTGATTCCCCAGATGACTGTGCCAACGGGCAGCGGGGCCGTCACGGCTGGCAAGGTGCTGCCCGGACTGAACGTGGACTGTGCCGGGGAAGTGACCAAGAACGGCTTCAGCATCGAATTGCTCATCGCGACCAACCGCGTCCAGGACGACGCCCGCCGTTGGCCTCACGTCCAAGCTCGAGGCATTCGTCGAGTGGGACGCTTTGAACCCGATCAACAGGGAGGCCCCGGAGCATGTGCCCCGGGGCCCCGCCACCGCTCAGGCCGCCGGCGAGAAAGCCGCGGCGATCGACCTCCATGCGGCCTCCTCGCGGGCCGGCCTCGTCATCGGACGACGACGTCGGCGCGCATGTGGGGGTGGATGGCGCAGAAGTAGTGATAGGTGCCGGGCTTGCCGAACGTGTACGAGAACCGACCACCGCTTTCGAGCGCCGACGATCGAAAGACGCCGTCGGTCGACGCGATCGTGTGCGGCTCCTCGTCGTCGTTGAGCCACGTGACCGTCGTGCCGGGGGCGATGCTGATGGCCTCCGGCCTGAACTTGAACTCCTTGACCTCTACCGTGACCGGGCTGGGTGCCGCCCACGCCGCGTAGCCCGCCAGCAGCACCACCGCCAGCAGCGCGAGCCCACTCCCGATCCGTGACGTCGCCGCCCCGCTTCGACTTCTCACTGGGTGTCTCCTTTCGAGCACGTCGTTGTCCGCTCATCAGTGCTAACGCGATGAGCCTGGCGTCGTTCCGCGGAACGACCGGGCTCGGCCTGCGTTAGTGCTGATGAAGGCTGATCGACAGGCGACGCGATGCGGGTCGGCCATGGGTCGAGCCGACTCCTTCTGCTCGATGCGGAGCGACGCCGCCTCGCGCCTGGCCGAGCATCTTTTGACCGAGGCGGTCGAGCATCAACGCGCAAACAGAGTCAGGTGACCTTCAGTCGAGGACGGCGATGCCTTCGATCTCCACGAGGAAGTGCGGCTCGGCGAGGCCCTGCACGACGACCAGCGTGTTCGCGGGATAGGGGGGCGCCGGGAACACCTCGTCACGAGCGGCGGCGACGAGCGGGCGATAGCCCCAGTGCGTGATGTAGGTGGTCGTCTTCACCAGGTGGCGGAAGCTTCCGTCGTAATGGGCGAGGATCGTCGCGAGGTTCCTGTAGCATTGGCGCGCTTGCGCTCGGGCGTCGCCGAGGCCGACGACGGCGCCCGCCGGGTCCATCGCCAGCTGGCCGGCGATGTAGAGCGTGTTGCCCGCGCGCGCGACGTGGGAGTAGTGGGCTTGTGGCGGGTGGACGCCGGACGGGTTCAGCAGCTCGCGTTCCATGACCTTCCCCCCAGCAGGTCGTCAAGCTCGCGATAGTCGGGAAGCCCGCGCTCGATGGCCGTGCCGTTTCTGAGCACGACCCGGTCCGCCTGCGGACGCGACAGCAACTCGCTCCACGTTCGGCCCTCGAAGAGCACGAGGTCCGCGGGCATCCCCGGCCCGATGCGGCCGGCGAGCGCGAGGCCCATCAGGTCCGCCGGCGTCGTCGTCACGGCCCGAGGCCAGTCGCCGTACGGCCGGTCGAGGTGGCAGATGCGCGTGGCCTCGCGGAACACCTCGAGCATGTCGTGGTCCCCGAAGCCGTAGAACGCGTCGCGGCAGTTATCGCTCGCCACGGCGACGCGAACGCTCCGGGCCGCGAACTCGTGCACGAGGGTCACGCCCCGCCGGCGCGGGGTGCGCCCGGGCACGCGATCTTGCAGGTACAGGTTGCACATCGGGAGACTGATGACGCTGATCCCGGCCTCGGCGACGAGGTCGAGCGTTTCCGCCACGGCGTCGGGCGGCTGGACGGCCAGGCTGCAGCAGTGACCGCAGGCGACCCGGCCTCGGAAGCGACGGCGCACCACCGCGCGCGCCAGGTGAGACAGCGCCCGCGCGCCGATGTCGCCGCTCTCGTCGCAGTGGAGGTCGACGTCGAGCCCGCGCTCGGTGGCCAGGTCCAGCATGCGGTCGAGCAGCGCGTCGATCTGCGGTGACATGTAGCCCACCGCGCCGAGGATTCCGCTCGCCGCGGCGACGCGGTCGGCCAGCTCCTCGCCCTCCCGGGTTCCGAACACGTGCAGCGGAACCAGCGACACGGCCTGGAGCTCGACACGACCGGCCCACTCCTTGCGGAGTCTCTCGAACACCGGCCAGGTGATGGCCGCCTGCGGCCCCATGGAATCGAGGTGCGTGCGGACCGCCCTCGTGCCGTGCGCGAAGCTGCAGCGGAGCCCGAAGTCCATGCGCCGGCGGACGTCCTCGGCGGACCAGTGAGCCGCGCGGTCCTCGGTCACCGTTCGGATCGCGGCGTCGAACGTGCCGTCCGGGTTCGGGGCGCGCTCCCAGGTGTGACCCTTGTCGAGGTGCGTGTGGACGTCGATGAGGCACGGCCACACCTGGCCGCGCTGGAGATCGACGTGTAAACCCGGGCCCGGCTCGGCGACCGGCGCCACGACCGCGGCGATCCGCCCGTCGCGGATCGCGAGGTCGACGATGACGAGCCCGTCGGCCGAGACCTGCCCGCCGGGTGGGAGACCGGTCAGGAGCGCGGCAGGGACGGTCGCGTTGCGCAGCCAGTACGCGTTCGCGCCGGGGACCGTGACGAAGCCGCCCGTCACGTCATCCCTCGCGCCTGACCGCGCTCTCGTGCCACGTGCGGAGGACCAGGTGGGACAGCGCCGTCAACCCCAGGAAGATCAGGATGCCGCTGCACGTGATCATGAAGAGCGCGGCGAACATTCGTGGAATCTGCATCGTGTAGCCGGACTCGAGGACACGGTAGGCAAGTCCCGACTGCACGCCGCCCGTCCCCGCGACGAACTCCGCGACCACCGCGCCGATCAGCGCCAGCCCGCCGCTGATGCGGAGCCCGCCCAGGAAGTAGGGCATGGCGCTCGGCAGCCTCAGGTACCAGAAGACCTGCCGGCGCGACGCGCCGTAGAGCTGGAAGAGATTCAGGAGATTGTGGTCGGCGCTGTTGAGCCCGAGCGTGGTGTTGGACACGATCGGAAAGAACGCGACGATCCACGCGCAGATCAGGAGCGCCAGAGGGATGTTCTTGACCCAGATGATGATGAGCGGCGCGATCGCGACGACCGGCGTCACCTGGAGGATCACCGCGTACGGGAACAGGGACGACTCGATCCACCGGGACTGGGCGAACAGGATCGCGATCGCTACGCCGGCCACCGTGGCGACGAGCAGGGCCGCGCCCGCGATCGCGAGCGTCACCAGCAGCGAGGGATAGAGCGTGCCCCAGTCCTTGACGAGCGCTTCCATGACGAGCAGCGGGCCGGGCAGGATGTAGTACGGGATATGGTTGAGTCGGACGAACAGCTCCCACACCACCAGGCCCGCGACGCCGATGGCGACCGGCGGGAGCGCGCGGCGCCCGGCGCCCCAGAGGTCGACCCGGCGGGGCGGGGCGACGGCGCTCGTCGTCTCGAGCTCGCCGACCCCGGCGCCGTCGGCGGCGCGCGTTGGTTCGGTCGACGGGAGGCTCGACATGCGCGCTAGCCGCCGCTCATGAACGGATCGCTTCGGCCAGTCGCGCCGAGACGTGCCGACAGTACTCGTTGTAGAGCGGCGAGGTCCGGAAGCTCTCGTCCCGAGGCGTCGGCGCTTCGATGGTGACCTCGCTCGCCGCGCGCCCTGGTCGGGCGGTCATCACGGCGATCCGCGTCGACAGGTACACCGACTCGTACACGCTGTGGGTCACGAACACGACGGTCCATCGCTGGCGGGCCCAGAGCACCAGGAGATCGTTGTCGAGCTTGAACCGCGTGATCTCATCGAGCGACGCGAACGGCTCGTCCATGAGGAGGAGCCGCGGATGTGTCACCAGCGCGCGGGCGATCGACACGCGCATCTTCATGCCGCCGGAGAGCTGCCGCGGATAGGCGTGCTCGAAGCCCTCGAGCCCCACCATCCCGATCGCCTCCCGCCCGCGCGCGGCCGCCTCCTCGAGCGGCACGCCCCGCAGCGTGAGCGGAAGCTGGACGTTCTTCCACACCGTGGCCCACGGCATCAGCGTCGGTTCCTGGAACACGAACCCGATGTCGCCCCGCGGGAGCCCCGTCCGGCCATTGCCGCCCGCCCACTCGATGCGACCCCCGGAGACCTCGCCGAGCCCGGCCACCAACCTCAAGACCGTGCTCTTCCCGCAGCCGGAGGGGCCGAGCAGGCTCAGGAACTCTCCCTCGCCGACGTCGAGGTCCAGCCCGCGGAGGGCGACGACGCCATTCGCGTAGATCTTGTCGACCTGCCGCAGCCGGGCGATCACGTCTTCTTCAGCTGCATCCCGTGCTTCTTGTTGACGAACTGGAGCGTGTACGCGCGCCGGAGGTCGAGGTCGGACGCGTAGAGACCGGCCTCCACCATCGTCGCGTGAAAGTCCTTCCAGCGCGCGTCGGCCATGGCCCCGATGCCGAGCTTCTCGGCGTCCCCGGAGTCCACGAGGCCATGCTTCTTCATGGCCGCGAAGCTGTACGCGATCTGGTCGTCCGTCATCTCCGGGTTGTCCTTCTTGATCAGCGCGTTGGCCGGGGTCGGATCGCCGTAGAGGTAGGTGTACCAGCCCTCGATCGTTGCGTTCACGAATCGCTGCACGACGTCCGGCTTCTCGTCGACGAGCTTCCACGACGTCTCCATCGTGGTGGCGTACGAGGAGTAGCCGCCGTCGGCGAGCAGGTGGACGATGATGTTCGCGCCGGCCTTCTCGAGCTTGTACGGCTCGCTCGTCGCGAACCCCTGCTGGATCGCCGACTTGTCGGCTAGGAACGGCGCCATGTTGAAGGTGTACGTCCGGATCTGATCGTCGGTATAGCCGAACCTCACGCGCAGGAACTGCCAGTACCCCGCGCGCGCCACCGGCGAGATCATGATGGGCTTGCCCTTCATCGCCGCCAGCGAGTCGTGGCCCTGGCCGGCATGGGCGATGAGCACCTGGGGGTCCTTCTGAAAGACCGTGCCCACGCACACCATCGGGATGTTGTTCTTGACGTAGTTCAGCGCGCTGAAGCAGTTCGAGCCCATGTTGAAGTCGATCGCGCCGGCCGCCAGGAGCTGCGGATGGTTGATCTGGGGCCCGCCCATCCGGATCGTCACCTCGAGCCCGGCCTTCTTGTAGAGGCCGGTGGCGACGGCCTGGTAGTAGCCCCCGTGCTCGGCCTGCGCCTTCCAGTTGGTGCCGAACGTGAGCTTGTCCACCCGCTGCGCGCGCGCGGGTGGAGGCCCCCAGGGCCCCGCCATCGAAGCGGCCGCGGCGAGGGCGGACGTCGCGAGGAACGAGCGGCGCGTCATGTCGGAACCTCCTAGAGATCTCGGGGGGCCAGACGGATCTCGCGCTTCGGGCTCTTGTAGATCGCCGCCAGCAGCTCGGCGAGCCGGGCTGCCTTCG
>VBPC01000212.1 GCA_005887895.1 Candidatus Rokuibacteriota bacterium
CGGCGTGAGGTCGCCGGCGTCGAAGCCGTTCGGATAACCCGCCTCGGCGAGCAGCTGGCGGGCCCGCGCCGGGTCGTGGGCGGGCGGATCGTACGGGCGCGCGAAGTCGAGCACGCGCGGGATGAGCGAGCCGGTCGGGCGCGACAGGCCGAGCGTCTCGGCCTGGTTGAGGCCGTCGCGGTCGAGCGCGTGGCTGGCCGCCAGTCGCACGCGCCGGTCGTGCCACGGCGACTTCGGATCCCACTGCCCCGGCAAATCGAGGAACGGCACGCCCGGCGGCCGGGCGGCGGCGAGGCGCAGGCCGGGCGTGCGCTTGACCTCGGCCGCGGTCGGGCCGCTCAGCAGGTACACGATGTCGACGTCGCCCGCCTTCAGCGCGGCGGCCCGCGTCGTCTCGTCGGGCATGCTGCGGAACACCAGCCGCTTGACCGAGGGCGTCTTGCGCCAGTAGCCGTCCACCGCCTCCATCACCAGATCCACGCCCGGCGTGAAGCTCACCACGCGATAGGGGCCGGCGCCCACCGGGGCCCGGGTAAAGCCATCGTCGCCCACCTTCTCGACGTAGCGCTTGGGCACGATCCAGGCGGCGCCGGTGGCGGACGTCCCGTAGAACGTCATGAAATCCGGCCACGGCTCCTTGAGGTGAAACCGGATGCGGCCGGGGTCGACGATCTGCACCTCGCGCACGCGCTCCTTGAGGAGCCGGGCGGCGGCGCCCCGATAGCGGTCGAACGAGAACTTGACGTCCTCCGCCGTCACCGGGTCGCCGTTGTGGAACTTCACCCCACGCCGCAGGACGAATTCGTACGTCAGCCCGTCCCTGGACACCGTCCACGACTCGGCCAGGCTGGGCGTGTTGTCGCCGGCCGGCATCGGCTTCACCAGCGCGTCGTGGATCGCGTAGAGCACCATGAAGGGGTTGATGAACGCCTCGGTGTCGGCGGGATCGAGCCAGCGCGAGGCGAGCGTGACGTGGAGGCCCCAGGTGAGCGTGCCCTCGGGCGCCGCCACCGCCGGGCCGGCGAGGACGACGAGCAGCGACAGGACGACGAGCGCGAGTCTCACGTCTCGGCCAGCGGCACGATCGCGTACACGCGCGGCTGATCGCCGACGACCCGGGTGACGTGGCCGCGGCCGGTCAGGTCTTCGGCCAGCACGACGTCGCCGGGCCCGACCCGGGCCACCGTGCCGTCGCCGACCTCGATCTCGGCGGTTCCCGACAGCGCGATCGAGTACTGGCGCCGGGGCGCGCAATGCCAGTCGAGGACGTAGCCCGGCGGCGCGACGCGAAACGCGATGCCGGCCGCCGGCTGAAGCGGCGTGCCCTCGCCATGCGCGCCCTCGACGTCGGTGAACGGCTTCATCGCGAGCGGCACCTGAGCGAGGTGCGACTGTCCGTCGGCTCCGGAGTACACGCGCCAGATCGTTGGCATGGTGGCGTATGCTACACCGCACGGCGGCCTCGAACCACTCGCGGGAGGACCACATGGCGACGATCACAGGCTCGGAGGTGCTGGCGCAGGCGCTGCGCTCGCAGGGTATCGACACGATGTTCTACGTCATGGGCGGGCCCATGCTGGAGACGGAGGCCGCCTGCATCCAGCTCGGCATCCGCGCTATCGACACGCGGCACGAGCAGGCCGCCGCGCTCTCGGCCCATGCCTGGACGCGCGTGATGCGGCGGCCGGCGGTGGCCATGGGCTGCTCGGGCCCGGGCGCGACGAATCTCCTGACCGGCGTCGCCAATGCGTTCACCGATTGTGCGCCGATGGTCGCCATCGGCGGCTCCAGCCCGCGTGTGTTCCTTGGCATGGAGGCCTTCCAGGAGATCGACCAGGTGGCGGTGTTCAAGCCGGTGACGAAGTTCGCGGCGCGTATCTACGACGCCAAGCGCATCCCGGACGTCGTGGCCACCGCGCTGCGGGAGGCGACGACGGGGCGGCCGGGTCCGGTCTACCTCGACCTGCCCGGCGACATTCTCGGCGAGAAGGTCGAAGAGGAGGCCGTCACCTATCCCAAGCCGTGGCGGCCAGCGCCGCGCACGCTCGGCGATCCCGCCGCCGTGCGCGAGGCGATCGCGCTGCTGGCGCGCGCGGAGCGGCCCGTCGTCATCGCCGGCAGCGGCGTGTGGTGGTCGGATGGGGCGGCGGCGCTGCGGGCGTTCGTCGAGGCCGCCGGGATTCCGTTCTACACGACGCCGATCTCGCGCGGCCTCATCCCCGAGGACCACGCCCTGGCGTTCCTCAACGCGCGCAGCAAGGCGTTCACCGAGGCCGACGTCGTCCTCGCCGTCGGCACCCGTTTCAACTGGGTGATCCAGTTCGGACGGCCGCCCCGCTTCGCCGCCGACCTCAAGGTCATCCACGTCGACGTCAACCCGACCCAGCTCGGCCACAACCGCGCGGTCGACGTGCCGATCGCCGGCGACGCCCGGGCGGTGCTCGAGCAGCTGAGGACGGAGGCCGAGGGCAAGCTCGACCCGAAGCGCTATGCCAGCTGGACCGGCAAGCTGCGCGTCCTCGACGGCGAGAAGTCGGCGGAGATGGACAAGGCGCTGAGCAACGACGCCGCGCCGATCCACCCGCTGCGGCTCTGCAAGGAGGTCCGCGATTTCCTGAAGCGCGACGCCATCCTCGTCGTCGACGGCCAGGAGATCCTGAACTACGGCCGGCAGGCGATCCCGACCTTCGTGCCGGGTCACCGGCTGAACTCCGGGGCGTTCGGCTGCATGGGCGTGGGGCTGCCGTTCGGCGTCGGCGCCAAGGTCGCCCAGCCCGACACGCAAGTGGTCGTGTTGCACGGCGACGGCTCCTACGGGATCAACGCGATGGAGATCGACACCGCCGTGCGTCACAAGATCCCGGTCGTGGTCGTCATCAGCAACAACGGCGGCTGGACGGCCGATACGCCGTGGACGCGTCCGCTGCCCAAGCCCGGACGCAATCTCGGCCACACGCGCTACGACAAGGTCGCGCAGGAGCTGGGCGCCCACGGCGAGTTCGTCGAGAAGCCGCACGAGATCCGGCCGGCGCTCGAGCGCGCCTACGCCTCCGGCAAGCCGGCGGTCGTCAACGTCATCACCGACCACAAGGCGCGCGCCCAGACCGTGCGCTTCTCCGCCTATAGCACGTGAGAGGAGGCGCACCATGCCGATCGCGCTCTCCCCTGACCTACGCTCGCTGCTCGAGGAGCCAAACTTCGCGCATCTGGCGTCGCTGCTGCCCGACGGCTCGCCACAGTCGGCGCCGGTGTGGGTGGGCGTGGAGGGCGATCGCATCCTCGTCGCCACCGGCGAGGGATCGCTGAAGGCCAGGAACACGAAGCGCGATCCGCGCGTGTCGCTGTCGGTCGTCGCCATGGACAATCCCTACCGCGAGGCGCAGCTGCGGGGCCGGGTCGTCGAGCGGCGGCCCGACCGCGACCTGGCGGCGATGGACCGCATCTCGCGCAAGTACACGAGCGCGGACTTTCCGATGCGCGCGAACCCCGAGCAGCGCGTGGTGCTGGTGATCGAGGTCGAGCGCGCCCGCTATCACGTGCTGCCCTTCCGCCACACGCCGGCGAAGCGCGGCTGATCACGAGAGAGGACCAGGCGATGGCAAAGGCGCTGGACGGGATTCGCGTTCTCGACCTCACCCAGTACGAGGCCGGCCCGAGCTGCACGCAGATGCTGGCCTGGCTCGGCGCCGACGTCGTCAAGATCGAGCCGCCGGCCGGCGAGCCGGGCCGCACGGCGCTGTCCGACAAGCGCGGCGAGGACGCGTGGTTCTTCCTGCTGCTCAACTCGTGCAAGAAGGGCGTGACGCTCAACCTCAAGTCGCCGCGCGGCCGCGCGATGTTCGAGGAGCTGGTGAAGACGGCCGACGTCGTCGTGGAGAACCTGGGGCCGGGCTCGATGGACCGGCTCGGCCTCGGCTACGAGGCGCTCCGGCGACTCAATCCCCGGATCATCGCCGCCTCGGTGAAGGGCTTCGGCAGCGGCGGACCCTACGCGGAGTACAAGAGCTTCGAGTGGATCGCCCAGGCGATGGCCGGCGCCATGAGCATGACCGGCTTCCCCGACGGCCCGCCGACCAAGGCCATCGGCGGCCTCGCCGACACCGGCGCCGGCCTGCACACCGCCATCGGGATCCTGGCCGCGATCATCCAGCGCCAGGCGACCGGCGTCGGCCAGCAGCTCGAAGTCGCCCAGCAGGACTCGGTCGTGAACCTGCTGCGCATTCACCTGCGCGAGAGCTACGCGACCGGCAAGCCGTCACCCCGCCAGGGCAACCGCTCCGCGAGCGCGGCGCCCTCCAATCTCTACCGCTGCCGCCCGTTCGGCCCCAACGACTACGTCTTCGTCCATCTCGCCACCGTCGAGATGTGGAAGACGCTGACCAAGATCGTCGGCCGCCCGGAGCTGGGCGACGACCCGCGCTACGCCGACCGGCGCGACCGCGTCGAGTTCGTCGACGAGATCGACGCCATGATCGAGGCGTGGACCGAGAAGCGCACCAAGCACGAGGCGCTGGAGATCCTGGCCGGCGCCGGCATCCCCTGCGGCGCCGTCCTCGACTCCAACGAGGTCCTCGCCGACAAGCACCTGCGCCAGCGCGGCTTCATCGTCGAGCTCGAGCACCCGCGCCGCGGCACCTACCCGATGCCGACCAACCCCGTCCGGCTGTCGGACTCGCCGACCGACGTCGTGCGCGCCCCGCTGCTCGGCGAGCACAACGCGGAGATCTACGGCAAGCTGCTGGGCCTCGGCGGCGCCGAGCTCGAAGCGCTGCGCAAGGACGGTGTGATCTGACGGATGCGCCTGACCGTGTGCGAGCTTCCCGATGATGCCAAGCGCAGAGGGCTGGCCTGGGCTGAGCTGACCCGTTATCTGCGGACATCCCCGACCGATATGCTGGTCCTGCCGGAGATGCCCTTCGTCGAGTGGACGGTCTTCAGAACCGCCACCTTCGATCCGGTCGTGTGGCGGCAAATCCTCGCCGAGCACGACACGATGCTCTTCCAGTTGAGCGAGCTCGCCGCCGAGGCGGTGCTGGCCTCCCGACCGGTCGAGGACGCCGGTCGGCGGCTGAATCAAGGCTTCGCGTGGACGCGAGTGAGCGGCTACCGGAGCAGCCGCAGCAAGGTGTACCTCCCGGACGGACCCGACGGCTGGGAGGCGACCTGGTTCGATCGTGGCAGTCTCGATCCCTCTCTGCTGACCTGCGACGACGTACGGGTAGGATTCCAGCTCTGCACGGAGATGCTGTTCACCGACGTCTCATGGAGGCTCGGGCGGGCCGGCGCTCAGATCATCGCCGCCCCGCGAGCGACCGGTGGTCATCGCCGCTGGCGGGCGGCGGCGTCTCTCGTGGCGGTAGTTTCCGGTTGCTTCGTCGCCTCATCGAACCGCCGCTCCTACGAGGGAGATGACTTCGTGGGACAGAGCTGGATCATATCTCCCGAGGGAGACATCTCGCGGAGACCACCGCCGACGCACCGTTCGCGTCCGTGGACATCGATATCCGAGAGGCCACATCGGCCAAGGAGATGTACCCGCGGAATCTCTTTCTCGAGGGGTGACGGTTCTCACGACGGGCCAGTTGGCGGACGCACCCGCGCACGACGCCCTCGGCGGCTCCGATCACTCGCGCTTGACGAGCTCGGCGACGGGCACGCCGCTACGGAACCTCTTCACCAGCTCGTCCGGATCGAACTCGACGCCGATCGGATTCTGGTCGAACGCCGTCGAGTGCATCCAGGCCTGGCCTTCCTCGGCGGTGGCGAAGTTGTCGATCTGTAGCTCGATGCGGTTGCCGTCGGGATCGCGGTAGTACATCGACGTGGTCGGCCCGTGGTTGACGCAGAAGAACGGCCGGATGGCGTGCTCCCGCAGGCGCACGTAGTTGTCGAGGAACTCGGCCATCGACGCGAAGGTGAAGGCGACGTGGTGCAGCCCGGGCTGCTCGGTGGGCTTCACGCCCAGCTGGGTATCGGTGGCCCGCGGGCTGAGCGGACCGAAGTCGAGGAACGCGACCCGGTGGTGCTCGTCGTCGTACGTCACGAACGACAGGTGCGGGTTCTCGTAGATCACCTGACCGCCGAGCACCGTGCAGTACCAGTCGCGCATCGCCCCGATCCGGTTCGTCTGGAACACGACATGAGCGAGCTTGCTGGGCGGCATGGTATATCCTCCTCCGCCTGGATTATAAGGATCGGAGTATCCTCTGGCCACGGAGGAGTCATGGCACGCGTCACCGGACTCGGACACGTCGGCATCTACGTGCGGGACCTCGAGCGGATGGTGGCCTTCTACCGCGATCTGCTCGGCATGCGGGTCACCAAGCAGAACTGGCGCGCCGGCGTCGTCTTCCTCTCCGCGAATCCCGACGCCGCCGACCACGAGATCGCCCTCATGCGCGGGCGGCCGTCGGCCGACGATCCGCGCCTGATCCAGCAGATCTCGATGTCGGTCGCCAGCCTCGACGATCTGCGCGCCTTCCACCGCCGGCTCGTCGCCGACGGCTATCGCATCGAGGGCGTGGTGAACCACGCCAGCGCGATCGGCTGCTACTTTTTCGATCCGGAGGGCAATCGCACGGAGGTGTTCTGGGTCACCGGCCGGCCGTGCTGGGTGCCGACCGTGAATCCGATCGACATCCACCAGCCGGACGACGTCGTCCTGGCCGAGGTCGACCGGGTCTGGCGCCAGCTGCGCGACGTGCCGGTCGGCGGCCGCATGCCGGAGGAACCGGCCACGCTCGAGATCGCTCGCCAGTCCTGACGCCCGCCCTAGCGTCCAAAGGAGGAGGCTCATGTCCGTGAGGATCAGCCGTCGTGCCTTCCTGGTCGGCAGCACCGCGGTGGCCGCCACGCTGCCGTTCCCGGCCGTGGCCCAGAACAAGCCCGTGCGCATCGGCCTGCTCACGGTGAAGACGGGGCCGCTGGCGCAGGGTGGCATCCAGATGGAGCAGGGCGTCACCCGGTTCCTCAAGGACCGCAATTACACGCTGGCCGGCCGCAAGGCGGAGCTGGTGGTCGCCGACACCGGGGGCAACCCGGCCGGCACCAAGACCAAGACCCAGGAGCTGATCGAGCGCGACAACGTCGACCTGATCTTCGGCCCGCTGGCGGCCTTCGAGCTGCTGGCCATCACCGACTACGCGGCCCAGGCCCGGATGCCCATCCTCAGCCTGGCCGCCGCCGAGGACATGACGCAGCGCAAGCCCAACCCTTACTTCGTCCGCGCATCCGCCACCTCGGCGCAGACGATGCAGCCCCTGGCCGATTACGCGGCCAAGGAGCTCAAGCTCAGGCGGGTCATCACGATCAGCGAGGACTTCGCCTACGGCCACGAGCAGATGGGCGGCTTTCAGCGGGTGTTCGAGGACGCCGGCGGCCGGGTCGTCAAGAAGCTGTGGCCGCCGCTGGTGACGCCGGACTACACGCCCTACCTGGCGCAGATCGCCGGCGTGGACGCGGTCGTGCACGGCTTCGCCGGCTCCAACCCGCTGAAGTTCATGAAGCAGTACAAGGACCAGGGGCTGAAGCTGCCGGTGCTGGGCGGCAGCACCGCCTGCGACGACGCGCTGCTGAAGTCGTTCGGCGACGAGGCGGTCGGCATGGTCACGTGCTGCGGCTACACCTCCGACCTCGACACCCCGAGCAACCGCCGGCTCGTCGAGGGCATGGTGAAGGACCACGGCAACATCCCCGGCCTCTACGCCGCCGGGCTCTACATCAACGGCATGGTCGCCGAGGCCGCGCTGGAGAAGACGGCCGGCAAGACCGAGGACAAGGACGCGCTGATCAAGGCGCTGCGCGCGGTGTCGCTGACCGACACGCCGCGCGGCCCCTTCCACTTCGATCACCTGGGCAACGTGGTGGGCAGCTTCTACGTCCGACGCTGCGAGCGCAAGGGCGACAAGCTGGTCAACACGACGCTGAAGACGTACCCGAACGTGAGCCAGTTCTGGACGTACGACGAGAAGTGGTTCCTCGCCCAGCCGGTCTACTCGCGGGACTATCCACCGCTGAAGAGCTGACCGGGCGGGCCAGCGGGCGCCATGGACCTGTGGCTGGTCCTGGCCGTCAACAGCATCACGCTGGGCGGCCTGCTCTTCCTGTTGTCGGCGGGCTTCTCGCTGATCTTCGGGCTCATGAAGATCCCGAACCTGACGCACGGCTCGTTCTTCATGCTGGGCGCCTACGTCGGCACCACGCTGCTCGCGCGCGGTAGCGACTTCTGGACGGCCGCGCTGGGCGGCGGCCTCGCCGTCGCCGCGCTCGGCGGCCTCATCGAGCGGTTCATCCTGCGTCGGCTGCCGGGCGCCGAGCTGGCCCAGGTGCTCGTCACGCTCGGGCTGTCCTTCATGATCGCCGACGGCTGCCTGATGGTGTGGACCGGCGACCCGATCCAGGTCGCCACGCCGGCGCTCCTGCGCGGCGCGACGTCGGTGGCCGGGGTGGGATTTCCGACCTACCGCCTGGCCATCAGCCTCATCGCCGTGGTCTTCGCGGTGGCGCTGTGGGCGCTGCTCGACCGCACGCGGCTGGGCGCGATGATCCGCGCCGGGGTGGACGACACGCCGATGGCCCGCGTGGTCGGCATCCGCGTGTCGCGGCTGTTCACGATCGTCTTCTGTCTCGGCGCGTGGCTGGCCGGCTTCGCCGGCGTCATCGGCGGCCCGATCCTTTCGGTCTATCCCGGCCTCGACGGCGAGATGCTGCCCCTGGCGCTGGTCGTGGTGATCCTGGGGGGCAGCGGCAGCCTGCTCGGCTCGCTCGTCGGCAGCTTCATCGTCGGCTTCCTCTACAACTTCGGCCAGGCGATGTTCCCCGAGCTCGCCTACGTCGTGCTCTTCCTGCCGATGCTGCTCGTGCTCGTCGTCCGGCCGCAGGGACTGTTCGGACGGCCGGCGGTATGA
>VBPC01000213.1 GCA_005887895.1 Candidatus Rokuibacteriota bacterium
ACAGGAGCCGCCCCCCCGAGAGCACGTCGGCCAGCGCGTAGTCCTCGGCGAAGTGGATCGGGTGCCACGCGGTCAGCACGTGGATGAGCGCGCCGAGGCGGATGCGTCGCGTGTGCTGGGCCAGCACCGCGTTGAGCAGCAGCACGTTGGGGACGACCTCGAACCCGTGGTTGTGGAAGTGGTGCTCGGCCGTCCAGAACGAGTCGTACCCGAGCGCGTCGCAGGCCTTCGCGTACGCAATGAGGTCGCCGTACACGCGGCGGTAGTCCTCCTGCCCGTAGCTGCGCGTGTGCGCCGGCGGTCCGTCCGCGCCGGCGTCCGGCATATCCACGGTCCCGTAGAAGAACGCGCCCAAATGCATCTGCACCTCCCCTGTCCGTCCGCCGCCTATCGCGTGAGCATACACCGGACGGGCTCGGCCAAACCCTTGGACCGACCGTCAGCCGCCCTGCGCTCGGCCGGGACCGTCAGGTGCCGCGGTACGTGACGTAGCCGTACGGCGAGACGAGCAGCGGCACGTGGTAGTGCCCGCCGGCCGCCGCCGCGGCGAACCTGACCGGCACGAGGTCGAGGAACGGGGGATCCGTCACGGCGCTCCCCGTCGCCCGGAAGTACGCGCCGACGTGGAACAGGAGCTCGTACTGTCCGGCCTCCATCTCCCCGGGACCGAAGAGGGGTACATCCGTCCGGCCGTCCGCGTTCGTCCTCACGGTCTTGATGAGGCGGGCCCGGCCGTCGGCGCTCACCTCGGACACGTCGATGCGGAGTCCAGCGGCTGGACAGCCGCGCGCGGTGTCGAGGACGTGCGTCGTGAGGCCCATCGGTCGCGTCAGCGTCATCGCTCCATCGAGAGTACGCCGAGCCGGAGTCGGGCGATCTCGGCGATCTGCGCCAGCGCCGCCTCCACCTCCTCGTCGAGGCTGTTCGGGAGCCGCGCTTCGAAGGCCGCCAGGATGGCGTGCTTTTCGTGCCGGCGGACCGCGATGATGAACGGGAAGCCGAACTTCTCGCGGTACGCGCCGTTCAGCCGCTCGAACCGCTCGTATTCCTCCTCGGTCAGTCGATCCAGGCCGGCGCTCGATTGTTCGGCGACCGAGGCCGCGCTCATCGCCCGCGCGCGCGCGGCCGTGCCGGCCAGGTCGGGATGCGCGCGAATGAGGGCAAGCTGCTCCTCGCGCGAGGCACGCCCCACCACCTGCGCCATGGCCTCGTGCAGCGCCTCGAGGCTGGCGAACGGGCGCCGGGCGAACGCCCGGTCGGCGACCCACGGAGACTGTTCGAAGACGCCCCCCAGCGCCCGCCGAAACTCGTCCCGGCCGAGCTGGTTGAGCGTCTCGAGCGACGGAGCCACGGCCCCTACCGCCGGTCGGCGATGCCGTCGACCGGCGCGCCCTGCGCGAGCCACCGGCCCAGCAGCGTCCGCTCCTCGTCCGTCATGCCGGTCTTGTTCCCGAGCGGCATGTTGCGCAGGAGCACGACGCGCGTGCGGATCGTCTCGGCGTGCGCGCGGATGCTCTCGGGCGCGTCGAAGGTCACGCCGTTGGGCGCGCTGCGGAACACGGCGTCGGTGGGCGTCCGCGAATGGCAGGAGACGCAGCGGCGCTCGATGACGCTCCTGACCGCGGTGAAGGCGACGCGGTCCCCGCTCCCGGTCGCCCCCCCGAGCCACGCGGGCGAGGTCAGGTACACCGCCACGGCCAGCGCCGCCGCCGCCGGGAGAAGCCACCAGTCGGCCGGCTTGCCCCTGTCGCGGGCGAGCATGATCTGCCGGGCGGCGACGCCGACCACGATCAGCAGCGAGAGCACGAGCCAGTTGAGCGGGTGCCCGTACGTCAGGGGGTAGTGGTTCGAGAACATCGTGAAGATCACGGGGAACGTGACGTAGCTATTGTGCGTGGAGCGCTGCTTGGCGCGGGTCGAGAGCGTGCCGTCGGGCGTGCGACCGGCCGCCGCGGCGGCGATCAGATCGTGCTGCGCGGGGATGATGCGCATCCAGACGTTGGCGACCATGATCGTGCCGAGCATCGCGCCCACGTGGATGAACGCGGCGCGGCCGCTGAGGACCCGACTCAGCGTGTACACGACCGCGAAGAGGAGGCCCCAGGACGCCACGATGGCGGCGCGCCCCCGGCCGCGGGCGAGGGGGGATGTCCACAGCAGGTCGTACACGATCCAGGCGACGACCAGGAGCGCGATGCCGGCCCCGACCGCCCAGCCCGGAGTGATCGAGGACACGGCGGGGTCGACCAGGTAGACGCCGCCGGTCATGTAGTAGACGAGGATCAGGAGCGGGAAGCCGGTCAAGAACGTCATCGCCGCCTCCCACTTGAACCAGTGGATCGGCGACGGGAGTTGACCGGGGGGAAGCTTCCGTCGCTCGACCAGGTAGAACCCGCCGCTGTGGAGGAGCCACGCGTAACCCTCGACGTCCGGCCGCGGCAGGTTCGACCGGATGAGCGCGGCGTCGAGCCACATGAAGTAGAGCGAGGTGCCGATCCAGCCGATGCCGGCGATCAGATGGGTCCAGCGGAGCCCGATGCCGAGCCAGTCGAGGATCAGGGTGTCCACGATGTCTCCACGCTACTCCGCGTAGGCCCAGCCCGTCACGCGCCGCTCGACGATCGCGAACACGCCGTAGAGCAGGACGCCCATGGCGGCGAGGACGAAGAGGCCACCGAAGGCGAGGCGCGTGTTGAAGTCCGACGCTGCCACCGCCATCAGATAGCCGATACCGGCGTTCGAGGCAACCGTCTCGGAAATGACGGAGCCCACGAAGGCCGACGAGACCGCGACCTTGAGCGAGGCGAAGAAGAGCGGCATCGTGCGCGGCACCCCCACCTTGCGGAAAATCTGCCACCGGGAGGCGCCGAGCGCGCGCAGCACGTCACGCAGCTCGGACTCGAGGGTCGCCAGCCCGACCGCCACGTTCACCGCGACCGGAAAGAAGGCGAGGAGGAACGCGGTCAGCACGGCCGGCACGGCCCCGATCCCGAACCACATGACGAGGAGCGGGACCACCGCCGCCTTCGGGATGCTGTTGAAGCCCACCAGCAGCGGATACAACGCGTCGTTCACGGTCACCGAGGCGCCGATCGCGAATCCGAGCAGGAGCCCGAGCCCGACCGCGGCGCCGAATCCGATCAGCGTCGTCACGAGGGTGTGTCGCGCATGGAAGGCGATGGGCCCGGCGGTCTCGACGATCGCCGTCGCCACGCCGCTCGGTGGCGGCAGGATGATGGGCTGGATCCGCAGCGCCGGCACCGCCGCCTCCCACACGAGCAGCAGGCCGACGAACACCAGGAGCGGCAGGGCCAGCCGGCGGACGTTCGCGCGGCTCATGCGGAGGCTTCGCGGCGGGGGCGGATCTCGTCGCGCATCTGTCGGATCAGCTCCGTGCCCGCCGGGCCGTAGAGCTCGCCGAGCGTCCGCGGCACCGGAAACGTCACCGGGTGCACGTGCGCGATGCGGCCGGGGTCCGTCGCCATCACGTAGATCGTCTCGGCGAGGAACACCGCCTCGCGGAGGTCGTGGGTCACCAGCACCCCGGTGAACGCCCGGTCGAGCCCGAGCGCCTGGTGAAGCTCCCACATCTCCTCCCGCGTGAACGCGTCGAGGGCGGCGAACGGCTCGTCGAGGAGCAGGAGCGCGGGCTCGTGGATCAGCGCGCGGCAGAGACTCACGCGCTGGCGCATTCCGCCCGAGAGCTCGCGTGGCTGCCGGTGCTCGGCGCCGTCGAGCCCGACCGTGCGGAGGAGGGCCAGGGCCCGGTCCCGCCCGGCGACGCGGTTCGGGGTCCTCGGGTCGCCGTTCTCGCGCATGATCTCGAGCGGGAGGAGCAGGTTGTCGAGGACCGTCCGCCACGGGAGCAGCACCGGGTTCTGGAACGCCATGCCGACGTGCTTCAACGGGCCCACGACGGCGCGACCATCCACGACGACGCTGCCGCGCGTCGTGGTGAGCAGGCCGGCGATCAGCTTGAGCAGCGTCGACTTGCCGCAGCCGCTCGGCCCGACGAAGGCCACCGTGGTTCCGCGGGGAATGTCGATGGACACGCCCTCGAGGGCTCGAATCACCCGGCGGTCGCTCGTCACGTACTCGAAGCCGACGTCGCGGAGCGACACCGTGACCTCGCGGTGCGCACCGGCGGCGTCGCGGGTAGCCGATGGGCTCGGAGGCGGCGAACTAATCGAGCTTCCGCTCGGCCGCCGGCGGCAGGTAGGCGCCGGTGAAGACCTGGGCGACGCTCGGCTTGGCGCCGAGCTCGAACGCGACGACGACCTGCTCGATCGCGCGCTGCATCCGGGCCGGGTCGATGGCGAGCAACCCGTTCTTGCGGACCTCGTCGTTGACCATGTTCGCGCTGATCGCGAGCTGCAGGCGCTTCAGCTCGGTCGCCTCGTTCGACAGGGGCTCGGCGGCCTTCACGTGCGCGATGGCGCCCTTGGGATCCTGGAGGACCGCCTTGAAACCGGTGGTGAGCGCGGCGAGGAAGCGCCGCACCGTATCCTCGTTGGCCTTGAGCCAGTCGACACGCACCAGCACGGCGTTGCCGTAGAGGTCGATGCCGTAGTCGCTGTACTTGAACGCGACGACCTCGCTCTCGGGGATCTTGAGGTTCTCGGTCAGGTTGAGGAAGCCGGTGAAGTAGAAGCCGGAGATCGCCTTGACGTCGCCCTTCACCAGCGCCGGCTCCCTGAGCGGCGGGGCCATGTTCGTCCACGAGACGCTGTCGGGGGCGAGGCCGACGTTCTTGGCGAAGATCGGCCAGAGCCGCCGCGGCGCGTCGCCGGCCGGCGCGCCGATCGTGGCGGCCTTGAGGTCCTTCGGCTCGCGGATCCCGTACTTCTTGAGCGAGAGCAACGCGAAGGGGGGCGAGTTCAGCACGATCCCGACGGCGATCAGCGGGGTCTGCGGGTTCTTGACGTTGTACTCGATCATCGAGTTGATGTCGCCGTACCCCATGTCGTAGGTCCCGGTCGCCACTTGCTCGATCGTCTTCTGCGAGCCCGTCCCGCGGTCGATCGTGACGTCGAGGCCCCGGGCGGAGAACGCGCCGGCCGCTTTCGCCGTGATGAACGGCGCCTGCGGTCCCTGGATCTGCCAGTCGAGCGCGAATCTCACCTTGGTCTGCGCGTCGACGGCCGAGGGCGCCAGGGCCAGAACGACCAGCACCGGGACCGCGAGAATGCGCGTGAGTGCCATGAGCGTCTCCCTACTTTAGGAATGCCGGTCAGCGGCGTCAATCCTCCGCCGCACGAGGCGCCACAGGTCCTCGGCCCTGACCGGGGTGGCGGTGACATGGGCGCCGAACGGCCGGAGCGCATCCTCGACTGCTGCGACGATGGCCGCCAGCGGCGCGACGGTTCCGGCCTCCCCGACGCCCTTGACGCCCAGGGGGTTGAGCGGACTCGGGGTGGTGAGGTGAGCGATCCGCATCGACGGGATCTGCCCGGCCGTGGGCATCACGTACTCCAGCAGCGATTGACTCAGGGGCTGGCCCCGGTCGTCGTAGGCGAGCTCCTCGTAGAGCGCGCCGCCGACACCCTGGGCCACGCCGCCGTGGATCTGTCCCTCGACGATGCGGGGATTGATCAGCGGACCGGCGTCGCTGGCGACGGCGTAATCGACGATCGTGACCTGTCCCGTCTCGCGCTCGATCTCGACGACGGCGACGTGCGCGCCGCTGGCAAAGGTCGCGCGCGGCGCCGGGAAGTAGTGCGTGGCCTCCAGCCCCGGCTCCATCCCGTCGGGGAGTGGCGATCCCGGCGCGCAGGCGGCCGCGAGCTCGGCGAGCGCGCGGCGCCGGTCGGGAGCGCCGATCACGCGCACCGCGCCGTCGACGAATTCGAGATCGGCCTCGGCGACCTCCAGATGATGCGCGGCGAGCCGTCGGGCCTTCGCGCGCACCGCGCGAGCGGCGACGAGCGCGGCGCTGCCGGCGACCACGGCGTTGCGGCTCGCGTAGGTCCCGACGCCGAACGGGATCATGGCGGTGTCGCCGTGCTGCACGGCGACGTCGTCCGGGCGCAGGCCGAGCTCGTCGGCGACGATCTGCGCCAGCGCGGTGGCGGTCCCCTGACCATGCGGCGAGGCGCCCGTGATGAGCAGCGCCCGGCCGGTCGCGTCCACCCGGAGCACCGCGCCCTCGTGCGGCCCGAGCCCGGTGAGCAGGACGTAGCTCGCCAGCCCGATGCCGAGGAGCCGGCCGTGCGCGCCCTTGGCGCGCTCGGCGGCTTGCTCGTTCCGCCGCTCCCGGTACCCGGCGAGCGTGAGCGCCGTGTCGAGCGCCCGTTCGTAGTCCCCGCTGTCGTAGACCACCGGCACCTGCGCAGACCCGGTGCCAACGTCCCAGGGGAACTCGTCGCGGCGGATCAGGTTCCGCCGGCGCACGTCAGCGGGGTCCAGCCCGAGCTCGCGCGCCAGGTCGTCCACGGCTCGCTCGGTGGCGAAGACGGCTTCCGGCTGGCCCGCGCCGCGATACGCCGCCGCCGGCGCCTTCGAGGTGAGGGCCACGCGCACGTGGCAGGCGTAGTTCCTGAAGCGATACGGACCGGGCAGGCTCGCGGCCGTGATCGAGGGACAGAGGACGCCGAGACTCCGCGCGTAGGCGCCGAGGTCGGCCAGCACCTCGGCCCGCATGCCGAGGATCGTGCCGTCGCGGCGGGCGGCGAGCTCGATGTCATGCCATTGCTCCCGCGCGTGCGCGGTGGTCAGCAGGTGCTCGCGGCGCGTCTCGATCCACTTGACGGGCACGCGGAGCCGTCTCGCCAGCAGCGCCAGCATCAGCTCCTCGGGATAGATCTCCTGTTTGACGCCGAACCCGCCGCCGACGTCGGGCGCGATCACGCGCGCCCGGTGCTCGGCCAGTCCGAGGACGTCGCGGAGGACGTCCCGGAGCGCGTGCGGCCACTGCGTCGACGACCAGAGCGTGAGCTGACCGGTCCCGGCGTTCCAGTGCGCGACGACCCCCCGCGTCTCGAGCGGCATCCCGGTGTGGCGGTGAACGTAGTAGCGCCCTCGCGTGACGACCTCCGCTGTCCGAAATGCTCCATCGACGTCGCCGACCTGCACGGTGAAGGTGGCGGCCAGGTTGTCGCCCAGGGGCTCGTGCAGCACCGCGGCGCCCGGCGCCGTGGCCCGCGGCGCGTCCGGGACGGGATCGAGCGGCTCGTATTCGACCGTCACGGCGGTGGCGCCGTCCTCGGCCGCGTACCGGCTCTCGGCGACGACGGCGACCATCGCCTCTCCGACGTACCGGACCTTGTCCCTGGCCAGCGGCAGCTGCCCGCACGGACGCAGGGCGGCATGAGGCACGACAGTGGGAACCGCCCGGAACTCGCGTGCCCCCTGAAAGTCCAGCGCCGTGACGACCGCGACCACGCCGGTGACGGCCGTCGCGGCCGCGACGTCGACGTGGAACCGCGCGTGGGGATGAATGCTCCTGACGAAGGCCACGTGCCGGATCTCCGGCAGGCGGAGATCGTCGAGGAAGGTCGCCTGGCCCCGCAGCAGGCGTGGGTCTTCGAGGCGCTTGAGCGGTTGTCCGCTGAATTTCGTGGACAGGGCACCCATTATAATCGCGGCATGCCCTTCGGCGATCTCCTCCCCGGGGCGCGCATCCTCCTGGGCCCGGGCCCATCGATGGCGGACCCCCGCGTGCTGCGCGCCATGTCGACGCCGCTGCTCGGCCAGTTCGATCCCGAGTTCACGGTGATCATGAACGAGGTCATCGCGCTGTCGCGCGCCGCGTTCCAGACGCGAAACGCGCAGGCCTTTCCGGTGTCGGGTACCGGGCGGGCCGGGCTCGAGGCCGCGATCGGCTCCCTGGTGGAGCCCGGCGATCGGGTGATCGTCGGCGAGTGCGGCCGCTTCGGGCTGCTCATGCTGGAGATCGCCGAGCGCTGCGGCGCCGAGGTCGTCGCCGTGCGGGCCGAGTGGGGCCGGATCCTCGAGCCCGAGGCGATCGAGGCCGCGCTCCGGGCGGGGCGGACGAAGCTGGTCGCGATCGTCCACGGCGAGACGTCGACGGGCGTGCTCCAGCCACTCGCCGACATCGCGCGCGTCGCCCACGCCCACGGGGCCCTCGTCCTCGCGGATTGCGTCGTCACGCTCGGCGGTTCAGAGGTCGCCGTCGATCAGTGGGGCCTCGACGTCGCGGTGGCCGGGACGCAGAAGTGTCTGTCGTGTCCCTCGGGCCTCGCGCCGGTGACGTACAACGCGGGGGCGGAAGCCGTGATCGCGGCCCGCCGGGGCAAGGTGCGGAGCAACTATCTCGACCTCGGCCAGCTCGCGGACTACTGGAGCGCGGCGCGCTTCAACCACCACACCGCGCCGACCACGATGGTGTACGGCCTGCGTGAGGCGCTGCGCGCCATGGTTGACGAAGGGCTGCCCGCGCGGTGGGCGCGGCATCGGCTCCACGGCGACGCGTTGCGCGCCGGCCTCGCCGCGCTCGGGCTGTCCCTGTTCGGCAAGGAGCCGGCCGCCCATCGCCTGCCGTTCATCACGCCGGTCGTGGTGCCGGACGGAGTCGACGAGCTCCGGGTGCGCCACCGCCTCGTCGAGGACTTCGGCATCGAGATCGGCGCCGCGTTCGGGCCGCTGCAGGGTCGGATCTGGCGCATCGGGACCATGGGCCATTCGGCCCAGCGCCAGAACGTGCTTCTCTGCCTCGCCGCGCTCGAGAGCGTCCTCCGGCGCGAGGGATTTCCGCTCCCCGCCGGCGCCGGCGTCGACGCCGCGCTCGCCCACTACGCCCTGTCCGGAGCCGCCGCCCCACGAAGCATCGACGACGGTCTCGGCGCCGACGGCATCGGACGCGTATGAAGAAACGCCGTCCGAGCGCGGGCTCCGCCCGCGCAATCCGACCTCGGGGGGAGGCAGGAAGGAGCGCGCGTCAGCGCGCGACGACCGTCGGAAGGGGGGCGAAGCCCCCCTCCGAGTACCCGCGCGACCTCGTCGGCTACGGCCGGACGCCGCCCGATCCGAAATGGCCGGGCGGCGCCAGGCTCGCGCTCCAGATCGTCATGAATTACGAGGAGGGTGGGGAGCGCTCCATCCTGCACGGCGATCGCGAGGCCGAGGCGTTCCTGCAGGAGGTCATCGGCATGCCGGTCCTTCGCGGCGTGCGCAACCTCCAGGTCGAGTCGATGTACGAGTACGGGAGCCGCGCGGGCTTCTGGCGTCTCATGCGCATCTTCTCCGAGCGCGCCGTCAAGGTGAGCGTGTTCGCCGTCGCCATGGCACTCGAGCGGCATCCCGAGGCGGCGGCGGCCATCGTCGAGGCGGGCCACGAGGTCGTGAGCCACGGCTGGCGCTGGATCGATTACCAGTTCGTCGAGGAGAAGGTCGAGCGCGCGCACATCCGTCGGGCGGTGGAGGTGCTCACCCGCGTGACCGGCAGCCGCCCGCTCGGCTGGTACACCGGCCGGCTCGGTCCCAACACGCGCCGCACCCCGCACCTCGTCGTGCCGTACACGCTCGACAACAACGACATGCGATTCGCGCTGCCCGGCGGGCTTGCCACCGGCGACGAATGGCTGGCCTACGTGCGCGACGCCTTCGATGTGCTCTACGCCGAGGGAGCCGACCATCCGAAGATGATGTCGGTCGGGCTGCACATGCGGCTCATGGGTCGGCCGGGACGGGCGGCGGCGCTCGCCCGCTTCCTCGATCACGTCGAGCGCCACCGTGGCGTGTGGATCTGCCGGCGCATCGACATCGCCCGGCACTGGATCGCGACTCATCCGCACCGCGCCTCGTCGTCGCGTCAACGGCGCTTGGGGAGCGGCGGCGCATAGCCGCCGGCGCCGCGGCCAGCGCGACGCCGGCCGCGGCGCCGTCGATCACCGGCAGCCCGGGACCTCGGCGGCCCTAGGAAGTGCAGCCTCGGCCGCAGTATCATGGCGGCCAAGGTGAGCGAACACGGAGGACGACGAGATGAAACAGCGCGTGGCGATACTCCTCGTACTGGCGCTACTCGGGCAGATCGGCGTCGCGTCGGCGGGCGGGGACTCGAACGGTAGCACGCCCGAACAGGTGGCGTACGGCGCCGGCAGCGCGCTGGGGACGATCGTGTACTCCCCGGTCAAGGCGGGCTTCTGCATCCTCGGTGGCGTGGCCAGCGCGTTCACCGCGATTGCCTCGCCCCCGACAGCGTCAAAGGTGGTCGGCGGAAGTTGTCGCGGGACGTGGATCATCACCCCCGACGTGCTGAAGGGCAAAGAGCGAGTGAAGTTCGTGGGCGACGTCAAGTCGTAGACGTCTCACGCCCTCGGCGTGGCCGCGGGCGGGCCGCTGGAAGCCTGGTATCATGCGGGGTGACCGCTCCGCCATGAAGCTCTCGGCCAAATTCGCCCGACAAGAAAGCGAAGAGGCGCGTCTTGCGCGTATCACGCGAAGACGTGTTTCAAATGATCGAGCAGACGCGATCCGGCGGATGCTGAATATTTCGGAGATGCCGCTCGAGTCGCCACAGCGAGTAGGTAGGGCGGCCGGCAGCGGGGCGCTTCGTTGTCCTGACTGTGACCGGGCTTTCGCCTTGCCGATGCATCTGGGGCGGCACAGAAGGGCGAAGCACAGTGGCGCTGTCGCCTAGGAGAGTGAACACCAGCCGGCCCTTCAACGAACCTTGTTGCCGAAAGATTCGATGCGATCGTACGCCCACGACCTCCGAGCTCACCCGGCACGTACGCGACGCGCTGTGCCACCACTTGATCGTCGGCGTCGAGAGCATCGATGAGGATGCGAATACGGGTGAAGCCGTACGGCGAGATGTTGATCACGTAGCCTTCGACGGCCGGTTGTCCGCGGTACTGACCCAAGCCATACTCGAGCGCGAACAGCTGCTCCCAGCCCCACATGAGCGGTCGCAGCTCCCGGCCCTCGAGGGTCCCGGCCGCCGCCACGGTGATGCCCGTCAGCGCGACAAATAGCAGCGCCCGTGGGCCGCGCCTCATGCTTCAGTCTCCTTGGCGTCAATGATGTCAATACAGCCGATGATGGGCAACGCCGCGTGGGACCGAATCGCGTAGCCGCCCCCGGCCTCGGGGGGCGGTATCCATCTCTGGTCTAGAGCGGCAAGGCTCACTCAGTCTACAATCCCGGCCACGGTAGTCGCTCAGCGCAATGGGCGCTGAGATGCGATCGGCCGATGGGGCTCGATCGAGGAGCGACTTCCTCGGGGGCGCGACGCACTCGCGCCGGTTCAGGGAGAGTCGCCAGTGTTCAGCCGGGGGCGTAGCAGCATCGCGCTGTGCCTGAGTTGCGGTGTCCTGACGGCCCTGCTCGCGGCCCTCTGCTCGCCCGCGCTGGCCGCCGCGTCGGCGGCGCTCGCCCCCGGCGGACGCCCGTCCCTGGCCTTCGAGCCCAACCAGGGCCAGGCCGACCCGGCCGTCAAGTTCCTCGCCCGGGGCCGTGGTTACGGCCTGTTCCTCACGCCGACCGAGACGCTGCTGGTACTCGTGCCGCAGGACCGCGGCGGGCTCAGCGGCCGCCGGCCCGGCGCAGTGGCGGCGCCGATGCCGCCGCCCCGCATCGTCCGCATGCGGCTGGAGGGGGCTGACGCGAACAGCCGCCTCGTGGGCGTCGATCAGCGGACTGGCCGCAGCCATTACCTGGTCGGCCAGCCGGGCCAGTGGCGTCGCGACGTGCCGACGTTCGCGCGGGTTCACTATGCCGGCGTGTATCCTGGCGTCAGCCTCGAGTTCTACGGTACCGAGCGCCAGCTGGAGTACGACTTCGTCGTGGCGCCCGGAGGCGATCCCCATGCCGTGGTCATGGCCTTCGAGGGGGCCGAGGCCCTTCGCCTCGACACGGACGGCGACCTGGTCATCACCACCCCCGCCGGCGAACTGCGTCTGGGGCGCCCGCTGATCTACCAGGAGGTCGACGGCGGGAGGCGGCCGGTCGAGGGCGGCTACGTGCTCGATGGCGCGCGCGTGCGCTTCTGGGTGGCGGCCTGGGACGCCTCGCGACCGCTCGTCATCGATCCCGTGCTCGGTTACTCGACGTATCTCGGGGGAACGTCCACCGACCTGGGCTTCGGAGTGGTGCTCGACCAGGCCGGCAACGCCTACATCACCGGCTCCACCATCTCGTCCGACTTCCCGGTCACGCCCGGCGCGCTCGATCCGGTGCGGACCGGCGTCACGGACGTCTTCGTCAGCAAGATCGATCCGACGGGCACCACGCTGCTCTACTCGACGTTCCTCGGCGGCAGCGGCGACGACGTCGGCAACGCGATTGCGGTGGACAGCGCCGGCAACGCTTACGTCGCCGGCAACACCACGTCCAACAACTTTCCGGTGGTGGGCGCCTTCCAGTCCACGACTCGCGGCGGCAACGAAGCGTTCGTCGCCAAGCTCGCTCCCAATGGCAGCAGCCTGGTGTACTCGACCTATCTCGGCAGCAACGGCAACGATTTCGCCTTCGGCATCGCCGTCGACGGCGCCGGTCACGCCTATGTTACCGGCTCGACTGACGTCCCGTCGTTCCCCAACAACAACGCGGTCGTGTGCTCCGGTGTCAAGCGAACGGGCGCCGATGCCTTCGTCGTCAAGCTGGACGCGACCGGCGCAACCGTGTCCTATTGCGCATTCATCGGTGGCGCTGGCACCGACACCGGCAACGCCATTGCTGCGGACTTCGCCGGCAACGTGTGGGTGGCCGGCTCGACTACCTCGACTGATCTGCCCGTGCTCGGCGCGATCCAGCCGGGGCTCGGGGGCCGCACCGACGGCTTCGTCGGCAAGCTCGACGCCACCGGCGCTCTGGTGTATCTCACGTACCTCGGCGGAACCGGCGACGACGAGGCGTTGGCCATCGCCGTCGACAGCCTCGGCAATGCCTACGTGACCGGTTCCACGACCTCGGCCAACTTCCCGACGACCGCGCCACTGCAGGCTGCGCTGGCCGGCGGCTCGGACGCCTTCGTGGCCAAGCTCAACGTCGCCGGCAACGCGCTGGTGTTCTCGACGTACCTCGGTGGCACCGGCAACGACATTGGCAACGCCATCGGTGTTCATCCGACCCAGTTCACCGTCTACGTCGCGGGCTCCACCGGCTCTGCGGATTTCCCCCTGGTTGCGGCGCTGCAGGGCCGGCTGGCCGGTGGGCTCGACGCGTTCGTGACCAAGCTCACCGCGGCGGGCACCGGGCTGGTGTACTCCACGTTTCTCGGCGGCAGCGGCAACGACGCCGCGCTGGCGCTCGCCGTCGATCCCGATGGGGCCGTCGTCGTTGCCGGCCAGACCGCCTCGACCGACTTCCCGGTATCGGCGCCGCTCCGTGGCTTTCGCGGCCTGGTCGACGCGTTCGTCACCCAGATGGCGGACACGAGCATCATCCAGTTCACGGCCACCAGCTACCAGGTCGGCGAGAACGAGCGCGGAGCGACCATCAGCGTGCAGCGCACCGGGGACACCAGCGTGCCCGGCACGGTGCATTTCTCCACCAGCGACGGCACCGCCACCGCCGGGACGGACTACACGGCGGTGTCCGGCACCCTGACCTTCGTGCCCCATCAGATCGTCGCCACCTTCACGGTGCCGATCACGGATGACGGTCTTTGCGACGGCAACCAGACGGTCAACCTGAGTCTCACCGACCCCACCGGCGGCTCCGTGCTGGGCGTCCGCCAGCAGGCCACACTGACGATCGTCGAGACGCGACCCTGCATTCAATTCGGCGCCCCGACGTTCAGCGTGAACGAGCGGACGGCGACGGTCGTCGCCACGATCACCGCGACGCGGACCGGAAGCACCACCGCCACCGCGACGGTGGCCTTCGCGACCAGTGACGGGACCGCCACCGCCGGCACCAACTACACGGCGACGTCCGGGACCTTGACGTTCGCTCCCGGCCAGTCGTCGCGGACCTTCACCGTGCCGGTCCTCAACGATCGCGCGGCCACCGGTCCCTTGACCGTGAATCTGGCGCTGTCCGGCCCCAGCGGGGCGAGCCTCGGCAGCCCGAGCACCGCCGTGCTGACGATCGTGGATCTCGAGCCGACCGTCGCCTTCGCGTCAGCCGGCTTCACCGTCCGCGAGTCGACGCCGAGCGTGGTCATCACCGTGCGACGCAGCGGGACGGCCACGATTCCCTTCCTGGTGGACTTCGCCGCCGGCCCGGGGGGGACGGCCGTCGCGGGCGTCAACTATGCGGCGAGGAGCGGCACCCTGACGTTCGCTGCCGGGGTGCTGGCGCGGACGTTCACCGTGCCGATCCTCAACGACAACGCCGCCACCGGGCCTCTGACCGTGAACCTGGCGCTGTCGAACCCGCGATGCCCGACTCCCGCGCCGGCCGGGGCCTGCGGCGCGAGCCTTGGCAGTCAGAGCACCGCCGTGCTGACGATCCGGGATAGTCAGCCCATCCTCGCGTTCTTCGGCTCTCCGTACAACTCGAGCGAGTTCGGCTTCGTGACATTGTCGGTGCGGCGCCCCAGCGACACCGGCGCTACCCCGGCCACGGTCGCCTACACGACCGTGGATGGCACCGCGAGCGCCGGGCGCGACTATGTGGCGAAGTCCGGAGTCCTCATCTTCCAGCCCGGCGTGTTCGTCGTCAATTTCACCGTCCAGATCATTCCGAACACGCGCGACGATGGCGACCGATCGTTCACCGTCGTGCTGTCGTCGCCGACCGGCGCGACCTTGGGAAGCCCGAGCACGGCCACTGTCGTGATCCACAACGACGATCGAGGGGGTGTCGTCCAGTTCGCGGTGACGTCCTTCAGCGTGAAGGGGTGTGCGGCGTCGCCGTGCGCCAATGCGGTGCTGACGCTCAAGCGGCTCAGCGGCGGCGCCAGCGGCGTCTCGGTGGACTTCGCAACGGCTGACGGGACCGCCAGCGGCGCCAGCGACTACTTCCCGGCGGCGGGAACCGCGACGTTCGCCGCCAGTCAGCTGACGCAGACCATCCTGATTCCCCTGCGAGTCGAAGGTGGTGGTCAGCCCGCCAAGAACTTCTTCGTCATCCTCAGCAACCCGCAGGGCGGTGCCTCGCTCGGCACCCAGATCAGGGCCACCGTGAACATCTCGGCAACACCGTAAGGCGGTGTCGGCGTGGGCGCCCTACCGGCTCCCGCCTCCGCCACCGCGCCATGACTCGCCCGATGTCGTTCTCAGGCGGCGCTGAACAGCGGCGCCGGCCGATTGAATGATTCCGTCGTTATCGCGATGGCACGGGTCGTCGATCGGCTGAAGCGCGGCGATCGCATGGCAAAGCTCGTGGACGTCAATCTCCTGCGCTAGCGTCGAGGGCAGTGCGTCCGTGTAGCGGACGATCTTGACGATGCGCACGTCGCCGACCCCGGGAACATTGACGCGGTGCCACAGGTGGCACCCGAGGATCGGCCCCATGGCGAGGACGTCCGCGCACTCGCTGGCCACCACCCGGTCGTCCTCGGAGACGACGAGCGTGACGAGCCATTCGCGCTCGGAGAGCGGCCCCATCTGCATCAACCGCGTCGGGACAGCGCAGCCCGTGAGCAATAACGCGATCCCGGCGATGCCGGCGCGCACGAGCGTCCGCATGCGCCTCCCGGACGGCAAACCGCGTGCCGCGCCGCCTCCTCCAAGAGCCAGTCCCACTCGATAATTGCATCGCGCATTTACAGCGCCATTCACGGGTCGGGGCTGGTCACTGTGGCACGGTGGCTGTGACGCGCCGTCGCGCCGGCGTCTCGACCGGACGAGCCGCGACCACCCGGCCGTTGCCCGCGTGGCCGCCCACCGGCCCCAAAATCGCTGTTTATCACGCCGGGGTCTTCGTCTCGAGTCCCGATCGGATCGAGGTCGCGGTGGGGCGGTGGCCTATGCTGACCGGGCACGCGGTAGCGGATGGATCCCGAGACGATGCTCTGATGTTCGTCGTCGCTCGCGGCCGCCCCGACCTCTATGACCACCTGCGCGAGGGCTGCCACGGCGTGGAGAGCATCGACGTCGTGCTGGATCGGCGTCATGCCGAGCGCCGCCGCCGCTGGGGAGCCGCCCCGGCGGCCGAGCGCCGCCGCACCGAGCGGGCGTCTCATCCCTGTCGGAGATCGTCCTGTTCTTGCGCGACGTGCCGCTCGTCCGTGAGGGAGATTGGGGCAGCCGGATGTTCGTGATCCGTTCCGGCACGCTGGTGGTCTCCAAGGGCGTGAGCGGTCACGTCGAGAACGTCCTCGTGCACATGAAGCGCGGCGAGTTCTTCGGCGAGATGAGCGTCAGCCGTCGCCGGCGCTCGGCGAGCGTACGCGCGCTCACGGACTCGGTGGTCTTGACGCTCGATCGTGAAGCGATCCCCTCCTGCTGGAGAAGGACCGTGACTCGGCGCTCCGCCTCCTGACCGTGATGGTCAAGGAGTTCAGCAACCGGCTTTCGAACACCGACGAGATGCTCGCCGAAGTCACCCGCTGGGGACTCGAGGCGACCGGCCTCGACGAGGATCTCGGCTGAGGCCTGCTCGGCGAGCCGGATTTCTCAGTTGCTGGGAACGATGGCGAATCCCTGGGTGCGCAGACGCTCGTCGATGTCTCGCTGTCGCCGATCTCTGCTTCGGGACTCCTTGGAGCTCGGGACCTCGGATCGCCGGCGTTCGCCCAGGCGCCGGTCCATGACGACCTGGATGTTCCCGACGGCACCGAAGGCGCGCACCGCATGGTCCATCAAATCCGGCCGGTACGCCGAGATGATGCAGAGCGTCGATTTCAACGTCGGCCTCCCTTTCCCGAGGGCATCTCGCCTCACTGGGCGGTACGGCCGTCCCAGCAAGATCTAGACCCAGTTCGAATACGAGGAGTGTTGCGTAGATCGGTCCGCGGTGTGAAGGCCTTCTTCACGACGCGCTGCAAGCGGCTTGCACACGGGCTCCATTCGCCGCCGGCTCCCCCTCTGGCGAATGGCATCGCCGTGCGCTAGAATCCGCGCCTAGTCGCTGTTCAGGAGGCATCGCGCGGTGTGCTGTCGCGGATGGCTGGCTGGACTCGTCCCGTGAGAATGACGGCTCGGCGAGCCGTGCCGATGAGTCGGCTCGCGGCCGTCGTGGCCGTGATAGGCGTCGCCGCCGTTCTTCTCCCCAGCGAACCGCGCGCGGGCCCGCCGCTCGTCTGCGACATCGATGTTGATGGCGTCACCGTCGACGGTCGCGAAAGCGAAGCGGGCGAGTGCGACGATGACGACGACGAAGACTGCCGGCGCGGTGTCAAACCGTGCGTCCTCAGCCTGCGACCGACGCAGTCGAGCGTTCCCCGCGGCGGCACCGGCGTCCTGACGCTCCAGATCCAGAATCCCTCGCACGGGACCGGCGTGCGGATCCGGCTGCACAGCTCGAACCCGGGGGTGGCGAGCGTGCCGTCGCAGCTCGACATCCCGGTCCGGGTGTTCAGGGGCAATGTCGTCGTGGCCGGCGTCGCGGTCGGCGGACCGGTCACGATCACGGCGACGCTGAATAGCACCTCGGTGTCGGCGTACGTGACGGTGGTCGGCGGACCGCCGTCTCCAACCATCGCCGAGCCGCTCATCGAGGG
>VBPC01000214.1 GCA_005887895.1 Candidatus Rokuibacteriota bacterium
CTCGAGGAACTCGATGACAGCCTGGGAGAAGGCGTCGTTCTGGTCGCCCGCCACCATGTGGGCGGCGCCGCCCACGTCGACCATCTTGGCGCCGGGAATCTGCCGGAGGAACTCCTGCACGCCCTCCTCGGTGACCACGTCGCTCAGCTTGCCCCGCACGAGCAACGTCGGGACGGCGATATTCCGCATGGCTGCCTCGAACAGCGCCTCGAACTCCCGGCGCGGCACCTCGGTACGCCCATGGTCGAGGAATTTCGGATCCCAGTGCCAGTACCAGCGCCCGTCCCGCTTCTGACGCAGCACTTTCATGAGCCCGGCCGGGTTCACGCGTCGGCGGCGATGCGGCGTGTAGGCCGCGATCGCGTCGGCCGCCTCGTCGAGGGTGGCGAACCCGCGCACGCCCGAGCTCATGAAGTCGCGGATCCGTTGCACGCCCGCGGGATTGGTGCGATGGGTGACGTCGACGATGACGAGCCCGCTCGATACGACGCGGTCGGAGCCTCCCTCGGCGAGCATGGCCGTGATGCCTCCCAGTGACGCGCCGACCAGCACGGGCGGGCGCCCGAGCTGATCGACGACGGCCACGCAATCCGCCCCGTAGGCGGTGAACGAGTAATCGCCGTTGAGTGCCCACTCGCTGTCGCCGTGGCCGCGCAGATCGAGCGACACCGCCCGCCATCCGTGGCTCGCGAGGGTTTGCGCCGTGCTCCCCCAGGCGTGACGGGTCTGTCCGCCCCCGTGCATGAGCAGCACGGGCCAGTCCCTGTCGTCGCCCCACACGTCGGCCACGAGATGAATCCGCTCGAACCCCTCGAAGCGCACGAGCCTCGGCTCCATGGGCCTCCTCATTCCGCCTCAGCGCGGGCGTGCGACGCGGGCTTGCGGCTTGACGAGCAGGGAGACGATCTCAGGGTGGGCTTTCCGCACGCGCTCTTCCAGAGTCGCGACGATGGCTTCCACATCACCGGCCGAGAGATCGTCGGTGAAGTCGACGCTGATCGCGGCGACGACCTGGTCGGGGCCGAGATGGACGGTGAACAGCCCGGTCGTATGCTCGATCCCGGGCTGCGCTCGCGCGATCGCACAGATCGACGCCACCACGCCCGATTCCGCCGGTTCGCCGATGAGCAGCCCTTTGCTTTCGCGCGCGAGGTACGCCGCCACCAGCGCGAGGACGACACCGATGGCGATCGAGGCGACGCCGTCGAGTACGGGAAGCCGAAGAACCTCGCTCGCCGCAACTCCGACCAGCGCGAGCCCGATGCCGACGAGCGCGGCGCTGTCCTCGAACAGGACGATGAAGATCGTCGGATCCTTGCTGTCACGCACGGCTTCGAGGAAGCCACGCCGTACCCGGCGCGCCCGGAACGCCTTGACGGCCACCGCGAACGACCCCGTCTCGAACACGAGCGCCAGCCCGAGGACGACATAGTTGACGACAGGATTCGTCATGGGTGCCGGCGACAGCACGTGGACGACTCCCTCGTAGATCGAGACACCGGCGCCGAGACCGAAGATGACGAGGGTGACGATGAAGCTCCAGAAATAGAGCTCGCGCCCGTGCCCCAGCGGATGCCGCGCGTCGGCCGGGCGCGCGGCCCGGTGCAGCCCGTACAGCAGCAGGACTTCGTTGCCGGTATCGACGAAGGAGTGCACGGCCTCGCTCACCATGGCCGAGCTGCCCGTCACGACGGCCGCGGCGAGCTTGGTGAATCCGACCAGCAGGTTGCCGAGCAACGCTGCGTAGACGACTTTCCTGGACGCACCTCGGGCCTGCAACGACGGCTCCCCTCCCGTTAAGATGCCACGGTCGTGCGCTGGGTGTCGCGCAACCCGCTCGTACGCGTGATCATCTCAAAGCCTGAAGGGATGAGGCGCTGGTATGAAATATCTCGCGGCGGCGCTGGCCGTGGTCGTCCTCGGCATCCTGGTCGTGCGTCGACGGGGTGCTCGCCACCTGCTTCGAGTCTGGACCATGAGCTCGGCGTAGCGAGACGTCACGGCATCGACGTGCGCCCCTAGGGTACACTCGCCGCCTCAGTCGGTCGGAGCCGCCTCGCGAGCGGTCCTCGACCCTGTGCGAAAGGAGCGATCCATGCCGATTCCAGCGAGCATGACGGCCACGGTGCTCGTCGCGCCGCACCGCTTCGAGCTCCAGGAGCGCCCCGTACCGGCGCCCGGTGACGAGGACGTCCTGGTGCGGGTGCGGGCCTGTGGCATCTGAGGGACGGATCTGAAGATCATCCACCAGGGCCTGCCGCAGATGCCGCCGTACGGCGAGTTCATCTTCGGCCACGAGTACGCGGGCGACGTCGTCGCCCTGGGCCGCAGCGTGGATGAGTTTCAGATCGGCGACCGGGTGGTCGTCGAAGCGCACATGGGCTGCCGTCGCTGCGAGAACTGCATCCGCGGGCTCTACACCGCCTGCCTGAACTACGGCAATCGCGCCCGCGGCCACCGCGCCAACGGCTTCACCACCAACGGTGGGCTGGCCGAGTACGCGGTGAATCACGTCAACACCCTCTACCGCATGCCGGACCGCGTGAGCTACGAGGAAGCCACGGTGGTGATGACGGCTGGCAGCCCCCTGTTCGGCCTCCAGAATGCCGGCGGGTACTTTGCCGGCGAGACCGTGGCGGTCCTGGGGCCGGGGCCCATCGGGCTCATGGCGATCCAGCTCGTGAGAGCGCTGGGCGCGACGCGCGTGATCCTGACCGGCACCCGCGATGCGCGGCTGGCTGTGGGCCGCAGCCTCGGCGCCGACGTCACCGTGAACAGCCGGACGACCGATCCGGTCACGGCGGTGATGGCGGCCACCGCCGGCAAGGGCGCCGACCTGGTGATCGACTGTGCCGGTGGCGACGAGACGTTCGACCAGTCGCTCCGCATGGCCAAGCCCGGCGGGAAGGTGCTCCTGGTTGCCTTCTACCACGGCCCGGTCACCGCCGACGTCAGCCACGCGGTCCGGCGCAACGTGACCATCTACACCGAGCGCGGGGAGGGCGGCACCAGCGTCGGGCGCGCGCTGGCGCTGGTGGCGGCCGGCCGGCTCACCGCCAAGCCGCTGATCACCCACCAGTTCCCGCTCGGCCGGGTCCACGAGGCCATCGAGGTGCTCGAGCAGCGGATCGGCGATCCACTCAAGGTCATCCTGAACCCGTGAGACCGCACGCGGCACTCCGCGCCGGCCTGCTCCTCACGCTGGTGCTGCTCGGGCCGGTCGGCGTCGCGGCGGCGCCCGAGGGCCAGCTGACGTGGGCCGTGCACTTCGCGCTGGCGCCGACGTTCTTCGATCCGGCCGAGACCCCGGGGCTCATCACACCGTTCATGCTGCTCTACGCGCTCCACGACGCCCTGGTGAAGCCGCTGCCCGGGCACCGCCTGGCCCCGAGCCTGGCCGAGTCATGGAGCGTGTCGCCCGACGGACTCGTCTACGATTTCGTCCTCCGCAAGACGGCGCGTTTTCACACCGGCGACCCGGTGACGGCCGAGGACGTCAAGTTCTCCTTCGAGCGCTACCGCGGCATCTCGGGCCAGGCGCTGAAGGAGCGGGTCGCCGCCATCGAGACGACGGTCCCCGGGCACGTGCGCTTCCGGCTCAAGCGGCCGTGGCCGGACTTCCTGACGTACTACGGCACGCCGGCGACGGGGGCGGGCTGGATCGTGCCGCGCAAGTACGTCGAGAAAGTAGGGGAGGAGGGGTTCCGGAAGGCGCCGGTCGGCGCCGGGCCCTATCGCTTCGTCTCCTTCACGCCCGGGGTGGAACTGGTGCTGGAGGCCGTCGAGGGTTACTGGCGCAAGGCACCGAGCGTGAAGCGCCTCGTCTTCAAGGTCGTCCCCGATCCATCCACCCGCCTGGCCGTGCTCAAGCGGGGCGAAGCGGACATCGGCTACGCCTTCGACGGCGAGCTCGGCGACGAGGTGCGGCGCACGCCGCAGCTGACCCTGCGGCCGACGCCGTTCGTGAGCACGCACTGGCTGGCCTTCGTCGATCAGTGGGATCCGAAGTCGCCGTGGCACGATCGGCGCGTGCGGCTGGCCGCCAACCACGCCGTCAACCACCAGGCGATCAACCAGGCTGAGACCCTCGGCTTCTCGCGCATCACCGGCAGCATCATCCCCAGCGGCTTCGAGTTCTTCTGGCCGCCGCCCGCCTATCCCTATGATCCGGCCCGCGCCCGGCACCTGCTGGCCGAGGCCGGCTATCCGAGCGGCTTCGACGCCGGGGACCTCTGGTGCGACGCAGCGACCACCGGATACGCGGAGCCGCTGATCAACGACCTGCAGGCGGTCGGCATCCGTACCCGGCTGCGACCGCTCGAGCGGGCGGCGTTCCTCAAGGCGTATCAGGAGAAGAAGCTGAAGAACGTCGTGTACAGCCTCAGCGGCGTCTTCGGCAACGCCGCCACCCGGCTCGAGGCGTTCGTGGCTTCCAGTGGCATCTACGCCTACGGTGGATATTCCGATATCGACGGACTGTTCCGGGAGCAGAGCGCCGAGCTCGACGTCCGGAAGCGCGAGGCGATCGTGCAGCGGATCCAGCAGCTCATTCACGAGAAGGCGATGTACCTGCCGATCTGGCAGCTCGTCCTGCTCCACGGCTACGGCCCCCGGGTGGCGGAGCCCGGTCTCGGGCTGATCGCAGACTATCCATGGTCGGCGCCCTACGAGGACCTGAAGCTGAAAGACCGGTGAGGGAAATATCCATGCCGATGCCGCTCAGCTTTTCGCGTGACGAATACGCCCGGCGGCTCGCCCTCGTACGAGCCAAGATGCAGGAGCGGGGCGCCGAGGTCGTGCTGGTCGACGAGGCCGAGCACCTGGCCTACCTGACGGGCTTCGACCGCTCGGCGACGCGCTACCAGGCGTGCGCGATCCCGCTCGACGGCGAGCCTGTCATGTTCCTCCGGTCGCTCGACGAGCCGAGTTTTCTCGAGCGCTCGTGGCTGCGGGACCACGTGACCATGGCCGACTGGGAAGATCCCGTCGAGGTGATCGCCCGCGAGCTCGGGCGGCGTGGCTGGGGGACGCGGCGCCTCGCTCTCGAGCTGGACTCGAACTATCTGACCGTACGACGCTGGCAGGCCATCACGTCGGCGCTGCCGGCGGCAGCGTTCATCGATTTCGGCGAGGTGTTGCGGGAGCTGCGTCTGCGAAAATCCGCCGAGGAGATCGTGTATCTGAGGCAGGCGGCGACCATCGCGGACCGCGCCATGGCCGCCGCCGTCGGAGCGGCGGGCGAGGGCAAGAACGAGCGCGAGGCGGCGGCCGCCGCCAGTCGCGTGTTTCTCGAGCTGGGCGCCGATACCGGCCGCGCGGGCGTCATCACGTCGGGCACGCGCGCGAGCTCGCTCCACGGCGTGCTGGGCAGCCATCGCCTCGAGCGCGGCGACATCCTGCACATGGAGCTGGTCCCGCAAGTCCACGGCTACAGCGCGCGAATCATGCGGCCCACGGTGATCGGCGTGCCTTCGGCCTCGCAGATCGACGCCGCCCGGACGCTCCTCGACATCCAGGACCGTCAGATCGCGGCGATGAAGCCCGGCGCGGCGGCCGCCGATGTCGATCGTCTCGGTCGGGACGGCGTGCTGGCCGCGAACCTGCGAGACCGCTACGACAATGCGACGGGCTACACGCTGGGCTACTACGCCCCCTGGTCCCCGAGGACGAGCGACTTCACGCGACTCTTCATCCCGACCGCGACGTGGGCGCTCGAGCCGGGCATGGTCTTCCACATGTACGTCTCGGCCCTGGGGCTCGCGTTCAGTGAAACCGTGCTCGTCACCGACGCCGGCGCCGAGCGCTTGACCCGGACCGAACGTGCGCTCTTCGTGCGGTAGAGCCGTCGAGCCCCGGCGGTCGTCGACGCCCGGCCGCACCAGCGCTCACGCGATCATCGCGAGAGGTAATCGAACGCCGACAGCACGTGCATGCGGACGATGTGGAGGTACTCCTCGATCTCGACGTGCTCGTCGGCCTGGGCCATGCCGCGGGGGAACGGTCCGTGGACGAGACCGGGGATGCCGCGCTGACGCCACAGGCGGGCGTCGGTGCCGCCGAGGCTGAGAATCGGCGCGGGGTCCGGTCGGCCGAGGGCGCGGGCGTTCGCGCGCAGGATGCCGACCATCTCGTGGTTCGGATCGCCGGCGCTCGGCGCGCTGTAGTTGATCTCTTCCAGAGTCGTCTCGGGATAGCCGCCGAGGATCCGCTGGATCTTCGCGAGCACCTCGTCCTTGCCGAGGCCCGGCGGCAGGCGAACGTCGGCCTCGAACACGCAGGTCCCGGGGACCATGTTGACCTTCAGCCCGCCGTGGATGACGCCGATGTTCAGGGTCACGCGCTGCACGATGTCCTTCGCCCCCGGGCCCTGCGCCTCGTCGATGGCGGCGGCGGCGCCCGCCAGCGCATCCGCGATCTCCACGGGCACGGACGGCTGCAGCGTCGTCAGCTCCTCGAGATCGAGGATCAACCGCGCCGCGATCTTGGTCGCGCTCGGCGTGAGATGCGTGTAGGCGCCGTGCGCCCCTTTCGTTCGCGTCGTGAACCGGAGCCACAGCGGGCCCTTCTCGCCGAAGCGGATGGTCAGCGGACTGCTCGGCTCCCCGTTCAGCAGGCAGTCGCCGTGGACCTCGGCGTGGTGCTCCATGAGGTACCGGGCTCCCCAGGGGCCGAAGGTCTCCTCGTCGGAGACGGCGGTCAGCGTCAGCCGCCCTTTCAGGTGCTCGCGGATCCGGTGGAGGTAGGCGAAGGTGAAGATCGAGGCCGACGTGCCCGCTTTCATGTCCGCCACGCCGCGTCCGTAGATTTTCCCGTCGGCGATCGTCCCGCTCCACGGTCCATGTGTCCACCGCTCGTTCGTCTCGTCGGCGGGGAACACGTCGATGTGGCCGTTGAGGACGAGGTGACGGCCAGGCCGTCCGCCCTCGAACGTGCCCACGATGTTCGGCATCGTGGGCTGCGGCGCGATCACCCGGAAGGGCAGGGCGCGCGCTTCGAGAAAGCGCGTGACGTGCGCCGCGGCGAGTGTCGTGTCGCCCGGAGGGTTCGGACTCTTGGCGCGAACGAAGTCGCGCAGAAAGGCGATGATCGTCTCGCGATCCTCGTCGATCCACTTGGCGAGCTGTCGCTTCACGCTGTCCATGACGGGGCCTCGTTCCGAGAAATTGTCGCCGAGCATACACCGCGGGCGACTTGACAGGCGGGGCCTTTTGGCCGGACGATGCGGCACTCCGGACGGTCGATCGACCGCGGTCAAAGGAGCGCGACATGAGTCAGCCCGACCGGGAGCGGACCGCTCCCATCCATGCGAACGCGGTCAGCCGACGGCGCTTCCTCGCCGGCGCGACCGGCCTGCTCGCCGCCGCGACCGCGCCGGTCGTCTTGATCCGCCGGGCCAGCGCGGCAGGAAAGATCGTCGTGCGGACGATCGGCGGCGCCTACGAAGAGGCGACCGTGAAATCCGTCTTCGAGCCCTTCACAAAGGCCACCGGCATCGAGGTGGTCAAGGCACCCGCGACGCTGGGGAAGCTGCTGGCGATGTTCGAGTCCGGCAACATCGAGCTCGACGTGGTCGACGCGGGCGAACTCGGGATGATCTCGCTCAGCCAGAAGGGGGCGCTCGAGAAGATCCAGTACAAGGGCTGGAAGCACTCGAACCCGGATGACATGGATCCGTTCATCCGGCGCGACGACATGGTCGGCGACATCTACTTCTCGTCCGTCCTCGGCTACAACACGCAGGCGTTCCCCTCCGGCAAGCATCCCCGCTCGTGGGCGGAGTTCTGGGACCTCAAGCGGTTTCCCGGGCCGCGAATGCTGGCCGACCTCGCGTCCGGCAACGTCGACCTCGAGTTTGCGCTCCTGGCCGACGGCGTCGCCAAGGACAAGCTCTACCCGCTCGACATCGAGCGCGGATTCAAGTCGCTCGACCGGGTGCGGTCGGCCATCCGGAAGTTCTGGGACACCGGCGCCCTGTCGGCGCAGATGCTGGCGGACAAGGAGGTCGTCCTCGGCAGCATCTGGAACGGCCGACTCCAGGCCGTGGCCGACAAGGGGGCGCCGCTGGCGATCGAATGGAACGAGGCGAGCCTCCAGTCACAGTACTGGGGCGTGCTGAAAGGCGCCAAGCATGCCGAGGACGCCCAGCGCTTCGTCGACTTCGCCTGCCAGCCGGAGCTCCAGGCGAACCTCGCGAAGCTGATTCCCTACGGGCCGACGAATCGGCAAGCCTTCAAGTCGATTCCCGCCGACGTCGCCGCCCGGCTGCCGTCGAGCCCCGAGTACAGGGCGAAGGCATTTCTCCAGAACGGCAAGTGGTGGGCCGACAACCGGGCCAAGGTGAGCGAGCGCTGGTCCCAGTGGCTGCTGCAGAAGGGATAGGACCCGGCGCCGAGGTCCGTCTCCGCGCGCTGACCAGGATGTTCGGGTCCGTGGTGGCGGTCAGCGACGTCTCCCTGACCATCGCCGCCGCATCGTTCTTCACCCTGCTGGGGCCGAGCGGGTCGGGCAAGACGACCACGCTGATGATGGTGGCCGGGTTCGTCCATCCCACCCGCGGCCAGATCGCCATCGACGGTGTCGACGTCACGGCGCTGCCGCCGCAGAAGCGCGACCTCGGGATGGTGTTCCAGAGCTACGCCGTGTTTCCGCATCTCACCGTGTTCGAGAACGTGGCGTTCCCGCTCCAGGTTCGCAAGATCCCCGGCGGGGAACTCCGTCGTCGAGTCGGAGAGGCGCTCGAGCTCGTGCGCCTGACGGGGTACGAGCGGCGCCTTCCCCGCCAGCTTTCCGGCGGCGAGCAGCAGCGCGTCGCGCTGGCCCGGGCGCTCGTCTTCCAGCCGCGGGTGCTGTTGATGGACGAGCCGCTGGGCGCGCTGGACAAGAAGCTGCGTGCCCACATGCAGGGCGAGCTGAAGCGGATCCAGCGCCACCTGCACGTGACGGTGATTTACGTCACCCACGACCAGGAGGAGGCGCTGACGATGTCGGATCGCGTCGCCGTCATGCGTGGCGGTCGGACGGAGCAGGTCGGCACCCCGGCCGAGCTGTACGAGGCGCCGGTGAGCCCGTTCGTGGCGGACTTCGTCGGCGAATCGAATTTCATCGAGGGCGTCGTCGTCGCGGCCTCCGGGCCGGGACGGACGCTCGTCCGCACGGACGGCGGTCTCGAGCTGTGGGGGATCGCCAGCCAGCCGCTGCGGGCGGGCCAGCGGGTCGTCGCCGCCGTTCGTCCGGAGAAGCTCGAGCCCACGAACACGCCCGCGGCCGGGCCGAATTGCTGCAAGGGCGTCATCGAAGACGTCGTCTATGCGGGCGACGCGACGCGGTACTCGGTTGGGCTCGGCGCCGCCGGGACGCTGACCGTCAAGGTCCAGAATCGGGCGGCCTCCCGCCGTCTTTCCAGTGGCGAGTCCCTGGAGGTCGCGTGGGATCCCGAAGACACGCGCATTTTCGCGCGGGCCGGCGATGACGGCTGACGCGGCCACCCCGCTGGCCGTCGGCGCCGAGCCGGCCGGCGCAGCGGAGCGGCGCGACGCCCGGCGGCATCTCGTCCTGTTGTTGCCGGCGCTGCTCACGCTCGGCGCCTTCTTCGTCTATCCGCTGCTGGGCATCCTGGTTCGAAGCGTCGACAAGAACGGCTACACGCTCGAATCCTATCGCCAGGTGTTCCGCACGGGTGTCTATCTCACCGTCATCGGCCTGACCTTCCGGACCGCGACGATCGTCACGCTGATCTGTCTGCTGGTGGGCTATCCGTTGGCGTACGTGCTGGCGACCGTCCGGCCCCGGCTCGCGCGATGGCTCACGATCATCGTGGTCTTGCCGTTTCTCACGAGCATCATCGTGCGGACGTATGCCTGGATGGTCTTGCTCGGTCGGAACGGTGTCGTCAACCAGTACCTCGTGGCCGCGGGGCTCACGCCGGCGCCGTTGCCGTTGCTCTACAACCAGGCCGGCGTCGTCATCGGGATGACGTACGTGCTGTTGCCGTTCATGGTGCTCACGCTGGCGAGTGTCATGCAGGGCATCGATCCTGCCTTCCTCCGCGCGGCGCACAGTCTCGGCGCCAGCCGGCTCCAGGCGTTCCGACGCGTCTTCCTTCCGTTGAGCATTCCGGGAGTCGCGGGGGGTGCGCTGCTGGTCTTCATCCTGAGTCTGGGGTTCTACATCACCCCGGCCCTGATGGGCGGCCCCTCCGACGTGATGATCGCGATGCTCATCGAGCGCGAGGTCGAATTCACGCTGAACTGGTCATTCGCGTCGGCGCTGGGGAGCATCCTCCTGGTCCTGACGCTCGCCGCCTTCGTCGTCTACTACCGGCTGATGCGGCTCGAGCGCCTCTTCGAGGGCGCGGGATGATCGGCGCCGAGGGACAGCGCGTGGGGCCCGGCACCATCGCGCTCGTCGCCGTGGCGACCGCCGGGCTCGTGTTCCTCCTGGCCCCGGTCCTCATCATCCTCATCGTGTCGTTCAGCAGCGGCAACTATCTCAGCTTCCCGCCGCCGGGGCTGTCGCTCCGCTGGTACCAGCGGTTCTTCGGCACGCCGGCCTGGCGACAGTCGATCGTCGTCAGCGTCCAGGTGGCGAGCCTCACCATGGTGTTTGCGACCGTGCTCGGCCTCGGCGCGGCGCTGGCGCTCGTCCGCGGGCGCTTTCGGCGGAAAGCCGTCGTCTATGGCGTGGTGCTTTCCCCCATGATCGTCCCGACCATCATCACGGCCATCGGCCTCTACTTCTTCTTCGTGAAGCTCAAGGCCACCGGCAGCATCCTCGCGATGGCGATCGGGCACACCGTCCTCGCCTTGCCGGTGGTCGTCATCATCATCACGGCCACCCTGCAGGGATTCGACCTCCGCCTCGAGCTGGCCGCCCTGAGCCTCGGCGCGAGCCGCCTGGGCGCGCTCCGGCGCGTCACCGTGCCGTTGATCGCGCCGGGGGTGCTCTCGGCGGCGCTCTTCGCATTCCTGACGTCCTTCGACGAGCTGCTGATTCCGCTGTTCCTGTCGGGCGTCGAGGTCCAGACGCTGACGGTGCGGATCTGGAACAGCCTGGTGCTCGAGGTGGATCCGACGATCGCCGCCGTGAGCTCGTTCCTCATCGCCGTCACCTGCGCCGTGCTGGGCGTGAGCGCGCTCGTGCGGCGGCGCGGGGACGCCTGATGCTGCATTTCAGCCAGCCGGAGCTCGCGCGACGCCGGCGCGCCGCCTGCCGGGAGATGGCGAGGCAGGGACTGGACGGCCTGCTCATCTTCCGCCAGGAGAGCATGTACTACCTGACCGGCTACGACACGAGCGGCTACAGCATGTTCCAGGGCATGTACCTGGGCGCCGACGGCTCGCTGGCCCTCTGCACGCGCTCGGCCGATCTCCGCCAGGCCCGCCTGACGTCGGTGGTCGAGGACGTCAGGATCTGGCGAGACCGGGAAGGCGCCAACCCGGCCGAGGACCTCCGCGACATGCTCGAGAGCCATCGCTGTCGTGGCAAGCGGCTCGGCGTCGAATATCACGCGTATGGCTTGACGGCGCAGCGAGGCAAGATGGTTGACGCGGCCCTCAATGGTTTCTGCCGGACGGAGGACGCCTCGGACCTGGTCCGGCTTCTCCGCCTGGTCAAGAGCCCGGCCGAGCTCGCGTACGTGCGCCGGGCGGGTCAGCTCGCCGACGAGGCGCTGGCGGTCGCGAATCGGACCACGGTCCCCGGCGCGTCGGTCGGCGCGATCTACGGCGAGATGCAACACGCCATTCTCGCCGGCGACGGCGATCCTTCGGCGAGCCGCTGGCCGCTCGGCAGCGGGGACGAGGCACTGCTCGTTCGCTACCACACCGGCCACGGGAAGGTGGGGCGCAACGATCAGGTGACGTTCGAGTTCGCGGCGTCCTATCGGCACTATCACGCGGCACTGATGCACGTGGCGCTCATCGGGAAGGTCGATCCGCGCCAGCGCGAGATGTTCGCGGCGTGCGTCGAGGCGCTGGCGGCGGCGACGGAGAAGCTGCGACCAGGACGCACGGTCGGCGAGGTCTTCGACGCGCATGCCCGAACGCTCATGAAGGCGGGCTACGAGGGCCACTTCCTGAACGCGTGCGGTTACACGATGGGCGCGACTTACCCGCCGACGTGGATGGACTGGCCCATGGTCTACACCGGCAATCCTCAGGTGCTGGCTCCGGGCATGGTGTTCTTCATCCACATGATCCTCTTGAACAGCCGAACCGGCCTCAGCATGTGTCTGGGCGAGACGTCGGTCATCACCGCCAAGGGCCGTGAAGCAGTCACCCACGCGCCGCGGCGGCTCGTCGTGAATTGACGTCGCCTCCAAGACGCGCTCTCGATCAATCGAGCCACTGGATTCCACTCCTCAAGCGAGTTCAGAGAACTCCATTAGTTGGAGTGCTGATCATGTCGCGTGGTTACGGGGGCTGATGCAGTGACCTCGCTCATCTCGGGAGGCGTCGAACCGCGACGGTCAATCCTGTCGAGAAGTTTCGCGATCAGGATGCGGCCCATGCCGCCGTGCAGGTGCATGCCTTCGCCGATCCAGCAGCCGCCGTCGCCGAAGTGAAGGCGGAAGGTCTCATCAAGCCGACCGGACGGGTCTACCGCCAGGAGTATGTCGTGTTCCTTCGGGCGACGCGCTGAGTCGTTACCGGCGGGCTCCCGACGCGTTCATCGCCATCACCCCCTCGTCGGTGGACCGCACCGCGATGACCTTGGCGATGCGGCGCTTGCGTAGCTGCAGCGCGAGGTC
>VBPC01000215.1 GCA_005887895.1 Candidatus Rokuibacteriota bacterium
CTTGGCCGTGGTGCTGCCGAAGTCGCAGCCGATCAGCACCGTGCCCACGTGCGGCTCGCGCGACGCCGGCCGGGCCGCCGCCGGCTTGACGTACTCGCTCACGAACGTCGCCAGGTCGCCCTGCCCGGTGATGAGCCCGCGCGCGCCGTTCTTCGCCTTCTCCTCGTGCTGCCCTTCCTTCACCCACCACTCGACCTTCTCGCGGCCCTGGTAGACGCCGACCTCCGGCTTCTCGCCCCGGCCGATCTCGATGCAGCCGAGGCAGGCGTAGTAGAGCGCCTCCTTCGGCACGACGATGCAGTCCTCGACGGAGCGTCCGGCCGGCAGCTCGATCTTCCGCTGCGACCACAGCTTGCCGAGGTGGTAGCGCCAGGCCTCCTGCAGCCCCCTGAAGAAGAGGTTGGGGCCGCCGAGCAGCAGCACCTCGGGCAGCGGCGTGTTGCCCTTGGTGAGCGTGGCCAGGTTCTGGTAGACGACGGCCTCGAACAGCCTGGCGATGATCTCCTCGACGGGCACGCCGGTCTTCACCAGCGTGTTGGCGTCGGTCTCGGCGAAGATGCCGCACTTGGACGAGACCTTGTGCAGGCTCATGCCGGCGTACGGCATCTCGGCCAGGCGCTCGCTCGCCACCTGCAGCTTGCGCGCGGTCTTCTCGATGAAGGTCCCGGTGCCGCCGCTGCAGGCCGACTGCATGTAGACCTGCTTGGATTTCAGCTGATCTCGCGGGAGCGGGCCGCTCCCGGTGGCGGTGGAGAAGATCGTCTTCATGTCCTCGCCGCCGATCTCGGATACGAAGCGGACGTCGGGATGCTCGCGCTCGACGCAGGCGGCGACCGCCACGACCTCCTGGATCTGCTTGGCGCCGACCAGCGGCGCCAGGAAGCCGGCGCCGGAGCCCGTGAAGAAGATGCGGTCGTGGCCCGCCGCCAGACCGGCCTCGGCCTCCATGCGGCCCAGGAACTCCACGACCTTCTCGGCCTGACGGGTATTGTGCCGCTGGTAGTCCTGCCAGCCGACCCGGCCGTCCTCCATCACCACCGCCTTGACGGTGGTGGAGCCGACGTCGACGCCTACCAGCTTGGTGGGGGCATGGCCCCCCCCGATCCCCCCTTCCGCGTTGCGTGCGGACATGGTTACCGGCGGCCCATCTTGTGGGCCACGTGGAGCACGAGCTTGGCGGCGGTGCCGGCGGCGGTGTTGTCGTGGGGGATCTTGTAGGTGGCCTTCTTCATCTCCGGGTGCGCGTGCAGGTACGCGCGCGCCTCGTCGACCGTGAGCCCGGTGCGCGCCAGCACGTCGTCGAATTCCTTCTGGGCGCGCTTCTTGGCCTCGGTGAGGATCATCTGGCAGCGCGACAGCGCGTGGACCTCGGCATCGCCCTTGATCTCCAGCGGCGCGTAGAGGATCTCGGGGTACTTGCCGAGCACACCCGACATGGCGCCGATCGACATCGTGTTCGGCATGCAGGAGTACGGCGACAGCTCGCAGATCATGTGGGCCTTCTTCTTCTGGTAGGCCCAGATCGACTTGCCGACGAGCATGTCCCCCTCGCCGCCGTCGAGGTTGCGATGGAAGTACGGCGCGGCCAGCCGCCGCAGCTCGAACTGGCTCGGGCTCTCGTGGGGCAGGTTGCCCATGGCCCGGCGCAGGCGGTTGACGGTGAGGCGGTAGATGCCCTGCACGGCCCGGCCGATGCCCAGCTTCAGGCGCGCGTGCTTCTCGATCCCGCTGTAGTCCTCGAAGCGCTGCAGCCCCAGCCGCAGCAGGTACTCCATCCAGATCGTGATGGCGGCCGGGTAGACTTCGGCGCCCTCGGCCTCGAGCCACTTGTGGATGTTGTAGTTCGGCTCGCCCTCGACCGTCTGCAGGTAGAACTCGCCGGTGATCTTCACCTTCGGCTTCACCCGCAGCCGATCGACTTCGATCTCCGCAAATTTCCGGCGGACCTCCCGCATCGCTCGCGTGAAGTAGGGGGTCGTCAGGTGCCACAGCACCGATAGCTTGGGCGACTTCGTGGGGCGGTTGCGAAACACCTCGTAGAGGTACTCGACGCTCTCCTTGACGACCGCCTCGGTCTGGCCGGGCAACACCTCGTAGGGCCGCGTCTGGTACTCGAGGTCCTGGATGAGATCGGTGCAGAAGATGCCCCACAGGCAGCCGAGCGTCATCGGCAGGTTGAGGTCGAGGCCGTCGCCCATCTTCTGGTCCAGGTTGTCCTGGGCCATGAGGAACATCCGGAACATCTCCAGCCCGCTGTTGCGCAGCGCCAGCTCGTAGGACTGGTGGTACTGGCCGAAGCGGCAGGCCCCGCAGGAGCCGGCCGTGAGGTAGACGAACTTCTTGGAGACCTCCTCGGCGCTGCTCTGTCGCGCTTCCTTCTTGAGGAAGTTGACGAGGTTGCCGGTGGTGAAGCTGGTCGGGCAGCACTGCCCGATGTCGGCGACCTCGCGGCCGGTGAGCAGGTCTTCCTTGGTGGCCATCGGGAGGATCCGGGCCTTGTAACCGCTGGACTCCAGCACGCCCTGGATGATCCGCTCGATGCGCCAGTGCAGCCCACCGAAGAGGATCGTCACCGAGTCGCGCTCCGCCCGCGTGAACGGCCTCGGGGTGTACGCGCGGTAATGCTCAGTTGTGGTAGTGGCCATTGAGTCCTCCATTGAGCCCCGGCGGGCCCACGTAGCGGTCGATCCACGCCTCGAGGAGCTGCCCATCGGCGAATCCGGGAAGCTTGCGGAGCGTGTCATCGACCTTGCGGGCCTGTGCGCGTCCCTCGGGGCCTGAGAACAGGTACCGGGCCATGAACTTCAAGTCGTCGTCGCTGCCGACGCCGCTGCCGACCGGCGCCCAGAACTTGTCGACCAGCAGCCGGGCCACCCGCGCGACGGCCGGGCGCTGCAGCCGCTTCTCGGCCTGGCGATAGTAGAAGAAGAAGTGGCGCGACTCGTCGCGCATGATGCTCTCCAGGAGCTCCTCGAGCACCGGGTGGCGGGCCATCGTCTTCAGCCGGAGATAGCCGGTGAGCGTCGTCAGCTCGTTGATCGCGCCCCACGTCATGTGCACGGCGCAGAAGTCCGGCCACGCCTTCGACACCATCGAGGTCGCCCACGCCTCGAGCCGCTTGGCGATCGGCTCCTGTCCGCGCGGCGTCGCCCGCGGCGGCACCGGATGGCCGGCGCACTCCAGGAAGCGCGAGAGCGCGATCCCGTGGAACGTCTCCTCGTGCACCCAGCAGGCGAGGAACGCCGCGACCTCCGGATCGTCCACCGCGCGCGTGGCCAGCAGCGAGCGCAGATAGATGATGGTGTGGCTCTCGATGTCCTGCATGTAGGTCAGCGCGCGGATGACGTCCGGCGGGACCTCGTGCCTGGCCACGTCGGCCCACCCAACGGCATCCAGATCGAGCGCGCCTGAGCGCGCTACCCAGGCGTCGAGGTCAAACGTGGCCATTACGGTGGGCCAAAAATACTATCCCTGGGGGGTTCAAACCAGCAGAAAAGCGTACGGAGCCGCGGGGTCATCACCCTGGCTCACGGCGGGGGCCGGCCGGCCGGATGCCGGCGGCGAGAGAACATCGGTCAGCAGGAACGCCGGGCGGGCGCGACGCTCAGGGGCGGCCGTAGGTGCCGCCGCCGCGCGCACGGTCCCGGCGACGAGCGCCCGGAATCACGATGCCCGCCACGACCAGGAGCGTCACGACCACGCCTGCCAGCACCAGCGCCGTGGTGACCGGCAGGCCGAGGACGCGACGCTCCTGGCGCGTGACGAGGTCGCCAGCGGCCGCCGAGGGAGCATCGCCCGCGGCATTGCCGGGACGGACTTCCCCGGGATTCGGCTGGGTGCCATGCTCGACCGCCCCGCCCTTGCCCTTGGCGGGTGGGGGAACGACCTGCGCGATGGCGGGCCCCATGGCCAGCGACAGAGCCGCGAGCGCGGCTGCGAACCCTAACCCTGCTGTCTTCCCGTTCACACGGAACCGGTTCAGCAAGGGCAGTGCCAGTGACACGGGCGGCTCATCGGCCGGGCAGCCTCGAGGCGGGCTCGCGCCGCTTGACGCCGCACCGCGCGTCGTGATCTAAGCGGCGTACCGGGGAGGTCTCATGAAGATCAGCGGCGAGCGCCTCGAGAGCCTGTACACGACGATGGTGAAGATCCGCCGGTTCGACGAGCGCACGGTGGAGCTGTTCAACCAGGGCCTGGTGAAGGGAACGGCGCACTCCTACGTCGGCGAGGAGGCGGTCGCGGCCGGCGCCTGCGCGGCGCTGCGCGAGGACGACTACATCGTCGGGACCCACCGCGGCCACGGCCATTGCATCGCCAAGGGCGCGCGGGTGGACCGGATGATGGCCGAGCTGATGGGACGGCAGGACGGGTACTGCCGCGGCCTCGGCGGATCCATGCACATCGCCGCGCTGGACCTCAACATCCTCGGCTGCAACGGCATCGTGGCGGCCGGGCTGCCCATCGGCACCGGCGCCGCGCTGGCGGCGCGGCTCACGAGATCCGATCGGGTCGTCGTCGCGTTCTTCGGCGACGGCGCCTCCAGCCAGGGCGTCGTGCACGAGTCGCTCAACCTCGCCGCAGTCTGGAAGCTGCCGATCGTGTTCCTGTGCGAAAACAACCAGTACGCACTGTCCACGTCGTCCAAGCGCACGATCGCCGGCGAGTCGATCGCGGGGCGCGCGGTGGCCTACGCGATTCCCGGCGTGCGCGTGGACGGCAACGACGTGCTGGCGGTGTACGAGGCGGTGGAGACCGCCGTCGCGCGGGCACGGGCCGGCGAGGGCCCCACGCTGGTGGAGGCGCTGACCTACCGCTGGGGCGGCCACAGCATGCGCGCCAACCTGCCCGACTACCGCACGAAGGACGAGGAGCGCGAGTGGATGGAGCGCGATCCGATCGCGCGATTGAAGCCGGCGCTCGAGACGGCCGGCGCCACGCTGATGCGGATCAAGGAGCTGGAGGAGTCGGTCGAGGTGGACCTCGACCGAGCGGTCGCCTTCGCCACCGCCAGCCCCGAGCCGACCGTGGAGATCATGGAGTCCTCCGTGTACGCGCCCCCCGTGGCGGTGGCCGATGAGCCGGCCGACCGCAGCGGGCCCGAGCGCACGATGGCCGAGGCGCTCAACGAGGCCATGCACGCCGAGATGACGCGCGACGAGGGCGTGTTCGTCATGGGCGAGGACGTCTCGCTCATCGGTGGCATCTTCGGCGTCACCCGCGGCCTACGCGAGAAGTTCGGCGAGGATCGCGTGCGCGACACGCCGATCTCCGAGGCCGGCTTCCTCGGCGCCGGCATCGGCGCGGCCATCGCCGGCCGGCGGCCCATCGTCGAGATCCAGATCTGGGATTTCATCGCCGTCACGATGGACCAGGTCGTCAACCAGGCGGCGAAGTTCCGTTACATGCTGGGCGGCCAGCCGACGGTGCCGCTGGTGATCCGCGGGCCACAGGGCGGCGGCATCCGCCTGGCCGCCCAGCACTCGCAGAGCCTCGAGGCGTGGTTCGCGCACGTGCCGGGCCTGGTCGTCGTGGCGCCCTCGACGCCGTACGACGCCAAGGGTCTGCTGATCTCGGCCATCCGCGACGACAATCCCGTCATCTTCCTCGAGCACAAGGCGCTGTATGCGACGAAGGGCCCGGTCCCCGCCGAGCCCTACGCGATCCCGCTGGGCCGCGCCGACGTCAAGCGCGCCGGTCGCGACGTGACCGTCATCGCCACGCAGGCGATGGTGGCGCGCGCGCTGGCCGCCGCCGCCGACCTCGAGAAGGAGGGCGTCAGCGTCGAGGTCATCGACCCGCGCACGCTGGTGCCGCTCGACGAGGCCGCGATCCTGGCCTCGGTGGCCAAGACCCATCGGCTCGTCATCGCCCACGAGGCCGTGAAGCGCTGCGGCTTCGGCGCCGAGCTGGCCGCCCTGGTGGCGGAGCACGCCCTCGACGAGCTGGACGCGCCGATCGTGCGCGTCGGCGCCCGCAGCGTGCCGATGCCCTACAACGACGCGCTCGAGCGCGCGACCATCCCGGGCCAGGCCGACATCGTCGCGGCGATCCGGCGCGTCCTCTGAGGGAAGATCACCCACCGAGGTCGGTCGTCTGCGCGATCTGAGGCCGCACTCCCGTCTCGATCCGAGCGCGATGGCGGTCCTGCTGTTCCTCTGTGCGATCTGGGGACTCACGCAGGTCACCATCAAGCTGGCCAACGCCGGCTTCTCGCCGCTGTTCCAGGCGGGGCTGCGCTCGGCCGGCTCGGCCGCCCTGCTGTGGGCGTGGTCGGCCTGGACCGGCGTCCCGCTGTTCCGCCGCGACGGCACGCTCGCGTACGGCGTCCTCATCGCCGCCCTCTTCGCCGGCGAGTTCGTCCTCATCTACGAGGGGCTCGTGCTCACCACGGCCGCCCGCGCCGTCCTGTTCGTCTACACCGCGCCCTTCGTCGTGGCGCTCGGCGCCCACTTCTTCGTGCCAGGCGAGCGGCTCAGTGGGCTGAAGGCGCTCGGCCTGGCCTGCGCGTTCGTCGGCATCGCGGTCGCGTTCGCCGACGCCCTGCGACTGCCGACGCGTCGCGAGCTCGCGGGCGATCTCCTGGAGCTGGGCGGCGCCGTGTGCTGGGGCGCGACGACGGTCGTGATCAAGGCCAGCCGGCACGCGCACCTCACGCCGAACAAGACGCTCTTCTACCAGCTGGCCGGCTCGGCGATGGTGCTGCTCCCGCTGGCCGCCGCCGTCGGCGAGCCCGGCGTCGTCGATCCCACGCCGCTCGCCCTGATGGCGCTCGGCTACCAGATCGTCGCCGTCGCGTTCGCCAGCTACCTGACGTGGTTCTGGCTGCTGGCGCGTTACCCGGCGGCCGAGCTGTCGGCGTTCTCGTTCTTCACGCCGCTGTTCGGGATGCTGGCCGGCGGCCTGGTCCTCGGCGAGCGCATCGGCCCCGCCCTCGCGCTCGCGATGGCGCTGGTCGCGGCAGGCCTCTACCTGGTGAACCGGCCGGCCCGCGCTATCCCCGAGGCTTCAGCTCGATGAGGTGGCCGTCGGGATCACGGAGGTAGAGGGACGGGCCGGTGCCGTGGGCGCCCCGGCGCTGGACGACCTCGCCCTCGAGGGCGACGCCCCGGCGGCGGAGATCGTCGGCGAGCTTGGCGAGATCGTCGCAGCGGATCGACAGGCAGACGTGATCGACACCGCCGGCGGCCGTCGCCGGCTCGTCCGGCGTCGCCGGCAGCAGGTCGATCATGCAGTCGCCGAAGCGCAGGTGCATCAGCGAGATCCGCTCGTTGAAGTGCTCGAGCCGGCACCCGAGCACATCCTCGAAGAACCGTCGCGACGCCTGCTGATCGCGCACGCGAAACACGACGTGGTCGAGTCCGAGCGGTGTGAACATCGTCAACCTCCCAGCGCTGACGCGCTACTCTCGGCGCAGCACGGGCAGCGGCTTCTGCCCCAGCAGGCGAAACGTTACCAGGAACCCGACCGCGAGCGCGAGGGCGACCGTCGCGGCGAGGCCCACGAGCAGCGGCGCGGCGTCGAACGACCACGGCGCGTCGAGGACCCAGTGCACCAGCGCCCAGGCCAGCACCGTGGCCAGCGCGCCCCCGCCCACGCCGGCGGCGGCGCCGAGCAGGCCGTACTCGACGGCGAACGCGCGCGCCACGACGCCGCGCGTGGCGCCGAGCGCGCGCAGCACGACCGACTCGTAGAGCCGCTGCGAGCGCGTCGCGGCCAGCGCGCCGGCCATCACGACGACCCCGGTGCCGAGGGTGAACGAGGCGACCAGCCGGACGGCGACCGCGATGTCGCCCAGCACGGCGGCGACGCGGTCGAGGACGTCGCGCACCGGAATCGCCGTGACGTTGGGGAACGCCGCGACCACCGCGTTCTGCAGGGCCGGCTCCGCGGTGGCCGGCACCCTCGTCGTGGCCACCCACGTGGCCGGCGCGCCCGCCAGCGCGGCCGGCGAGAGCACGAAGAAGAAGTTCGTGGTGAGGCTCTGCCAGTCCACGCGCCGCACGCTCGTCACCTCCACGTCGACCGGCACCCCCTGCACGTCGAAGGTCAGGCGCGAGCCCGGGCGTAGGCCGAGCTCGCGCGCCGCCGTCTCCTCCACCGACGCCAGGGCGCGGCCGGCGCCCTCCGCCGTCGTCCACCAGCGTCCCGCCGTCAGCGTGTTGCCGGCCGGCGGCGCGTCCCCGAACGTCAGCGCGTAGTCCCGCGTGAAGTACCAGCGCCGGTCCTCGCCGCGCGTCCGCCGGCGCTCGACGACGTCGCGCGTGAGGCGCTCGCCGTCGACGGCGGCCAGCCGGGCCCGCACGACCGCCGTGAGCTGCGGCGCGCTGCCGCCGGTGCGGGCGACGAGCGCCGTGAAGGCGTCGACCTGGTCCGGCTGGACGTCGACGAAGAAGAAGGACGGCGCCTCGCGCCGCTGCTCCAGGTCGATCTGGCGGCCAAGGACGCCTTCCAGCAGCGCGACGGCGACCAACAGCGTCACCGCGATGCCGAGCGCGACGACGACGCGCGGCGCGTGACCGCCGGGGCGCTGCAGCGCGGCAAGCCCGTGCCGCCACGCCAGGCCGCGCGCGCGGGGCAGTCGCCGCGCGAGCGCGGTGAGGCCGCGCGCGAGCGCCGCCAGCACGAGGAGCGCGGCGAGCGAGGCGCCCACGAAGATGCCGCCGATGCGGAGCGACCCCGCCTGCCACAGCGTGAGGACGGCCAGGCCCACGACGACGGGCGCGATGACGAAGACGCCGCTGCGCGCGGGACTCGACGGCTCCACGTCGCGCCGCAGGAGCAGCCAGGCCGGCACGCGCCGCACCGCCGCCAGCGGAGCCCACGTGCAGAGCAGCGTCGTCGCCAGGCCCATCGTCACGGCCCGCGCGATCGTCCACGGCTGCGCGCGCGCCTCGAGCGCAAACGGCACCAGGCCGGCGAGCGCCGCGGCGAGCACCGGCTGCAGGGCCAGCCCGAGGCCGGCGCCGACGAGGCCGGCGGCCAGCGCGACCGCCTGCGTCTGCACGACGTACGCCGCCACCAGCGTGCGCGTCTCGGCGCCGAGCGCCTTGAGCGCGGCGATCGTCGGCACCTGGCGGGCGATGAACGCCGAGACCGAGGCAGCCACGCCGAGTCCGCCGACCAGCAAGCTGGCGAGCCCGACGAGTCCCAGATAGGCCGTGAGCTGCGAGAAGAACCGGCGCAGGCCGGGCTGGGCCTCGTCGTACGCGGCGACGCGCACGCCCGGATCGACGATCGCCCGCGCCAGCTCCGCGCGCGTGTCGCCGGCCGTCAGCCCGTCGGGCAAGCGCAGCAGCGCACGGTAGCGCACGCGACTGCCGAAGCTCACCAGCCGCGCGCGCTCGAGGGCGGCCGGCGACAGGAACAGGCGGGGCCCGAGCCGCACGAGGCTCGCCGCGCGGTCCGGCTCGGCCTCGACCACGCCGCGGACGGTGAGCGTCGTCTCGCCGATCGTCAGGCGATCGCCGAGGGCGAGGCCGAGCCGGACCAGCAGCGCGTGCTCGACCACGGCCCCGTCATCCGCGAGCAGGGACGACAGCGGCGCCGCCGGCGTCGTCACCAGCGCGCCGTACAGCGGATAGCCCGGGCTCGGCGCCTTCAGCTCGACGAGGACCGTGGCGCCGCGCGCCGGCGCCCGCGCCATGCCGGCGAGCTCGCGCACGTGGACGACGCGCGCGCCGGCGCCGGCGAGTCGCGCGAGCGCGGCGTCGGCGTCGGCCGGCAGTGGGCGGGCCGCGCGAAGCTCGACGTCGCCGCCGAGCAGCGCCTTCGCCTCGCGGGCGAGCGTCGCCTCCAGTCCGGCTCCCAGCGTGCCGACGGCGACGAGGGCGCCGACGCCGAGGGCGACGCAGGCGAACAGCGCGGCGAGGTGCCGGCGGCCCCCGCGCGCCTGACGCCAGGCGAGACGCAGCGCGACCGCGATCGTACCGGGCCGTCCGGGTTCGCCACCGGGCCGGCCGGTGTGGGGCGCCATGGGATTACATTACACGCGGGCCGAGGACGACGCGGGCCACCGCCCGCGTCAGAAGCGAAGCGCGAGTCCTGCCGAGACGCCCCAGTCCGCCGAGCCGTCCGAGAGGCCACGGGTCACGGCCCCGGTCAGCTTCAGCGCCCGGGTGAGCCGGTACTCGGCGCCGACGCGCATTTCCAGCGGGTCGGCCTCACCGGGTGTCACCGCCGTCGCGCCCTCGAGGAACGCGAAGACCGAGAACGGCGTCGTCACGGCCCAGGCGGCGCCGACGCTCCAGCCGAAGGAATCGCGCAGGTCGGTGCCGGGCGGATCCCCGATGAACGTGTAGGCCAGCCCGAGATAGCCGAACAGACCGCCGACGAGATGCTTGCTGAGGTCGACCCCGATGGTTTCGTCGTATTCGCCGGTGCCGAGGCCACGGTCGCGATCCGCGGTGGGGAACTTGATCTTCGCGTACGGCGCGATCTCGGGGAGGAAGTCCTTCTCCTCGACGAGCACGAAGGCCGCCTTGGCGAGCACGTCGCCGAGGCCGCTCTCCGTCGTCGACCCGGCCGGGCGCGCGAGCTTGCCGCTGCCCTTCCCCCGCACGGCCACGCCCCCGCCGGTGAGCACGACGTTCTGCGTCGACTGGTAGATGTACGGGATCGTCACGCTGAGCCAGAGTCGGTCGATCGGCCGTACGCCCAGCGTGAACGGAACGTACACCAGCGTGGTGTCCTTGCCGGTTCCGTAGTCACCGACCGAGTAGTTGACGGACGTCGAGAGGGCGACTCGGGGCTCGTCCTGGGCGAGCGCCGGCGTGACGCCGGCGGCCGCCAGGACGATCCCGAGCAGCGCGGATCGAACGCGCACGCTCACCATTGATCGACGATCAGCGCCCGGGCTTCTCGGGCTTCTCGGGCTTTTCCATCCGCTCCGGCTTCTCCGGCTTGTCGGGCTTGACCCTGTCCGGCTTCGCCGCCATGTCCGGGTGCCGGCGCTCGTAGCCGCTCACGACGTCGCCGAGGCTCTTGTCGGTGAGCTTTCCCTGCGCCTTCATCGACTTGAAGACCTCACCCCAGCCGCCGCGAGCCTGCTTCCTGGCCGCGATCTCGTCGAGCGTCAGCGGGGTGGCGGTTCCGCTGCTCTTCTGCGCCTCGAATAGGGCGCGGACGATCTTCTGCTCTCCCGGCGGCAGGGTCGCAAACGCGCCCGTCCGCCTCGTCTGGGCCCAGGCGTTCAGCGCGAGAGCGAGCACTGCCACGGCAACGCACACGACACGAGCGACGCGCATGGTGCCCCTCATGTGACGCCTCCTCTCGGGAATCAGCCTGCGTCGCGATCCTATGCAGGCTGTGTACCACGTGGGATGACGCGAGGCGCCGAACGACTCGGCTGGCGCAGTCGCTACTTAGCGGTCGAGCGGCCGAGGATGGTCGGCGGGGCGACTGTCCGGTTCGTGACGCTGCAGGGCCAACCCGGCATCGCGCGGCTGCCCGTTCACGACGCGGCCGTCGCGCAGCGCGACGGAGCGACCGGCGCGGCCGGCCAGCGCCGCGTCGTGGGTGACGAGCACCAGCGTCGAGCCGCGCTCGCGATTCAGGGCGAGCAGCAGGTCGACGATGGCGCCGCCCGTGGCCGAGTCGAGGTTGCCGGTCGGCTCGTCGGCCAGCAGCAGCGGCGGCGAGAGCGCGACGGCCCGCGCGATGGCCACGCGCTGCTGCTCGCCCCCGGAGAGCTGGGCCGGATAGTGGTGCGCCCGCTCGGCGAGCCCGACCTCGGCCAGCCGCTGCGTCGCCGCCGCCAGCGGCGCCGGCGCGCCGGCCAGCTCGAGCGGCACCGCGACGTTCTCGGCGGCGGTGAGCGTCGGGATCAGGTGATACGACTGGAAGACGAACCCGATCGTGCGCCGGCGGAAGCGGGCGAGCGCGGTCTCGCCAAGGCGCGTGACCTCCACGCCGTCCACGGCGATCGAGCCCCCGCTCGGCGTGTCGAGACCGGCGATGAGGCCGAGCAGCGTGGACTTGCCGCTGCCCGACGGACCCGTCACGGCGACGACCTCGCCGGCGGCGACGTCGAGGCTCACGCCGTCGAGAATCGTCAGGGTCTTTCCGCCGCTCGGCAGGCGCATCACGAGGTCGCGGACGCGAACCATCACCACGCCATACTACACTCGGCTGGTGAGGCCTCTCGTCGCGCTCGTCGCCGTCGTGCTACTCGTCGTCACCGGGGCCGGCGCCGAGGACCGCGTCATCGTCGCCCTCGGGGACAGCCTCACCGCCGGTCTCGGCGTGGCGGCCGATGAGACGTATCCGGCGCTGCTGCAGGCGCGGCTGCGCCGCGAAGGGTTCGCCTACCGCGTCGTGAACGCCGGCGTCAGCGGCGACACGACGGCGGGCGGCCGCCGGCGGGTGGACTGGGTGCTGCGCGCGCACCCGGGCTCCTGGTCGGCATGCGGATGCCGCCGAACTACGGTGACGCCTACACGCGCCAGTTCGCCGACGCCTTCCCCCACGTGGCGCGGCAGACCTCCGTCGCCTTCGTGCCGTTCCTGCTGGAGGGCGTGGCCGGGGACCCCGCGCTCAACCAACCCGACGGTATCCATCCGAACGCCGCCGGCCAACGGGTGGTGGCCGACACGGTGTGGCACGCGCTGCGGCCCTTGCTGCAACAATAGGGCTCATGCGCGTCGCCGCCGTGGTCGTGAACTATCGCACGCCCGACGACACCCGCCGCGCAGTGGCGTCGCTGCGGGCCTCGCGCCGCCCGGTCGACACGGTGATCGTCGTCGACAACGGCTCCAGTGACGACTCGCTCGAGCGGCTGCGTGCGCTCGGCCCCGAGATCAGCATCGTCGCCAGCGACGCGAACCTCGGCTTCTCGGGCGGCAGCAACCTCGGCATCCGGGCGGCGCTGGCAAGCAACGCCGACCTCGTCCTGCTCGTCAACAGCGACGCGACGCTCGCGCCCGACTGCCTGGGGCGGCTGGAAGCCGCGCTGAGCGTCACGCCGGCGGTCGGCATCGCGGCGCCGGTGCTGGTCGCGCGCGACGACCCCGACCGCGTGCTCTCGGCCGGCATCCGGTTCTCGCCGACGACGGGCCGCATGCGGCTGCTCGGCGCCGGCACGCCCCGCGCCCGCCGGCCCACCGTCGGCGTGGACGCCGTCAGCGGCTGCGTGATGCTGATCCGGCGGGCCGTGCTCGAGCGCGTCGGGGGCTTCGACGAGGACTACTTCTTCTCGTTCGAGGACGTCGATCTCTGCCTGCGCGCGCGGCGCGCGGGCTTCGCCAGCGTGTGCGTCGGCGACGCGGTGGCCGTGCACGATGGCAGCCGCTCGATCGGCCGGCGCGCGCCTGCCCGTCTCTACTTCGCCAGTCGCAACCATCTGCTCGTGGCCGCCCGCGCCGCGCCGGCCGGCCCCGTGCGCCGGCTGGCCCGCGCTGCCGCCATCGTGGCGCTGAACCTCGCCCACGCCGTCGTGCGCGCGGAGGCGCCCCTCGCGGCCGGCGTCGGCGCGGTGCTGCAGGGCGTCTGGCATCATGTCCGCGGCCGCTACGGTCCGCGCTCGGCATGAGCGCGCCACGGGTCAGCGCGATCCTCGTCAACCTCGACTGCGGACCGCTCGTCGACCTGGTGTTCCCCTCGCTCGCCCGCCAGACCTGGCGCGACCTCGAGGTGGTCGTCGTCGACAACGGCTCCACCGACGGGAGCGCCGAGCGGATCGAGCGCGAGTTCCCCGGCACGCGCGTCGTTCGTCTCGGCCGCAACACCGGGTTCAGCCACGCGCTCAATGCCGGCATCCGCGCGACCGCCGGCGTGTACGTCCTGAGCCTCAACTTCGACGTCGTGCTCGAGCCGGGCTTCGTCGCCGCGCTCGTGGACGCGCTCGAGCGCCATCCGGAAGCCGGCTGGGCCGCCGGGGCGCTGCGCCAGCTGCGGCCGGAGGGGGTCGTCGACGCCATCGACTGCTACGGGCACTGGATGCTGCCGAGCCGGTACGTGTACGGCTGCGATCCGGCGCGCCGGCGGCCCGATCAGTACCCCGCCGAGTGCCTGGTCTTCGGCGCCAGCGCCTGCGGCGCGCTCTACCGGCGGCGGATGCTGGACGATCTCGCCGTCGATGGCGAGATCTTCGACGAGGACCTGTTCGCCTACTTCGAGGACGTCGACCTCGACTGGCGGGCCCAGCAGCGCGGCTGGCGGTGCGTCTTCACGTCGGCCGCCCGCGGCGCCCACATGCGCGGAGGAACCGGCCTGCATCGCCGTCCGGAGGTGGCGGCGCTACCGCTCGCCAACCGCTTCCTGGTGATGCTGAAGAACGACGAGCCGGTCGAGGTCGCGCGGCACCTGGGCGCGATCGCCCGCCGCACGGTGCAGGACGTGGCGCTGCACCTGCGCGCGCACCCGCGGTCGCTGCCGATCGCGCTCGCCCGGCTGCTGCGGCTGGCGCCGCGTATGCTGGCCAAGCGCCGCCGGCTCCGGCCGGCGCGGCGCGCCTCCCGCGCCTACGTCGCCTCGCTCACGCTCCCGACACGCTTTCTCGGCTGATCCAGCCGGCCAGGCGCGCGCCGGCCGTCTCCAGATCGAAGCGCTCGCGCACCGTCCGGCGGGCGGGCTCGGCCACCCGCTCACGCGCGCCGGGCTCGGTCAGCAGCCGCGCGAGGCAGTCGGCGAGCGCGACGGGGTCGTCGGGTGCGACCAGGTAGCCGTTGACGCCGGGCTCGACCAGCTCCGGAATGCCGGAGACCGGCGTGGAGACGACCGTCACGCCGGCCGCCATCGCCTCGATGAGCACGACCGGGATGCCGTCGCGCTCGCCGTCCGGGAGCAGCCGCGAGGGGACGACGAAGACGTCGTCGCGATTCATGGTCTCGTAGAGGCGCTCGTTGACCACGGCGCCCTCGAAGCGCACGAGGCCACCCAGGCCGCGACACGCGATCAGCGCCCGCAGCGCCGGCTCCTCCTCGCCGGCGCCGTAGAGCCGACAGTCGACCGCCACGCCACGCTCGCGCAGCCGCGCACACGCCTCCAGCAGCGTGTCGAGGCCCTTCTTGGCGACGAAGCGTCCGACGTAGACCAGGCGCGACCGCCCGTCGCGCGGCCGCAGCGCCTTGCCGGCGGTGTAGCCGGCCGCCACCGAGGGCCGCAGCACCTCGAGCCGCGGGGCCAGGGCCGGAAAGCGCGCGGCCAGGTGGCGCGCGCAGAAGGCGCTGCAGGTCGTCACGAAGCGCGCCGCCGCGAGCTTCTCGGGCAGCATGTGAAACGGCGTCGGGTAATCGTAGTCCACGAACGTCGACAGGCTCACGCCGACGCCGAGCAGCCGGTGCGCCACCAGCGCGCGGACGGCCGGGTACGTCGTGCCCCAGACGTGCACGTGGCCGACGCGGCGGCGGCGCAGGTGCTCGGCCAGCATGAGGCCGCGCGCGACGTAGTTGCTGTGCTGCAGGTACTCGAGGCGCAGGAAGGCGCCGGCGTCGTCGGGCGTCGCGCCGGGGCCGAAGCTCGCGGTGTGCGGCTGGAAGAAGCGCACGAGCCCGGCCATCGCACGCGGCCGCACGAGCCAGTGACGCAGGTAGGCGAGCAGGTAGCGCAGGGGGCCGAGCGTCGGCACCAGCGTCGCGCGGCGTGCCAGCTCGGCGGCCTCGGCGTGCACGATGCGATCGTCGCCGGCCTCGAGCACGAGGGCCTCCCACTCCGGATGGCGTCGCAGCAGCTCCAGCGCCTCGCGGTACACGAACGTGTGCGACAGGTCGGGCAGCATCGGGATCAGGAGCGCGGTGCGGCCGCGCCGCGGCGCCGGCTGCCGTGGCGGCACCAGCGCGAGGCCGAGCGCGGTGACGGCCCACGCGACCGGCAGCAGCGCGCCGGCGATCACGAGCGACGCCGGCTCGGTCCACGCCCCCGCCAGCGGGCAGCTGGCGCCGGCGCGATCGATGAGGCGGCGGGCGCCGGCGCGCAGCAGGAGGCTCAGCGCGACCAGCGGCAGGACGGCGTCGGTCCGTCGCACGTCCTCGACGGCGATCCACACCGAACGGTACGGCGAGAGCAGCGCGCGCAGCACGAGCGCCAGCGCGAATCGCACGGGGCCGGCCGGCTGCAGGACACGCACGCCGGCGCCGGGATTCTCCGGCGGCGGATAGAAGCAGACGAAGTCCCAGTGGGCGTCGGGCGCGGCGGCGCGAAGGTGGCCAGCGAGCCGGCCGAAGTGCGCCGGGGGACAGGCGAGGAACGCGAGGGCGCGCGGGCCGGACCTCATCCGGCGACGACGGCGGCGTCCACCCCCGGCGCGACGAGCGCCTCGTAGACCGTCTCGACGCGCGCGGCGATGGCGTCGCTGGCCAGCCAGGCGCGGATGCGCCGATCGGCCTCGGCGACCTGGGACCGCTGCGGCGCCGCCAGCACGTCGCGCACGGCCGCGGCCAGCGCGGGCGCGTCGCCCTGGGCGACCACGCGGCCGCCACCGGTGGCGGCGACGACCTCGCCGCAGCCCGAATCGTCGGCGACGATCACCGGCGTGCCGGCCAGCAGCGCCTCGACGGCGACGAGACCGAACACCTCGTCGCGCGAGGGATAGACGACGACGTCGGCGTCCGCCAGCGCCTCCAGCCGCTCGCCGCCGCGCAGCAATCCGGTGAAGAGCACGCGGCCGCCGACGCCGCGACGCTCGGCCCGGCGGCGGGCTTCGGCGCCGGCGCCGAGGTCGTTGCCGGCGATGACGAGCGTGGCGGTCGCATCGCCGAGCGAAGCGAAGGCGTCGATCAGGACGTCCAGCCGCTTGCGCGGCGTCAGCTTGCCGAGGAAGAGCACGAGCCGGTGGCCGGCGAGCCGGCGGGCCGCGCGGAAGCGGCCGCGCGGGATCGCGATGAAGTCGGCCAGCTCGACGGGATTCGGCACGACCTCGATCGCGGCGGCCGCCGCGCCCAGCCCGAGCAGCTGGCGGCGCTCGGCCTCGCTCACCGCCAGCAGGCGCGCCGCGCCGTCCAGCACGCCGCGCCCGACGGTGTGATCGAACACCCACTTGAGCGCCCGGCGACGCTCGATGCGCGGCGCGGTCCCGTGCGGCGAGAGCACGTACGGCACACCGGCGGCCGTCAGCCGGCGCGCCGCGACGGCGGTCGGCACGTTGTGGCACGCGTGCAGATGGGCGACGTCGAAGTCGCCCGCGTGCTCGGCCAGCCACGCGTCCATCCCCCGCGGCAGGAACAGCTGCAGATGGTAGGCGAGCGCGTTGGAGACGTTGGCGAAGACGCGCACCTCGACGCCGTCGGCGCCGGCGGCGCCGCGCGCGCGCGCCCGCGGCTCGGCGGCGTCGGTGGTGCACACGGTCACCTGGTGGCCGCGCCGCGCGAGGCCGCGGGCCAGGGCCGTCGCGGCGCGCGGCACGCCGCCGTACGCCCACGCTTCTGCGTAGTACGGCGTCACCTGGAGCACCCGCAGCGGCGGCATCCGTTCAATCTTAGCCGGTTCGGCGGCGGGCGCTTGTCGTAAGATTTTCGAGGATGGTGACGGCGCGGATGCGGGGCCTGATCCTGGCGGCGCTGGCCGCCGACCTCGCCGTACTCGTCTATCTCAACGCGCTGCCCCATCCCTTCGTCTACGACGACCTGGTCGGCGTCGTAGGCAATCCCGCCCTCGTCGACGGCGCCGGACCGCTCGAGGTGGTCCGGCAGAACGTCTTCCGGCCGGTCGTCAATCTGTCGTTCGCGCTCGACCACGCGCTGTGGGGATTCCGCCCGGTCGGCTATCACCTCACCAGCGTGCTGCTCCACGCGCTGAACGTCGCGTTGCTGTTCGTCCTCGCCCGCCGCCTGGCGGTCGACTGGCGGGGAGGCGACGCGGAGACCGGGCGCGAGCCGGACGTCGTCGCGTTCGTGGCGGCCTCGCTCTTCGCCGTGCACCCGATGATGAGCGAGGCGGTCGGCTACGTGAGCGGACGCGCCGACGTGCTGGCGACGTCGTTCGTGCTGCTCGCCCTCCTCGCGCTGCGGGCCGGTCTGGAGCGCCCCGCGTGGCGCGCCGCGGGCGTCGGGCTGGCCCTGCTGGGGGCGGCGACCAAGGAAGTGGCAGTCGTGCTGCCGGTGCTCGTGCTGGCCTGGGATCGGTGCCTGCTGGACGGCGATCCGGCCGCCCGGCGCCGGCGCCTGCTGCGCTGGCACCTGCCGTTTCTCGGCGCCGCCGTCGCCCTCGGCCTGGCGCGCGCGACGAGCTTCCTGCTGATCGAGCGCTCGACGACGTCGGCCGCCGCGTGGCCGTATCTGCAGACGCAGCTCGGCGTCGTGTGGCGCTACGTCCGGCTGCTGCTGATCCCCGTCGGACAGTCGATCGTGCACGCGGTGCCGATCGCCAGCGCCCGAGTCGACGCCGGCGCCGTGATCGCGGCGCTGGCGCTGCTCGTGGCGACCGCGCTCGGGTGGCGGCTGCGTCGTCACCAGCCGCTGCCGGTGTTCGGCGGTCTCTGGTTCCTCGTCGGCCTGGCGCCGACGGCCGCGGTGGCGCTCTACGATCCGATGGCCGAGCGGCGCGTCTACCTGGCCAGCGCCGGATTCTTCCTGGCGCTCGCCGCCGGCGCCGGACGGCTGTGGTCGCGCAGCGGCGCGCCGGCGCGTCGCGTCGGCCTCGCGGCCTTCGTGCTCGTCGTCGCCGGGCTGGCCACGCTGACGGTGCAGCGCAATCGCGTGTGGGGCGATGCGGTCACGCTCTGGAGCGACGCCGCCGCGAAGTCGCCGGGCGCGTTCGCCGCTCACTACGGGCTCGCCAACGCGCTGGGCGAGCGGGGCCGCTGCCACGAGGCGTTGCCGGAGTACGAGGCCGCGCTGCGGCTGGCCCGGCGTCCCGAGATCTACACCAACCAGGGCGTCTGCCTGGCCGCCGAGCATCGGCTGAGCGAGGCGGCGGCGGCGTTCGAGGAGGCGGTGACGCTCGACCCCGACAACACGCTGGCCCACCACAACCTCGGCCTCGTTGCGCTGCGGGCCGGCGACTTCGAGGCCGCTCACCGCCACTTCCTGAAGGCGGTGACCACGCACGCGCGCGACGCCGGGTGGCGACAGACGCTCATCCGCATCTACGAGCTCGAGATCCGCGATCCGGCCAAGACGCTCGAGCTGTGCCGGGCCATCGTCCGCGTCGCCGGGCGCGAGACGCCGGGGGCCGAGGCCTGTCTGGAGCGGTACGAGCACCGCGCCCGACGTTCGCCCTGACCCGCCCACGGCCGCCTTGGTTGGCGCGGAGGCGTTGGCGTACTCTTGATTGATGCGGACCCGCCCCTCGGACTTTTCGGTGGTGGCGATCATCGCGACCTACAACGAGGCCGACATCATCGGCCAGGTCGTCGGCGACCTCATCGAACAGGACGTCCACGTCTACCTGCTCGACGACGGCTCCACCGACGGCACGGTGGCGGCGGTCGAGCCCTATCGCGGCCGCGGGCTCCTTGGCGTCGAGCCGGTCGCCAGGGACGGGGGCCCCTCGGCCGGCTTCGAGTGGGAGCGCATCCTGCAACGCAAGACCCAGCTCGCTCGTGAGCTCGATGCCGACTGGTTCATCCATCACGACGCCGACGAGTTCCGCGAGAGTCCGTGGCCGCACCTGTCGCTGAGTGCGGCCATCCAGGCCGTGGATGCGCTCGGGTTCAACGCCATCGACTCGGCGCGGCTCGACTTCCGGCCCATCGACGACGGGTTCCGGCCCGGCGACGACGTCCGGCGCGCCTTCACTCACTACTCCGAACCGGCGCCGTACGATCGTCTGCAGATCCGCTGCTGGAAGAAGACGGACGCCGTCATCGACCTGGCGTCGAGCGGCGGCCACGACGTGCGCTTCCCCGGCCGGCGCGTCTTTCCGATCCGGTTCGTCCTGCGCCACTACCCCATCCGTGGCCAGGCTCACGGCGAGCGAAAGGTCTTCAAGGAGCGGCGGGCCCGCTTCCTCGCTCGGGAGCGTGCGCGCGGATGGCACGTCCAGTACGATGCGGTGCGCGAGGGCACGTCGTTCATCCACGATCCAGCCACGCTCACGCCGTACGATGCCGACGCCGTGCGGCTGACGCTCATGCTGCGTCACCGCGGCGTGCAGGAGCTGGAGGAGGCGTTGGACGCGCGCCTGGCCGAGGCCGAGCGGCGATCGCCCTCCTCCAGGCCGTGGCGGAGGACGGCGCCCGCCGTCTGGACGCCGTCTATCGCTCGCTGAGCTGGCGCGTGACCGCCCCCGCGCGGGCGGTGGGCCGGCTGCTGAGGAGGCCGCGAGCGTGAACGGCGTGAGGCAGGGCACGCTGACGCCGGGGGCCCTCTCCGGCCTCGCGTGGACGCTCGTCCGCACCGACTTCAAGACGCGGTACCAGCCCACGGTCGGCGGCTTCGTGTGGGCGCTGCTGAAACCCTTCGCGATGTTCCTCGTGCTCATCGCGGTGTTCTCGTTCATCTTCGGCGGCGATCCGGCCTATCGCTTCTACCTCATCATCGGGCTGTTCCTGTGGGACTTCTTCGCCGAGGCCACCAAGCACGGCCTCGTCTCGCTGCAGGCCAAGAGTTACCTGCTCAACAAGGCCCCGTTCCCGTCCTGGATCCTCGTCGTCACCGCGGCCTCGAACGCGCTGATCACGCTGGCGGTGTTCTGCGTCGTGATCACGGTGTTCCTGGCCGCCGCCGGCCGGGCCCCCGGCGTCGGCGCCCTCGCGCTGTTCCTGCTCTATCTCGTCCAGTACACGCTCATCGTGTTGGGGTTCTCGCTGGCGGCCAGCGTGCTCTTCCTGCGGTATCGCGACCTGAACCAGGTGTGGGACGTCGCCATCCAGGCCGGCTTCTTCGTCGCTCCGATCGTGTATCCGCTGTCGATCATTCCGGAACGGTTTCACTTCTTCCTGTACCTATGGCCGCCGACCCCGATCATCCAGTTCTCGCGCGCGGTCCTGGTGGATGGCACCGTGCCGACCGCGAGGGCGCACGCGTTCCTGGCCCTGGAGACGCTGGTGGTCTTCGGCGCCGGCGTGCTGCTCTTCCGCGCGCTGGCGCCACGGGTGGCGGAGTACCTGTAGCGCGATGGCCGTGCTCGAGGTCTCCGGCCTGGCCAAGACGTTCCGCATCCCCGAGGTCCACCGCAACACCGTGCGCGACCACGCGCTGGCGCTGTTCCGGCCGCGGCGCTTCCGGGATCTGCCCGTGCTCGCCGACGTCACCTTCCAGCTCGCCAAGGGCGAGACGCTGGCCATCATGGGGCGCAACGGGTGCGGCAAATCGACGCTGCTCAAGATCATCGCCGGCATCTATCAGGCCGATCGCGGCGACGTTCGGCGGCACGCCGGCATCACGCCGATCCTCGAGCTGGGGCTGGGCTGGAACCCCGAGCTCGACGCGATCGACAACGTCTACCTGATGGGCGCGGTCCTGGGGCTCACGCTCGGCGAGATCGGGGCCGCCATGGACGACATCCTGGCCTTCGCCGAGGTCGGGCCGTTCGCCAGCCTGAAGCTCCAGCACTACTCGAGCGGCATGGCGGCGCGGCTGGCCTACGCGGTGGCCTTCCACGCCGTGCGCGAGGTCCTCGTCCTCGACGAGATCTTCGCCGTCGGCGACGTGGGCTTCATCATGCGCTGCCAGGACCGCTATCGCGCGCTCAGCGCCGCCGGTCACGCCGTCCTCCTCGTGAGCCACGATCCGCGCATCGTCTCCACCTTCTGCCATCGCGCGATCCTGCTCGAGGGGGGCACGATCGTGATGGACGACACGCCCGGGCGCGTGGTCGAGGAATACCTCAAGCTCGTGACGGCCGGGCGGTGAGTGCTCCGGGCCCGGCGGTCTCGGTGATCGTCCCCTGTTACAACCTCGGGGCGTACGTCGAGGAGGCGCTCGACAGCGTCCTCGCCCAGACGTGGCAGGACTTCGAGATCATCGTGGTCGACGACGGGTCGACCGATCCCCACACCAATGCCGTGCTGGCCGCCCTGGAGCGCCCGCGCACGAGGGTGCTGACGACCGAGAATCGAGGGCTTCCAGCGGCGCGCAACCACGCGATCCGGCACGCTCGGGGCCGCTACGTCTGCGCGCTCGACGCCGACGACAAGCTCCACCCGCGATTTCTCGAGAAGACGCTCGCGGTGCTGGAGCGCGACCCGTCGCTGGCGTTCGTGTCGACCTGGATCGAATGCTTCGGGACCGAGCAGTGGATCTGGCGGCAGGAACGCTGCGACTTTCCCACGCTCCTGGCCGAGTGCGTCGTGCTCACCGCCTCCCCCGTCCGCCGCGACGCGCTCGAGGCCGTCGGCGGCTACGATGCCGAGCGCTACCTCTACGGCTCCGAGGAGCGCCGGGTCGGCGAGCGGCCCGCGATCCGGCTGCGCGTGTGGCGGAGCCTGCTCGAGAAGCACCGGCAGACGTACCAACGCTACCTGCCCGACGTCCTGCTGCGCATGGAGGACGACTGCGGTGGGCTGCTGCTCGAGAACTCGCGGATCGAGCGCGAGCTGCACACGCGGCTGCCGTCTCTGCTCGCCGAGCGGGTCGCCGAGCGCGACCGCCTGCACGCCGAGCTGCGGGCGCGCGCGAGCCGGACGGACGTCGGGCCCGAGCTGGCGGCGGCGCGGGCGGAGGTCGCCGCGCTCCGCGCCTCGTGGAGCTGGAAGGTCACCGCCCCCCTGCGCCTGGGATACGAGGGGTGGCTCGCCGTGCGGAGCCGGCTCGCCGCCGGGCGGCGGGGCCCCGCCTAGATCGGCATGTCATCACCTCTCGCGATCGGCGTCGTCATCGCCTGTTACGACCTCGGCCGGACCGTCGAAGAAGCCGTCGATAGCGCGCTGGCCCAGACGCGGCCGCCCGCGGAGGTCGTGATCGTCGACGACGGCTCGCCCGACGTGTGGACGCGGCAGATCCTGTCGCGGCTGAACCGTCCGCGGACGCGGGTCGCGCGGATTCCGCACGGAGGCGTCGCGCTCGCCCGCAACCACGGCGTCGGTCTCACTCGCTCCCCCTACGTCGTGCTCCTCGACGCCGACGACGCGCTGGCCGATACCTACCTGGAGCGGCTGGGCGCGCGGCTCGACGCCGAGCCGGCCCTCGGCTTCGTCTCGTGCGCCGTGCAGGCGTTCGAGGGCGCCGACTACGTCTGGACACCGCCGTCGACGACGGCGCTCGGCACCCTGACCCGCGGCTCGGTGCACGTCTCCAGCATGTTTCGGCGCACCGTGTGGGACACGGTCGGGGGCTTCGACGCGGAGCTGCCCGCCTACGAGGACCTCGATTTCTGGCTGCGCGCGATCCGTCTCGGCTTCCCCGGCGAGATCCTCGACGAGGCACTGCTGCTCTATCGCGTCCGCGCCGGCTCGCGATATCGCCGGGGGATCCAGGCGGAGACGTACCGGCCGGCGATGCGGAGGCTCGTCGATCGTCACCGGGCCGTGCTCGACCAGCACGGCATCGACGTGCTGACTGAGAAGGCGTCGTTCCTGCTCGACGTCACGACGTACCACGCGCGGATCCGCCGCCAGCGCGACGCTCTCCTCGGCGAGATCGCGCGCGTCGACGAGGAGATCGCCGCCGCGCGCCGGTCGGTGGGCGACGCCGGGCCGTCGCCGGCCGGGCCGGCGCGGGCGACGCCCTCCGTCACGGCCTGGGCCGACTCGGCCCTCAAACGTCAGGTCGAGGACTTCCTGGCCGAGCGACGCTGGCTCGTGCGCGGTCGGGTCGGCGTCTTCGCCGATCGGGTCTGGGCGCTCGACGGCCTGACGGTGCCACGCTGGGACGACGGCGCGCCAGAAGCCGGCGAGCTCCGGCGCCCGCTCGACGAAGCCGGGCGGCTGTCGCCGAACTCACTCGACTGCGCGATGGCGCTCGTGCTGGCGCCGACCGAGGCGATCGCTGGTCCGCTCAAGGATGTCGCGGCAACGCTGAAGCCCGGCGGCACGCTGATCGTGGCGAGTCCGGCCGCGGTCGGCGCCCGCGTGGCCGAGGACGCCTGCGAGCCGCACCCCGGGGAGACCGCGTTGCGCTCGGCGCTGGCGCCGGTCTTTCCCCTCGACGCCTTCGACGTCGAAACGCACGGCGACGGGCTGGTCACCGCCTGCGTGCGCCGGCCCGGCGGCGCCCGGCTGCCGCGCCTGCGGTTCGCACGGCGCACCGCGCCGAGGACGTGGACGGCGGGCGGCGTCGTCCTCGCCTACCATCGTGTCGCCGCGCTCGCGCCGGACACGCACGGCCTCTGCGTGGCCCCCGAGCGCTTCCGCGAGCACGTCCGCTATCTGCGCACCCACTGCACGCCGATGGCGCTCGTCGACCTCTGGCTGGCCGCGCGGGCCGGCGCGCTGCCGCCGCGCGCCGTCGCGGTGACGTTCGACGACGGATACCTGGACGCGCTGACGACGGCGGCGCCGATCCTCGCCGAGGCCGGCGTGCCCGCGACGTTCTTCGTCAACACCGAGCGGCTGACCGATCCGCACGAGGCCTGGCACGACGAGCTCGAGCGCATGCTGCTCGGCGACGGCGACCTGCCGGAGCGCCTGGAGCTCGGGCTTCCCGACGGGCTTCGCCGGCTCGACGTGCGGACGGCCGAGCAGCGTCGCCACGCCCACCGCACGCTGCACGGCGTGCTGGTCGGCGCGACGGCGGACGTCCGGACGGCGATCGTCGCGCGGCTCGCGGAATGGAGCGGGCGGGCGCTCGCGCCGCGCCCGGAGCGGCGCGTCCTGCTGGCCGACGAGATCGTCGCGCTGGCGCGGCTGCCGGGCTGCGAGATCGGCTCGCACTCGGAGCATCACCTGCTGCTTCCCGGCTACGCCGAGGCCGTGCAGCGCGCGGAGCTTCGGCGCCCGAAGGAGCGATTGGAGGCGCTGCTGGACCGGGCCGTCCTGGCGTTCGCCTATCCGTTCGGGCAGCACAGCGCCGATCTGCAGGCAATCGCCCGTGACACGCCCCACCTGCTCGCTGTCACGGTGGAGCCGGGCCTGGTGACGGGGACGACGGATCCGATGCGGATGCCACGCCTGGAGGTCACCGGCGCCGTCGCGCTCACCGCGACCCTCGAGCAGACCTTCGGGGGCGACGGGCGGCGGCCGGCTACCGGGACGTCGGGCATGTCGGCCGCCCGCGGCGGCCCCCGCCCGTGACACCGAGCGGGCGGACGCGGAGGCGCACGATCGGGCGTGGACGGACAACGATCGGCGCGCCCGGACGGAGTACGCCGACGGCCGGCTCGTGCTGTCGGGGCGGCCGCGGTTCGTCATCATCGATCCGTCGTCCCGCTGCAAGCCCCCTGTGTCATGCGCCCCGTGTCCGTTCCGAGCGCCGGGCGAGCGCGGCGTGGATCTGGCGCCGGCCGTCTTCGACAAGGTCGCGCCGCTGATCTCCACGGCCTCCCGGGTGAACCTCGTCTCGAGCGGCGAGCCGACGATCGCCAGGGACATCGGGCACGCCCTGCCCGGAGCTGTCGTTCTCGGCCACCATGTCCAAGCGCAACCTGTCCACGGGTCAAGATGAAGGT
>VBPC01000216.1 GCA_005887895.1 Candidatus Rokuibacteriota bacterium
TTTCCGCAAGGCCTCACCGCGCCCAGGCGGGCGCAGCGCGGCGTCGACGCGCCGCTCACCGTCGGGAGCGGGCGGCGGTCCGGTACTCGAGCGCGACGGAGGTCGGCTGCAGCGCGCCCTGGCGCGCCGTCTCGATCAGCCCGTGATCGGGCGCCAGGGAGCACGCCGGATCGGTGGCGGCGGCGTTGCCGGTGAGGTGAAACGCCTGGCAGCGGCAGCCGCCGAAGTCCTGGGCGCGCCGGTCGCAGCTCCGGCAGGGCTCCGGCATCCAGGCCTCGCCGCGGAACGCCCCGAAGCCGGCCGACGACTGCCAGATCGCCTCCAGCGAGCGGTCCTTGACGTTGTCGAAGACGAGCCCGGGGATGGTGTGGGCGGCGTGGCACGGCAGCATCAGGCCGTCGGGGGCGACGACGATGAAGCGCCGGCCCCAGCCGTCCATGCACGCCTTGGGGAAGTCGGCGTAGTAATCGGGCGTGACGAACAGCACCTCCATCCGTCCCTGCAGCCGCCGGCGCGCCGCCCGCGCTGTGGCGCGGGCGCCCTCGAGCTGCTCGCGCGTCGGCAGCAGCGCCGCGCGGTTCGGCAGGGCCCAGCCGAGGTACTGGGTGTTGGCGAGCTCGAGCCGATCGGCCGCCAGCGACTCGGCCAGCGCGATCACCTCGCCGACGCGATCGAGGTTCTCGCGATGCAGGACGGTGTTGACGGTGAGCGGCAGGCCGAGGTCCTTCACCCAGCGCGCGACCTCCAGCTTGCGCTCGAACGATCGCAGGCCAGCGATGCGATCGGACGCCGCCGCCGTCACGTCCTGGATCGAGACCTGCACGTTGTCGAGCCCGCGCCGCTTGAGCTCGGCCAGTCGCTCGCGGGTCAGCGGGATTCCGCTCGTGATGAGGTTGGTGTAGAGATCGAGGCTCCGCGCGCCCTCCACCAGCGTCTCGAGATCCGCCCGCAGCAGCGGCTCGCCGCCGGTGAGGTTGAGCTGCACGACGCCCAGCGCCTCGGCCTCGCGGAAGACGCGCAGCCAGTCGGCCGTCCCCAGCCCATCGCCGTGGCGCGCAAAGTCGAGCGGGTTGGAGCAGTACACGCAGCGCAGCGGACAGCGATACGTCAGCTCGGCGACGAGCGTGTACGGCCGCGGCCCCTCCGACACCGCCATGTCGGGAGGCGGCGTCTCAGTCATCGCCGTTCCGGATGAGCCCGCGCTCGGCCATCCGCGTGAGGAACGTGAGCACCTCCTGCTCGATCGCCTCCCGCGGCTGCGCGGCGTACTTGGCCGTGAGCCGCTCGACGATCACGCCAACCGTATGCTCGCCCGTGCACAGCTGCACGACGTCGGCCGCGGTGGCGTTGAGCACCAGTCCCCGCTCCGGATAGAGCAGCATGTAGCGCGCGGCCTTGCGGTCCCAGCGCAGCCGGGCCTTGGGGGCGAGGCGCGGCCGGTTGTCGGGTGAGACGGCGCTCACGCGCGGGCGCCGCCGGGGCCCCAGCCCGGCTCGACGTAGGCGGCGTACAGCGAGTCGAGCAGGTGCCAGAGAATCTCGGTCTTGCGGATCAGGGCGGCGACGCAGCGCGTCTGCAGCTCGTACGTCCCCGCGTGGGCGATGACGTACTCGATCGCCTGCATCGAGTCCTGGCGCGCCAGCGGCGGCCGCGAGCGGAAGTACTCGAGCGTGTCCTTGCTGATCCACGGGTAATGTTTCTCCCACGCCAGCACCCGCCGCGTCATCAGGTCGGGCGAGAAGAACTCGGTCAGCGAGGAGGCCACCGCCTCGAGCAGCGTGCGCTCGCGGACCAGCTCGACGTAGCCGTCGCAGGCGAAGCGCACGCCGGGCAGGACCGAGCGGCAGGAGGCGACCTCGGCGCGGTCGAGGCCGACGCCCTCGGCCAGCCGCAGCCAGAGCTCGAGCCCGCCCTCGCCGGCGGCCTCGCCGTCGTGGTCGCGGATGCGCTTGATCCACATGCGACGGAACGCGGGATCCTCGGACTTCGAGAGGATGATGGCGTCCTTGATCGGCACGCGCGTCTGGTAGTAGTAGCGGTTCAGCACCCACTGCTGCAGCTGCACGCGCGTGAGCTTGCCGTCGTGCATGAGGTGGTGATAGCGGTGGTGGTCGTGATAGCGCGCCTCGCCCTCGCGGCGGACCCACTCGATGAACTCCTCGCGCGACAGCGGCGGGCGCGCCTCGACCCCGCTCATAGCTTGACCTCCATCCCGTCCCAGGCGACCTCCCAGCCGGCGGCGGTCACCTGCGCTCGCTCGGGAGAATCGTCGCGGAGCATGGGGTTCGTGTTGTTGACGTGGATGTAGACGCGGCGGCGGGCGCGCAGGTCGGCCAGGCGGGCCAGGCTGCCGGCGGGTCCGCCGACGGGCAGGTGAGCCATGTCCTCGGCGCGCTTGGTGCCGAGGCCGAGGGCGGGCAGCTCGTCGCCCGACCAGAACGTGCCGTCGAAGAACAGCGCGTCGGCGCCCTCGACGGCGCGCCGCATCTCGTCGGTGACGCCGCCGGCCGCGGAGAGATACGCCAGCACGCCGCCGCCGGCCCGCTCGCGGACACGCACGCCGATGTTGTTCTCGGGATCCGCCGGCGCCGGCTCCAGGTGCACCGGCGGCTTGCCGGGCACGGCGAGCGGCTCGACCACGAGGCCGGCGATCTCCTCCTCGCCGCCCACCTTCAGCGTCCGCCACGTGACCTGGCCGGGAAAGCGCTCCAGCGTGCGGTACAGAACGTTGCCCTCGACGAAGCCGCGTCGCACCGGCGCCGTCGCGTACACGACGAGCGGGTGCGACTCGCGCAGCGAGAGCAGGCCGAGGCAGTGGTCGAGATCGCCGTTGGTCAGCAGGATGGCGGCGATCGGCGAATCGCGCGGTCCGCGGGGGTGCAGCGCGGGAAAGCCCTCGATCTGCGCGCGGATCTCGGGCGAGCAGTTGAGCAGCAGCCAGCGGACGCCGTCGGCGCTGACGGCGACGGACTCCTGTGTGCGGGCGGAGGCCCGCACACGGCCCTCGCGCACGCCGCGACAGTTCGGGCAGCCGCAGTTCCACTGCGGGAAGCCGCCGCCCGCCGCGGAGCCCAGGACGCGGATCACCATGTCGTCCCCCACAAACACGACAGCCCTTCCGCGACGACGGAAGGGCTGCCTCGACTCTCGGCGAGTCAGTCGCTAGAAGCGGTCGTCCTGCTCCCCACCGAAATCGTCCTGATACGAGTTGATCTCGGCGTCCATCTTGACTTCCACGAAGTCCGGGGCTTCCCACACCATGACCCGTCACCTCCCGTGTCGTGGAGCTGCTCGCACCTGTAAGCCGCGCCAATCGTAGAGCACGACCCGGGGGTCGTCAAGGGTCTTGGGGACGCCGCGTCATTGACAACGATCCAGGCGCGGAGTACTACCGAGCCACCTTTCGCGCGGGAGGTTTCACCATGCAGCGCAGCCTTGTGATCGCCGTGTCCGCGTTGCTGCTCGGCGCCGTCACCCTCTGGCTCATCCCGGCCCAGGCGCAGCAGCCGACGCCGCCGCCGTCCTGGAAGCAGGGTCAGCCGCCGTCACTGGCCGACTCCAGCCTGGCGCCGATCCCCCAGCCCCCGGCCCCCACGCCGGCCTCCGAGATCCCGGTCAACAAGATCAAGCTACCGCCCGGGTTCAAGGCCGAGCTGTGGGCGTCCGGCATCAGCAACGCGCGCACCATGACGTGGGGCGACAAGGGCACGCTGTTCGTGGGCAGCCGCGTGGCCGGCAACGTCTACGCCGTCGTCGACAAGGGCGGCAGCCGGGAGGTGAAGACGATCGCCAAGGGCCTCAACCTCCCCAACGGTCTCGCGTTCCGGAACGGCACGCTCTACATCGCCGAGATCTCGCGCATCAGCAAGATGGAGGGCATCGAGGACAAGCTCGACAGCCCGCCCGAGCTGCTGACCGTCTACGACACGCTGCCCAAGGACCTCCCGCACGGCTGGAAGTATCTGGCCTTCGGTCCGGACGGCAAGCTGTACTTCAACATCGGAGCGCCCTGCAACATCTGCATGCCGCCCGACACGCACGCCAACATCTCGCGGGTGAATCCGGACGGCACCGGGTTCGAGTACTTCGCCCACGGCGTGCGCAACAGCGTGGGCTTCGACTGGCATCCGGTGACCAGGGAGCTCTACTTCGCCACCCACGGCCGCGACTGGCTGGGCGACGACTCACCGAGCGACCGCCTGGACGTGGCGCCCAAGAAGGGCCTGCATTTCGGGTACCCCTTCTGCCACCAGGGTGACACGCTCGACCCGGAGTTCGGCAAGGGCCGCTCGTGCAACGACTACGTGAAACCGCTGCTCAAGACCGGACCGCACGTGGCCGGCAACGGCGTGATGTTCTACACGGGCTCGATGTTCCCGCCCGAGTACAAGAACCGCGCGTTCCTGGCCCAGCGCGGCTCCTGGAACCGCGCGGAGAAGGTCGGCTATCGCGTGATGATGGTCACCCTCGACGGCAGCGGCAAGGTCGCCAAGTACGAGCCCTTCGCCCAGGGCTGGCTGCAGGGCCAGGAGATCTGGGGCCGGCCGGTCTACACCCAGATGATGAAGGACGGCTCGCTGCTCGTCTCCGACGACTACGCCGGCGCGATCTACCGCGTCTCCTACTCGCGCTGATCCGCCCGCTCCTGACCACGACGGTGCTCGTCGCCACCCTGGCGGCGAGCAGCGCCGGCGTGTTCGCCGCCGACCCCGAGGCGGGCCGCCGCAAGTCCGAGCCCTGTGCCAAGTGCCACGGCGCGGACGGTAACGCGACGATCGCCGGCACGCCCTCGCTGGCCGGCCAACCGACGTTCTTCACCCACTGGCAGCTCATCAAGTTCCGCGACGGCCGTCGCAAGGACGCGCAGATGTCGCCGTTCGCCGCGAATCTGAGCGACGAGGACATGGCCGACCTCGCGGCGTTCTACGCGGCCCAGCGCCCGCGAGCGCGCAGCTCGGCGATCGACCCGGCGAAAGCCGCGGCCGGGCGCGAGCTCGTCACCCGTCACCACTGCGCGTCCTGCCACACGCCGACGCTGGCGGGCCAGAAGCAGGTCCCGCGGCTGGCCGGTCAGGATCTGCAGTACCTGCTCAAGCTGCTTCGCGGCTTCAAGGCGCAGACGGCCTCCGATCTCGACGGCACGATGACGATGGCCGCTCAGCCGCTGACCGTCGACGAGATCGAGAACGTCGCTCACTACTGCGCGAGCCTCCGGCCTTAGGAGATGGGGGGCCCCGATGGCCCCCCATGCTGGAGGTGCCACGTTGCCCGCCAGGATGGTCAGACCCTGTCCACGGCGCCTCGGTCGGTGCCGCGCAAATGCCTGCCGGCGCAGGGGGTCGGGGTGTGGCACCTGACATGCTCAGCACCCCCTTCCATGTCGAGGCGATCCAACGCCGCGCTGTGCGTGATGGTGCTGCTGCCGGCCGTCGCCCTCGTGGGGTGCGCGACGAAGATTCGCAACATCCCGAACCTGGCGCTCGCGCGTCAGTCGACGACCGTCGTCGAGCGCGATCAGCGCGAGTGTGAGCGGGGGATCACCGGCAAGGTCAAGGGGGTGTGGTTTCCCGCCGAGCTCGAGTTCGCCGCGTGCATGATCGCCCGCAACTACCAGGTGTACGTGCAGGTCCTCGACGCCTCGCTCGAGGTGAAGAAGGCCTCGCTCCCGCGCAGGATGACGACGCTCCACGTCCTGGCCGACCTCACGACCTGCGAGCGTCTCGTCGAGCGCAACGTCTCCGTCGCCGAGATGATCGGGCGCCCCGCGGTGGTCATTGCCGGCGTCTTCTTCTGGCCGGTGTCCGTCGGGAGCATGATGGCGTCGGCCAAGCTGGCAGTCAGCCGCCAGCACGACTACAAGCTCTGCATGGAGCCGCGTGGTTACGTCATCACGCCGTGGGAGGCGGGTGCGGGCGACCACCCTCCGACGCGGCCCACCGAAGAACGCCCCGCCCTGTAGCCGGCGGCGCCGCTACTTCCCCGGGCCCTCGGCGAGCAGCGCGTCGATCGCGCCCTTGAACACCGGGTAAGGCTGGGCGCCGGAGATGCGGCGGGCGACCCGCACCTTGTCACCACCGTCGGCGAAACCGAGGAAGAACGTCGGCGTGCCCGTGATGCCGGCGGCCTGCGCGTCGGCAAGATCCTGGCGGATCTTGGCCTGGTGGGGCGCCGTTTCCAGGCATGTCTGGAACGCCGCCGGCTCGGCGCCCGCCTCCTGCGCGTAGCGGACGAGATCGGGCGCGGCCAGCGCCTGCTGGTGACCGAAGAGCCGTTCGTGCATCTCCCAGTACTTGCCCTGGTCGCCGGCACACTCGGCCGCCTCGGCCGCCCGCAGCGCATCGGGGTGGATCTGTTCGAGCGGCAGGTTGCGGACGACGTAGCGCAGCTTGCCGGTGGCGACGTAGTCACGCTCGATCTGCGGCATCGTCTGCTTCACGTGACGGCCGCAGTACGGACACTGGAAGTCCGAGAATTCCACCAGGACGAGCCGGGCGCCGTCGCCGCCCTTCGCGAAGGCGCCGCCGACGCTCAGCTCGAGCGACTCGGGCACCACCGACGGCGGCGGGCCCCCGGCGCCCCGGCCCTGGAGCAGCATCTTGATGTCCTGCAGATCGCGCTGAACGGCGCCGATGCCGGCCTTGAGGGACTCGACCTCCTGGCGGAGCGCTTTGAGATCGTCGGTGCCCTGGGCGGCAACGACGCCCGGCGCGACGAGCGCCAGCATCACGAGCGTCAGCAGGGCCAGACGACTCACCAGCGGTCTCCTCTCCCGTGCCGACCGTGCGGGCTCACCTGTCGGCGGTGCGAATCGCGGCCGAGCCGCCGTCGACCTTGATGCGCTGACCGGTGTCGCGCAGCGTGCTGCCGTTCCACTCGAACACCCACAGATCCTTCTCCACCATGTTGCCGATCACGATCGTCCGGCCGTCGGCCGAGAACGCGACGCCCTGCGACCAGTGCCCGATGGGCGCCTCGGCGATCCTGGCGAGCGAGACGCCGGTGACGCGGAACAGCACGAGCTTGCCGTTGTCGTGGTAGTACGGGCTCTCCTTGGGGCGATTGCTGCCGTCCTGGGCGACCACGGCGACGAGGCTGCCATCCGGCGAGACCTTGGCTCCTTCCGGCGACTGGGCGCCGATCGAGACGGTGTCGACCACGCGCGGCTGGGCGCCGCGCAGGTCGATGAGGCTGAGCGTGTCGATGTCGCCGTTCGCCTTGCCGATGTTGGCCACGGCGGCGAAGGCGCCGCTGGCCGCGATGTCGATCGGGTACGGCCGCAGACCGGCGTAGACGTCGCGCTTGGTGTATTCGACCCGGGTGCCGTCGATCGACAGCACGCTGATGCGGTCGTCGCCGTCGCGGGTCACCAGCGCCAGCTTGCCGTTCGGCGCGATGGCGACGTGGCTGGTGCCCGACTTCGCATCGCCGACCGTGACCTTGCCGGCGGGCGTCACGGTCTGGCCCTGGATCGTGAACACCGACACGCTGCCCTCTTCGCGATTCGCCACCAGCGCCAGCGTGCCCTGGCGGTTGATCGACACGCCGGCCGGCGCCCGGCCGGTTTCCAGCGTCGCGATGACGGCGGGGGGTGACGTCTTGAGATCGATCACCAGCAGCCGGTTGTCGGCGGTCTGCTTGCTCGGATCTGCCGGATCGATCTTCTGGTTCACGGTGACCAGCGCCAGGCCCTCGTCGGGTGTGAGCGCTACCGACAGCGGCGGCCCGACGACGCTGCCGCCGGCCGCGACCTCGGCCACGACCTTCGGAGGCCGGGCGCCGAGATCGATCACCGTGATCGTGTCGGGCGGGCCGTTGGGCACGGTCTTGACGGTGCCGTTCACGAGCACGACCTTGTTGTCGTTGACGGACACCGCGAGCTGGGCGTGCGCGCCGGGCGCCAGCGCCAGCAGGACGAGGACGACGGCGAGGACGACACTGCGCTGACCCTTCATCTCCCGATCACCTCCACGAAGGTTCCTAGATAAGCAGTTTCGGTCGCCCGGCGCAAGGTAGGCTAGGCGCCACGAGGAGGATTCGCCATGACGACGGTCGAACTGATCACGCTCGAGCTGCGCCGCCTGCACGCCGGGCTCGACAAGGTCCTCGACGGGCTGACGCCCGAGCAGCTCCATCAGGTCCCGGCCGGCCATCCCAAGGCCAACACGATCGCCTGGGGCCTCTGGCACTATGCGCGGACCGAGGACAACGTCGTGCGCTACGTCCTGCAAGCCCGGCGGCCGATCGTGTGGCAGGAGGGCGGCTATGCCGACAAGCTCGGGCTGCCACCGGTCGCCCAGGGCACCGGCATGTCGACCGCCGAGGCCCAGGCCCTGCGCATCAAGGACCTGGCGCTGTTCCGCGACTACGTGAACAAGGTCTGGGCGAGCACGGACGAGTACCTGGCGAAGGCGGACCCGGCCGCGCTCGACGCCACCGTGACCATCAAGCCGGTCGGTGACATGCCGGCCCTGCGCGCGCTCGCGCAGGTGTGCGTGGGCCACGGCTTCCTGCACCTGGGCGAGATCGAGCTGGCGCGGACGCTGGTCGGCGCTTAGCTCTTCTTTTCGCGCTCCTCGCGGATCGCTTCGAGCTCCGCGATGGCCTCGAAGTCCTTGGGGCGGCCGGCCGCGCGCTTCACCTCGATGAGGTGGCCGAGGTCGAGGCATCGGCATTCGACGCCGAATGGGCGGACGACCTGTGTGAAGGGCCGCAGCGCCTCGTAGCTTCCGCCGCCGGTGATCTCGCCCAAGAGGTCCAGGCTGCCGAGCTGTGTCGTGAGGGTGAAGTTGAGGCCGCGTTCGATCGTGGCAGCGTCCCACCGGAACGGAAGACCGGGCGGGGCGCCGCGCAGGTACGGTTGATACGGCGTCAGCGTCGCCGCCAGGCGAGCGATGTTGCTCGCCGTCCGGCGATAGACGACATCGACGTCGCGCGTGAGTCGACTCGATCCGTGGATCGTGGCCGCCACGCCGCCGACGACGATGAACTCGACCCCGCCCTCGGCCAGCGTGCGCAGGACTGCCTTGAAATCAGTCATGAAGCCGGGCGCGCCGGCCTGCCTCCCGCAGCTCGTCGGCGAAGGCCTCGAAGTTCATGAGATCCTCCAGCCGCTCTTCGATCGAACGGCTGAGCCGCTCGCGGATGAGGGTGCGGTCGACGTCGCGCTTGTAGAGGTCGACGATGTCGTCGATCGACGAGCGCTCGGCCGGCGTCACACCAAGCTCCGCAGCTCCGGGATCACCCACATCGGCTTGCGGCCGGCGTGGACGCGCAGGATGTTGTCGAAGGCGTTGCGGAACGCCTTGGCCCAGTTCTCCCACGTCGGGCCGGCCGTGTGCGGCGTGATCGTGATGGTCTCGACGTTGAGCAGGGGATTGTCCTTCGAGGGCGGCTCGTCCACCATCACGTCGAGGCCGGCGCCGGCGATGCGCTTGGTGATGAGCGCCTTGTGCAGGGCGATCTCGTCCACGACCGGCCCCCGGCACGTGTTCACCAGCACCGCGGTCGGCTTCATCAAAGCGGACGCCCAGCGCGTCCTCCTCGTGCTCGGGCAGCCTCACGATGTCGTAGTAGACGATCTTGACGTCGAAGCCGTGCAGCCGGCGCGCGACCTTCTTGCCGATGTTGCCGAGGCCGACGATGCCCACCGTCTTGCCCTCGAGCTCGTAGAGGCGCGTCTCGGCGAAGTCGCCGACCCGCCACCTGCCCTCCACGCAGTTCTTGTGCTGCCAGGCCAGCTTCTTCAGCGTGGCCAGGATCAGCATGACGGCGTGCTCGGCGACCGCGACCGAGTTGGCGCCGCCGTTGTTGGCGATCGGCACCCCGGCCTTGCGGGCGGCCTCCAGGTCGAGCGTGTTGTAGCCGGCGCTGATGAGCTGCACGAGCTTCATCTTCTTGGCGGCGGCGTAGAAGTCGTGGCTGAGCGGGTTGCGGCCGAAGCCCATGAAGTACTCGGCGTCCCGGGCGGCCTCCAGGAACCCGGAGCCGGTGGAGTCGACCGGCACCAGCTCGAAGCCGGGCGGCGTCATCTCGACGGCGATGTCGAACACGGGCTTGGGGAACTTCGGCGAGAAGAGGATCTTGGTCGCCATGTCAGGCACTGGGCTCCGATCCGACGACGCCGACGAACGAGACGCACTCGCCCGGCGCGCCGCCGAGGTTGTGGGTGAGGGCCAGCTTCCGGCCGCGGCCGACGCTGGCGATCTGGCGCTGGCCGGCCTCGCCGCGCAGCTGCAGCCAGCACTCGAAGAGCATGCGCAGCCCGGAGGCGCCGATCGGGTGGCCGAACGACTTCAGCCCGCCGTCGGGATTGACCGCGAGCTCGCCGTCGAGATCGTAGGTGCCGGCCAGCACGTCCTTCCACGCGGTGCCGCGACTGGAGAACCCGAGATCCTCCATCAGCACCAGCTCGGTCGGCGTGAAGCAGTCGTGCACCTCGGCCATGGCCAGTTCCTGGCGCGGGTCCTTGATGCCGGCCTGGGCGTAGGCGTCGGCGGCGGAGGCCACGACCTCGGGGAAGGTGGTGTAGTCGTAGCCCGGATCGATCGGCCCCGCCGCCGGCCCGGCCACGAACGACAGCGCCTTCACGTACAGCGGGTGCTTGGTGTAGCGATGCGCGTCCTCGGCCCGCACGATGATGGCCGCGGCGGAGCCGTCGCTCACGCCGGAGCAGTCGAAGATGCCGAGGGCGCCCGCCACGATGGGCGAGCAGGCGATCGTCTCCTTCGACACTTCCTTGCGGAACTGCGCGCGCGGGTTGAGCGCGCCGTTCTTGTGGTTCTTCCACGCGATGCGCGTGATCACGTCCTTGAACTGGCGCTCGTCCACGCCGAACTTCTTGGCATAGGCCGGCGCCAGCAGGCTGAAGGTGGCCGGCGCCGTGAGCGCCGCGCGGGTGCCGTCGCCGACGCCGCCGCTGCCCGGCAGGCCCGAGTAGCCCGAGTCTTTCAGCTTCTCGACGCCGATGGCCATGGCGACGTCGTAGGCGCCGGAGGCGACGGCGTAGCAGGCGTTGCGGAACGCCTCGGAGCCGGTCGCGCAGTAGTTCTCCAGCCGGCTGACCGGCTTGTAGTCGATCTTGAGCGGGCGCGACAGCGTGAGGCCGCTCTGCCCCGAGAACAGCGTCCCGAGCCAGAACGCGTCGACGTCCTTCAGCTCGATGCCCGCCGAGGTCAGCGCCTCGCCGGTGGCGTCCACCAGCAGATCGCTGGCGCCCTTGTCCCAGTGCTCGCCGAACGGCGTGCACCCCATGCCGACGATCGCCACGCGGTCACGAATGCCGTTGCTCGCCATGAGTCTCCTCCCTGTGGATGGTCCTCATCTTAACAAGCGCTGCGCGATCGCGCTCAGAGTGCCTTTCGGGTCGGCGGAGAGCGGAAAGGGGTGGCCGCCCGCACCGCAGAATTGTGTGGCCTCGGACTGCGCGCCGCGGGCGAGCGAGGCCCGACTAACGGGCAGACCCTCCGAGCGGCCGCGCCTTCCAGAAGTAGTTGTGCACGCCGCCGGCGGTGATGATGCGGCGGAAGGTCATGGCGACGCGGTCGCCGATCTTCACGGCCTTGGGATCGACGTCGGTCATCTCGGACTGGAACCGGCCGCCGCCCTCGAAGTCCAGCACGGCGACGACCATCGGCGGCGAGGGCGAGTAGGCGAGGCGATCGACGGTGAACGTCGCGATCGTCGCCGGCACGTCGGCCAGCCGCTCGGGCGCCATGCGATCCACCGCGTGGCACTTCACGCACACGCGCTGGGGCGGCAGGTGGCGGGTGCCGCAGGCCTGGCAGCGGCTGCCGGTGAACGCGAACTTCCACGCCTCGGCGCGCAGCGAGGGCGGCGCCTCCGGCGCCTGCGGATCGGGCCGGCGGGGCGGCTCCCGCTGCAGGAAGCCCCGCCAGGACAGGAAGGTCGGATAGCTCACGCGGCCGCCACCCGCGAGCCGCGCGGCCACGCCGGCGGGACGCTTCGTCGCCGCGCTCACGCGCCAGAGGCTGGCATCGGCACCGTCGGCGAGCGAGACGACGGCGACGAGATCGTCGGGCTGCGCGCGGTCGAGCGCGTCGGCGAACATCAGCCCCGCCTGCGCGGCGCCGGCGTTGCCGATGCTGGCGACGAGATCGTCGGCGATCGCCTCCTTCTTCACGCCGGCCGCCGCCGCCACGCGCTTGACGGCACGGCCGTGCGGGCCGGCGACGATCAGCCTGGCCAGCGCGGGCGCCGTCACCCCGGCCTGCTTGAGGGCCTCGGTCAGCGCGGCCTCGCCGAGCGGGACGTAGGCGTGCTCGCCGAAGCGCTCCTCCCAGACGTGCGAGGCCGCCTCCCCGGGCAGGCGCCAGCGGTCGAGGAACTCCGCGGTCGCCGAGGCGGCCCCGAGCGGCTCGGCCAGCACGCGCGCCTCGGGCGCGTCGTCGGCGAACACGAACGCGGCGGCGCCATCGCCGCCGTCGCGCTCGTCGCCGCCGCCCGGCAGGCCGGTGCGGACGTCGCTGAGCACCGCCAGCACGGGCCCGCGCGCGTCGCGGGCGGCGCGCATCGCGCCCACCGCCGAGCGCACGGAGCCGGCGACGTCCACGGCGAACGCTGAGACCGGCAGATCGAGCGCGGCGTGGATCGCGGTCGCGTTGGTCTTGTCCAGGTACGCGGGCGCCGACGTGGCGAAGAACAGCGCGTGCGGCACGATCGACACCCCGCGGAGCGCCGCCCGCCCGGCCTCCACGCCGAGCGAGGTGGTGTCCTCGTCATACGACGCCACGGCTCGCGTGCCGGACCCGGCCGGGACGCCGAGAGCCTCGGCGATCGCCTTGCGCTCCAGCCGCCAGTACGGCAGGTAGGCGCCGTAGGCGACGATGCCTCTCATCGCGCCGACACCGCGGCGTGATCGGCCAGCACGTTGGCCACGCAGGCGGTGACCTTCACGCCGGTCGGCAGATCGATGAACTCGTTGGGGCCGTGGGCGTTGGAGCCGGGGCCCATCACGCCGGTCACCAGGAACTGCGCCCGCGGGAAGCGCTTGCCCAGCATGTCCATGAACGGGATCGAGCCGCCGAGGCCGTCGAACATCGGCGGCTTGCCGAAGTGGGCGTTCGAGGCGCGCTCGACGGACGCGCGAAGCCAGTCGGCCATCGCGGGCGCGTTCCAGCCGCTGCCCGGCCGTTCTCCCGTGGTGAACGTGATGCGCGCCCCGTAGGGCGGCTCGGCCTCCAGCGTCTCCTTCACGCGCTTCACTGCCAGCGCCGCGTCGCAGGTGGGCGGCAGCCGCAGCGAGAGCTTCAGCGAGGTCTTGGGCCGCAGCACGTTGCCGGCGTCGGCCAGCGCCGGGATGTCGCCGACCCCGGTGACGGCGAGGACGGGGCGCCACGTGTTGTTCAGCAGCGCCTCGACGTTGTTCTTCGTCGCCGGCTGCATGCCGGGGACGAACGGAAACTTCCGCCAGACATCCTCGCCCAGCACGGCGGCGACCGCGCGCACCTCCTCCAGCCGATGCGGCGGGATGTCGACGTGGCACTCGCGGACGAGGATCTCGCCGGTGCGCGCGTCCTCGATCCGGTCGAGCGCCTGACGCAGGATGCGGAAGCTCGACGGCACGATGCCGCCGGCGCCGCCGGAGTGGACCCCCTCGCTCAGCACCTCGACGGTCAGCGTGCCGCTCACCACGCCGCGCAGCGACGTCGTCGCCCACAGGTGGTCGTAGTCCCCGCAGCCGGAGTCCAGGCAGACGACGAGGCCGGGGCGGATGCGCTCGGCGAGCTTCTCGACGTAGGCGGGCAGGTCGGGGCTGCCGCTCTCCTCGGACGCCTCGATGAGCACGACGCAGCGCGCGTGAGGGACGCCCTGCGCCTGCAGCGCCTCGATCGCGGTGAGCGCCGAGAAGGCGGCGTAGCCGTCGTCGCCGGCGCCGCGGCCGAACAGCCGGTTGCCCCGGCGCACCGGCGTCCACGGTCCGCCGTCCGCCGCCCAGCCCACCATCTCCGGCTGCTTGTCGCAGTGCCCGTAGAGCAGCACCGTCTCACCGCCGGCGCCGGGCGCTTCCATGAGGATCACGGGCGTCCGTCCCTCGAGGCGCACGACCTCGATGGCCAGGCCCTCGATCTTCCGCCGCCGCGCCCAGTCGGTGATCAGCGTGACGGCGCGCTCGATGTGGCCGTGCTCGGCCCACCGGGTGTCGTACAGCGGGGACTTGGCGGGGATGCGGATGTACTCGGTGAGCGCCGGGACGATGTCGCCGTCCCAGGCGCGCTGGACGAACTCGCGAGTGCGCTCGGTGTCGAGGTTCATGGCCACGACTATACTATCGCTCGTGAGCTACGTGCCGACCGCGCGGGAGTGGGCAGCGAAGCCGCCGGCCGAGCTCGGCCTCCGCGAGGACGGGCTCCGGGCGGCGATGCAATGGCACCGCGGCCATGAGAGCACCTGGCCCCGCGACTTCATCACCGAGTCGGGGCGGTTCATCGGCGTGGCCGACGAGCCGGCCGAGTCGCAGGTGCTGGGGCCGGTGCGCCCGCGCAAGGACCTCGACGGGGTCATCCTGCGCGCGGGCTATCTCGTCGCCGAGTGGGGCGACACGCAGCGCGCCGACATGTCGTTCAGCATCGCCAAGAGCTACCTCGCCGTGCTGGCCGGCATCGCCGTGACGCGCGGCCTGATCCGGGACCTCGACGAGCCGGTGGCGGCGACGGCGATCGACGACGATTTCGCATCCGACCAGAATCGACGCATCACGTGGCGGCATCTGCTGGAGCAGACCAGCGAGTGGCAGGGCACGGTGTGGGACAAGCCGGACTCCATCGACCACAACCGCGACCTCCGCCAGAGCGACCTCGGCGGCTCCCAGAAGGGCCAGCCACGCCCCCTGAAGCCGCCCGGCACGCTGTGGGAGTACAACGACGTCCGCGTCAACCGCCTGAGCCTCTCGCTGCTGCAACGGTTCCGGCGCGCGCTGCCCGACGTGCTGCGGGAGGCGGTGATGGATCCGATCGGCGCCTCGGCGGAGTGGCAGTGGCATCCGTACCGCAACTCGTGGATCGAGCTCGACGGCCGCCGGCTGCCCTCGGTGCCGGGCGGCTCGCACTGGGGCGGGGGGCTCTGGATGTCGACGCGCGATCACGCGCGCTTCGCGCTGCTCGTGCATCGGCGGGGCGCGTGGGGGCGCCGCCAGCTCCTGGATCAGCGCGGGCTGGCCGAGATGCGACGGCCCGGCACCGTCAATCCACAGTACGGGCTTCTGTGGTGGCTCAACACCGGCCGCGGGCAGTTCCCGAGCGCGCCGGAGAGCAGCTACGCCGCCCGCGGCGCCGGCACCAGCGTGATCTGGATCGACCCCGAGCACGACCTCATCGCCGTCGTCCGCTGGATCGACAAGCCTGCGCTCGACGGCTTCATCCGGCTGGTGCTGGAGAGCGTCAAGTGAGTTGGGGGCCCCGAGATGGCCCCCAAACCCCCAATCATTCGGAGCGCCCCGGCGAAGCCGTGGCGCTCCTCTAGAGTGCTAGACGCGAGCTTTGCGCCGCGCGCGGACGCCGGCGGCGAGCTCCTGGAGGACCGGCACCGTCGTCTCCCAGCCCATGCAGGCATCGGTGATGCTCTGCCCGTAGACGAGCTGGGTCGGATCGCGCAGGTCCTGGCGGCCGTCGACGAGGAAGCTCTCCATCATCATGCCGCTGATCCCGGCCTCGCCCTGCGCGAGCTGCCCGGCCACCTCGCGGACGACGACGGGCTGGCGCTTGTAGTCCTTCTCGCTGTTGCCGTGGCTGGCGTCGATCATCAGCCGGGCCGGCATGCCGGCGTCCCGCAGCGCGGCGAGCGTCTTCTGCACGCTGATCGCGTCGTAGTTGGTGCCGGTCGCGCCGCCGCGGAGGATCACGTGGCAGTCCGGGTTGCCACGCGTGGCGACAATGCCGGCCAGCCCCTGCTCGGTGACGCCGAGGAAGCGGTGCGGGTGGGCGGCGGCGCGGACGGCGTCGATCGCGATCTGCACGCCGCCGTCGGTGCCGTTCTTGAAGCCGACCGGCATGGACAGCGCCGAGGCGAGCTCGCGGTGCACCTGGCTCTCGGTGGTGCGGGCGCCGATCGCGCCCCAGGTGACGAGGTCGGCGATGAACTGCGGCGTGATGGGGTCGAGGAACTCGCAGCCGGCCGGCAGGCCGAGCTCGGCGAGGTCGAGCAGCAGCCGGCGGCCCAGGCGCAGCCCGTCGTTGATCGAGAACGAGCCGTCGAGATTCGGATCGTTGATCAGGCCCTTCCAGCCGACCGTCGTGCGCGGCTTCTCGAAGTACACGCGCATCACCAGGCGCAGGTCGGCGGCGAGCTCGTCGGCCAGCTTGCGCAGCCGTCGCGCGTAGTCCATCGCGGCGACCGGATCGTGGATCGAGCACGGCCCCGCGACGACGATCAGGCGGTCGTCCTCGCCCCACAGGATGCGCGAGACTTCCTCGCGGCCGCGGCTGATCGTCTGGGCGGCGGCCTCGCCGACCGGCAGCTCCTCGAGCAGGATCGCCGGCGGCAGCAACGGCCGGATGTTCTCGACCCGGAGATCTTTCGTGCGTACTACCATCGCTCGACGCCGTCCTCCTGTCCGCGAATCCCCGTATTCTAAACCCGGCGCGTAGAATCCTGGCAACGTCCGGGAGCACGGGAGGGCGGCCGATGGCGCAGGCGCAGTACGACTGGCGCGGGATGCGGCGGCAGATGATGGTGCTCATCACGCCGATCAACCTCGGCGGCGCCATCCTGGTCTTCGTCTATTTCCACTGGGTCGACTACACCGCGCTGGAGCACGCACGGATGCCGACCCCGGGCGAGCTCGTCTATTTCGTGGTCGCGTTCACCGCGCTCGTCGCCGCGGGGTACTGGATCAACGTTCGCTGGTCAGCGCCGCTGCGGGAGAGCGCCGGCTCGGGCCCCGCGAGCGAGCTCGGGCGTCGCCGCGCGCTGCAGGTGCCGTTCGCGTTCGCGGGCGTCTCCGCGGTACGGTCCGGTCGATGTTCGGCACGCTGATGGCGGGATCGCTCGCCGTCGCCACGGTCTTCTTCGTGGTCGAGCACCACTGGCGCGCGGCGCTACCCACGCTCTTTCCCGAGGGCGGCGTCACCGAGGTCGCCGGCGCCCCGCGCCTGAGCGTGCGGGCCCGGCTGCTCGTGATCTTCCTGCTGATCAGCGTCATTCCCATCGCCATGCTCGGCATCATGGCCTACAACCACGCGGTGGGCGCGCTGGCGGCCGGACCCGCACGCGCCGATGCCATCATGCGCAATCTCGTCATGGGCATCGCCTTCCTCGGCGCCGTCGGCATCCTCGCCTCGATCCGGCTCGCGTGGTTCGTCTCCGGCAGCGTGGCGGGACCGCTGGGCAGCCTCGAGCGCGCGATGATGGAGGTCGAGCGCGGGCGCTTCGACGTCCGCTGTCCGGTCGTCTCGACCGACGAGATCGGCCGATTGACCGAGGGCTTCAACCGGATGGTTCGCGGCCTGCACGAGCGCGAGTTCCTGCGCGAGACGTTCGGCAAGTACGTGAGCCAGGAGATCCGCGACGAGATCCTGGCCGGCCGGGTGGCGCTGGAGGGCCAGGTGCGCGAGGCGACGATCCTGTTCGCCGACCTGCGCGACTTCACGACCTGGGTCGAGGCCAACGATCCGCGGGAGGTCGTGCGCGATCTCAACGCCTACTTCACCGAGATGGAGGCCGCCATCCGCGGCCACGGCGGGCTCGTGCTGCAGTACATCGGCGACGAGATCGAGGCGGTGTTCGGCGCGCCGGTGGCGCAGAGCGGCCACGCCGAGGCCGCGGTGCGCGCCGCCCTCGAGATGCGCGCGCGCCTGGCCGCCTGGAACGCCGCCCGCGCGCGATCCGGCAAGCCGCCGCTGCGCCACGGCATCGGCGTGCACACCGGCACCGTCGTGGCCGGCAACATCGGCAGCAGCGAGCGGCTGGCCTACGCCCTGGTCGGCGACCCGGTGAACCTGGCCTCCCGCATCCAGGGACTGACGAAAGAGCTGGCGGCCGACGTGCTCGTGAGCAGTACCACGCGCGACCGGCTGGGCGACGGCCTCGCGCTGCGCCGGCTGCCGGCGGTGAAGGTGAAGGGCCGGGAGGCCGAGGTCGAGGTCTACGCGCTCGGGTGAGCGCGCTCGGCCAGGATCACGAGGCTGTTGGCCAGCGCCCGGGCCGGCGCCGTCGATGCCACCGCCGCGTCGAGACGACACAGGGCGCGATAGGCCGCCGCCACCGCCCGCGGCACCCGCGGACGATGCAGCAGGGTGGAGGGGATCAGGCTGGTGACAGCGTGCACGCCCCAGCCGCGGACGGTGCGGAAGCCGGCCGCGCCGAGCAGCCGGGTGAGCTGGCGACTGGAGAAGAGCCACAGGGGGCCGTAGCCGGGATAGGACAGGCGGAGCCCGTCGCGCGCGTTGAGCGCGCGCCAGGCCTCGCGGGGCGTGACGCCGTAGCCGAGCGCGTCGCCGGCGAGGGCGCTGCCGAGGGTCCAGGCCAGGTCGAGGCTCGGGCGATGCTCGCAGTCGAGCAGCAGGCGGCCGCCCGGCCGCAGCACGCGACCGAGCTCGACGAGCGCCCGGGCCGGGTCGTCCACGAACGAGAGCGTGCTGCCGCAGCACACGATGGCGTCGAAGTGCGCGTCCGCGTACGGCAGCGCCTCGACGCTGCCGAGCGCCAGCACGGCGCCGGGCAGCCGGCGGCGGGCGACGGCCAGCAGCCCCGGCGAGACGTCCACGCCATACGGCCGCCAGCCGAGCTCGGCGAGCAGCGCCGCCTGAAAGCCGGTGCCGCAGCCGGCGTCGAGCGCGCTGCCGCCGCCTGCCGGCGCCTGTCCGATCGTCTCGCGCAGGATGGCGTGCAGCACGTCGTACAGGTGCTCGTACCACGGCTCCAGGTCGTCGTAGGTGTCGGCCATGGCGTCGAAGAGGCGGGCGACGGTCGAGCTCATCGGGCTAGAGTCTAGCGGGGAGGGCGAATCCGTGAGTGACAAACGCGTGGAGGAGGCGGGGGCGCGGCGGGCACCGGTGCGGCTCGTCGCGGACCACGAGGACGGCGGGCGCGGCCACACGGTGAGCCGGCTGCTCGGCCGGATGCGACACTCGGCGTTCCAGGGCCGCAAGCTGGGCGAGGCGTTCGAGGCATGGCAGCGCATGATCGACGGCGACGGGCTCATCTGTCTCGGTCTGGCCGGCTCCCTGGCGAGCGCGGGGCTGGCCCCGCTGGTCGCCTGGCTCGTCGAGCGCGGGTACGTCGACGTCATCGCCTCCACGTCGGCCAACGTCACCGAGGACCTGCTGGAGCCCCGCGGCGCCCGCTTCTACCAGGTGGACCCCGAGCACGCCGATGACGCCGGCCTGTGGTCGCGCGGGTTCTATCGCTTCTACGATCACGTCGTCAGCGCCGAGGACTACGACGCGATGGAGGACTTCACCCGCGGCTTCTTCGAGGACCTCGCGCGACGCTGGTCGACGCCGACGCTCACCGGCGCCCGCTTCATGCACGAGTTCGGACGGTGGCTGGACGCGCGCGGGCTCGGCGGCACGATCGCCGCGACCTGCTTCCGCCACCGCGTGCCGCTGTTCGTGCCGGCGGCGCCGGATGGGCCGCTGGCCGAGGGTTATCGCACCGCCGCAGCCAAGGGCCCGGTCGTGGACTTCTTTGCCGACTACGAGCTGGCCCTGCGGATCATGGCGCGCTACATGCCGCCCGGGCCGGGCACCGGCGCGATCTTCCTCGGCGGCGGCGTCCCGAAGGACTTCCTGCAGATCACCGCGACCAGCGTCAAGGCGAGCCGGGGCGACGTGCAGGCGTGTCCGCACCTGGCCGCCATCCAGATCACGACCGACAACGCGGTGTTCGGCGGGCTCGGCGGCGCCTCGGTGGCCAGCGAGTGCATCTCCTGGGGCAAGGAGGCGGCCGACGGCGACAACGTCATGCTGTTCGCCGACGTCACGATCGCGCTACCGCTGCTGTGCCAGGGCCTGCTCGAGCGCTACGGCGCCGTCCACACGCGCCGCGCCCGGTCCGCCATCCACGGCGAGCTGACCGCGATCCTCGACGGCTGAATCAGCGGGCGCGCCAGCGGAGGAGCACGGCGAGGGCGGCGCCGGCGGCGGCGCCGAGCGCGAGCGCCTCGCGCAGCCCGAAGAGCACCCGGACGTTCCTGGCGTCGACGTGACGCGCGAGCAGCACGCCGATCACGCTGTCGCTGACGTGGGCCGTCGGCGCCGCCACCACGCCGGCGGCCGCCTGCTCGAGGCGCGCCTGCTGCTGCGCGAGCACGACGGTGGCGGTGGCCGCCTCCAGGTGCGCCTCGGTGGTGATGACGGCGAAGGCGCCACCGGCCGTGATGCGTGTCGCCGTGCTCCTGGCCAGCCCGATCCCGCCCTGGGTCACCACGACTTCATCGGCCTCGACGCGCCCGGCGCCGCCCTGCCGGATCGAGACCTCGCGCGCCCGCACCGCCCGGGCGCCGCCCTGCCGGATGACGACCGTGCCGGCCACGACGTCGCCGGCGTCGCCGCGGAGCTCGCTGGGAACGTTCTCTTCGTCTGCCATCCCGACCCCCAACCCTCGGGAGGCCGCGGCGGAGCCGTGGCGTCCCTCGACGCGCGTATCATGCCACCATGCCGGACGACCTGCGCGCCGTTCCCACCGTCCAGATCGACAACGACCGCGTGCGGGTGACCGAGTGGCGCTTCGCGCCAGGCGCGGCCACCGGCTGGCATCGCCACGAGTACGACTACACCGTCGTGCCGATGACGACCGGCCCGCTGGCGATCACGGGACCGTCGGGCGACACGACCGCCGCGCTGGTCGCCGGCGCGCCGTACTTCCGGCCGGCCGGGGTCGAGCACGACGTGCGCAATCCGAACGGCTTCGAGTTCGTCTTCATCGAGATCGAGCTGAAAGCGCGGTGAGTGCCGGCCCCGATGCGACGCGTCCTCTTCGCGGTGGTCGCCCTGGCCGTCGTGGCGGCCGCGCCGCTCGGCTACGGCTACTGGCACCACGCGACGCACGCCTACGTGTTCGATCCCGCGCGGTGCGTCGCGGAAGGGGCCCGGCGCTGATCCCCGGCCGGTGAGCGAGCTGCGACCGGCGGCGCTCGCGGCGGCCCTCGTCGCGCACCTGCGAGGCGCGCTCGACGCTCCCGCCCTCGAGCTCGCCGAGCCGCCGGCGCCGCTCAGCGGCGGCTTCGATACCGAGATCGTCGCGCTGCGGCTGCGCGGCGGGCCGCCGGCGTTCGCGCGGCCGCTCGTGCTGCGCGTCCTGCGCCCGCATCACGCCCCCGCGATGGTGCTGCGCGAACAGACCATCCAGAACAGCGTCGCCGATCAGGGCTATCCGGCCCCCCGCGTCCTGCTCGCCTCGGCCGACCCGGGGCCGCTCGGCGCGCCGTTTCTGCTCATGGAGCGGGTGCCGGGCGTGCCGCTGCTCGCGGCCGGCTGGCTGGGCCTCGACCGCGTGCTCGTGGACCTCCAGCTGCGCCTGCACGCGCTCGACGCGGCCCCGCTGCGGCGCGCGCTCGGCGACGAGGCGACGTTCGACGGCTATCTCGATTCGCTGGCGCGGCGGATCGATCGGGCGGCGCTGGCCGGGCTGGCCCCGCTGCTCGGCTGGCTGCGCGAGCGCCGGCCTCCCGACGACACGCTCGCCGTCTGCCACGGCGACTTTCACCCGCAGAACGTCCTGGTCGAGCACGGCGCCGCCACCGGGGTTCTCGACTGGCCCAACGCGCTGGTGGCCGATCCGGTGTTCGACGTCGCCTCCACGCTGGGCATCCTGCGCTTCGTGCCGGTCGGGTTGGTGTCGACGTCGCGGCCGCTCCGGTGGCTGGCCCGGGTCGGACAGCCGCTGCTGGCCGCCCGCTACCTCGCGGGCTATCGTCGCCGGCGCGTGATCCCCACCGAGCGGCTCGACTACTACCAGGTCGCCGCCGGCTTGCGACAGCTGGTGCGCGCGGGCGAGA
>VBPC01000338.1:0-1589 GCA_005887895.1 Candidatus Rokuibacteriota bacterium
CGCCGCCACCGCCAGCGGCAGGAACGGATCGTGCTGCGTCTCCGCCGACCACAGGCAGTCGTAGCCGAGCGCCTCGACCTTGCGCGCGTAGTCGGGGATCGCCTGCAGGTCGTGGGTGAGCATCGCGACGTCGAGCTTCACGAGTCTGCCCTCTGCCGCGCCATTCTACCCCCGGCCGCCACGGTTTGCCGGAACGCCGGCCCCGGCGTATCATCCCCGCCATGGCCGACGAGAAGGTCGAGACCGTCCGGTCGTCGAGCAGCGGCACCCTCGGCCGCGCGCGCAACGCGACGCGCGACGCCGCGCTGATCCTCGACTCGTCCTCGCGCCCGCAACCCGACGCCTTCACCAACAGCGAGGCGTTCCTGGCCGGCGTCTCGTCGTGCGGCGTCACGCTGATCGAGATGCATGCGCAGGAAACCGGCGTGCCGCTGCAGCGGATGACCGCGACCATCGAGGGGGTGCGCGTGCCGCCCGAGCCCCGCTTCTCGCGCATCACGATGCGCTTCGAGCTCATCGGCGTCAGCCAGGCGCAGGCCGACGAGCTCGTCGAGACCTATCGCAAGCGCTGACCCCTCTATGGCACGGTCGCGGCCGCGACCGCAGTGAAGGTGGAGGTCAGGGCGCTTCCGCGTTAGCGCCGCAGGCGGCCCAGCGCCTCGAGGACGTCAGCGGCCTCGCGCACGAGCGTGCCCACCACCTCGGCGGCCCCCGGCAGGTCGCGGATCAGTCCCACGCTCTGGCCGGTCGCCATCGGGAACCAGGCAGGATCCTTCTCCTTCGCGGCGTGGGCGAAGATGTCCTGGGCGGCGCGTGTCTGCAACAGGGCGGGGAAGACCGGCGCGCCCGAGGCCGCGTACTCCGACGTGAAGGTGTTGCGCAGGTAGCGCGCCCACAGCCCGGTGATCGCGTCGGTCACGACGGTGGCCTCGGCTTCGCTCTCGAGCAGCGCCTTCTTCTGGAACTCGGGCGCGGTCGCTTCGCGGGTGGCGACGAAGCGCGTGCCGAGCAGGGCCCCGGCGGCGCCCAGCGCCAGCGCCGCCACCAGCCCGCGGCCGTCAGCGATGCCGCCGGCGGCGACGACGGGCACGTGGACCGCCTCCACGACCACGGGCACGAGGGCGAGCGTGCCGACGCATGACGCCTCCGCCGTCGGCGCCTTCGTCCACGTCGAGCGGTGGCCGCCGGCCTCGCCCCCCTGGGCCACGACGACGTCCACACCGGCGCGCTCCACGGTGCGCGCGTCCTCGACGGTGGTCACCATCACCATCACCTTGATCCCGCGCGCGTGGCAGCGGCGCACCTGCTCCGGGCTGGGATTGCCGAGGCCGATCGACCAGACCGGCACGCGCTCCTCGACGATCACGTCGAACGCGGCGTCGATGATGTCGGGCACCGCCGGCGGCCTCGCCGTCGTCGGCGGCAGGCCGAGGCGGGTGCGGAAGCCATTGAGCGTGCGCTGCACGTCGCGCACCGTGGGCTCGGGGATCGAGGCGGGATCGGCGGGCGGCCGCAGCGAGTCGGGCATGAACTGATTCACGCCGAACGGGCGGTCGGTCGCCGCGCGCACGCGGCGGATCGCCTCGCGG
>VBPC01000338.1:1630-4404 GCA_005887895.1 Candidatus Rokuibacteriota bacterium
GCCGAGCTCCTTCAGCGCCTGCTCGCGCAGCTTGAGCCGCTGGACCTTGTCGCCGTGCGGGCTCGGCGTGCGGGGGACGTCGGCGACGAAGCGGATGATCCTCGGAATCTTGTAGGAGGCGATCTTGCCGCGGCAGAACGAGCGCAGCTCGTCCTCGCCGAGGCGTGCGTGGGGCTTGGCGATCACGTAGGCAACCGGCGCCTCGTTGGTGTCGGCGTCGGGCACCCCGACGACGAACGCCTGGTCGACGTCGGGATGGGACATCAGGAACGCCTCGATCTCGCCCGGCGCCACCATGAAGTGGTTGATGCGCAGGGTTTCCTTGAGGCGGCCCCTGAAGATCGTCCGGCCCTGGCGATCCTGGACGGCGAGGTCGCCGGTGCGGAACCACCCGTCGTCGGTGAACGCCGCTCGCGTCTCCTCCGGCTTGTCGAAGTACCCGCGCGTCACGCTCGGCCCGCGAAACTGCAGCTCACCCTCCTCGTCGGCGCGGCAGGGCCGGCCGGTGTCCGGGTGGGCGACACGCGCCTCGAGCCCCGGCGGCGGGACCACGCCCGGCTGCCCGCGCTGCTCGAACGGCTCGTCGAGGTCGTGGACGAGGGCCTGCGCGTTGACTTCGGTCATGCCGTAGGGGTGAAAGGCGAGCGGCACGCCGAGTCGCTTCACCACCGCCTCGAACATGGCCGGGCCGCCGCCGCCGACGGCGGCGAAGGCGCCGGTGCGCAGCGACGAGCGGTCGTAGCGCTCGAGGTCGGGGTGCTCGAGCAGCGGCTTGAGCATCGTGTCGACGGCGTTCAGCACGGTGCAGCGCTCGCGCTCGATGAGCAGGAGCGCGCGCAGCGGATCCCACGCCTCCATCAGCACCAGGCAGGCCGCGTGGCTCCACGTCGAGATGGGGATGTTGACGCCACCCCAGGTGCCGGCGGCGGGCAGCGCGTGGAGCACGCGATCGTCCGCGGTGAGTCGCAACGCCTCGCCGCAGTGCCAGCCGTGCGGCACGCAGTTGCGGTGGCTGATCATCGCGCCCTTGGGAAACGACGTCGTCCCCGACGTGTAGAGGAGCGTGAACACGTCGTCGGGATCGACCGCGCTCGGCGGCAACGGCTCGCCCGCGCCCAGGACGTCGAGCAGGCGGTGGCTGCCGGGGTACGGATCCTCGGCGTCGACGATCACGTGGCGCAGGTGAGGCAACGCGCGGCTCGCCAGCTCGCCGGGGATCGCGCCCGCCAGCTCGGGGATCACCTCGGCAAGCATCTCGAGGTAGTCGACGGCGCCGAGGTGATCGGTCAGCAGCAGCGCGGTCGCCCGTGACTGGCCGAGGATGTACGTCAGCTCGTGAGCGCGATAGCGCGGGTTCAGCGCGACGACGACGACGCCGAGGCGCGCCGCCGCGTACTGGGCCACGTACCACAGCGGGCGATTGGGCAGCCAGATGGCGAGCGCGTCGCCCTGGCCGAGGCCGAGCGCGGCCAGGCCGGCCGCCAGGGCGTCGACGCGCGCGCGGAAGTCGGCGAACGTGACGCGCTCGTCGCGAAAGACCATCGCCTCGCGGCGGCCATGACGCTCGGCGATCGTCGCCAGCAGGCCGTAGACGGTCGCGTCGGCGAACGGGCTCGCCGCCACCGCTTACTCCAGGTGGAACAGCGCCGCGGCGTTCCGGTGGGCGACGCGCTCGGCGGCCTCCGGCGGCAGCTCGCCGAGGACGCGGCGCGTCCACGTCATCAGCCGATCGAGCATCGCCGGCTCGAACAATCGCGCCGCCCACACGTCGATGCCGATCAGGAACCGGTCGGGGCGCCGAGCGATCAGCGCCTTCCAGCCCTGATCGAGCGGCCCCTTCTCGGTGGCCAGGGCGGGCGTGCGCTGGAAGTGCATGCCGGAGAGGTCGACGACGAGGTTCGGATGCCGCGCCAGCAAGCCGTCGACGACGTCGGGCGTGCTCTCGCCGCCGTGGGCGAGGACGATCGTCGCTGCCGGGACGGCCGTGAGCGCCGCCTCCAGCGCCTTGGTGGCGCTGGCGTCGAGCTCCTGATGGATGACGACGGGCGCCTTGTGCTTCGCCGCGACCTCCAGGATCTTCACGAAGGCCGGGTCGGCCGGGCTGCGGTCGATCTTGCGGCTCACCTGACGGACGTGGACCTCGCCCACGACGTGGGCGCCGCTCCTGGCCAGCTCGGCGTCGAGCCGCGAGGCGGCCGGGGCCGCGGTGGGATCGGGCAGCGGCTGGCCGGCCACGACACGGTCGGGATACTTGCGCGCGGCGGCGGTGATCCAGGCGACGTCGTCCTTCTGGGCGCCGCCGACGCCGAGCAGCACCACCTTCGTCACATTGTGGCGCTTCATCGCCGCCACGTAGGCGTCGATGGCCGTCGCGTTCGGCAGGTGAGAATGGGCGTCGATGAGGGCTCCGGCGTAGTCGGCGGCGAGGGCCGGCCCACCGCCGGCGAACAGCACCAGCCCCGTCGCCAGCGCGACGTACAATCGCTTCCGTGCCGAGCGCCTCACGTCTTCGCGCCCTTGAAGTGGTGCGCGAGCGCGTCCATCACGCGCGCGAGCGCTTCCTGCTCGGTGCGGCCGGTGACCGTGACCTTGTAGGCGACGGCCGTCGCCACCCACTCGCCCGTCTCGTTCCTGTACACCTCGACCTCGAACTGCATCCTGGTAGAGCCTCCGTTTAAGATGGGGGCCCCGACATGGCCCCCAAGCCCCCACACGTTCGCAGCGCCCCGGCGGAGCCGTGGCGCTTCTCTGGAGTGGTTAACGTCCTGGGGGGC
>VBPC01000324.1 GCA_005887895.1 Candidatus Rokuibacteriota bacterium
CTTTCCGCGACGGCGGGGTGCTCCGCCCCCAGGGAGGGCTCATGCGTGCGCTATTCGTGTCGCTGCTGATTCCGCTGCTCGCGGCGTGCTCCGCCATGTCGACGGGGCTGTCGGCGTCGCCATCGATGACCGACGTCGACGTCTCCGGTCGATGGATGGGCACCTGGGTCGGGACCGGACTCTTCGATTCGCCCCGCGAGGACAGCATCACGCTCGACATCAAGCAGGTCGGCCACATCGGCTACGGCCGCATCACGTTCGAAGGCACGATCGCCGCGGAGTCGGTGCCGTGGACGGTGCGTCGCGAAGGGCTCGCGGGCATCCGGGTCGGCGCCAGGATCTCGGGCTCCGAGGTGCGCCTGAAGCACGAGCTGGGTGGCCATCTCTTCGCCGCCAAGCTGACGCTGCTCAGCGAGGACCGGATGCTGGGCGAGATGCGCGACGCGCCCGACGTTCGCATGCTCCTGACCCGGGTGGCGCATCGCGAGGCGCCGCAGGCGCGCGCGCTGCCGGCGGCGCCGGCGCCGACCGTGAAGGACGTTCCGGCCGAGCCGGAGCCGCTCGCCAAGATCGAGGCGGCGCCGGAGGCGAGCGACCCGGCGCAGGAGCCCGATCCCGTGCAGATCTCCGCGGTGATGCCGTCGGAAGAGCCGCAGCAGCCCGAGGAGCAGGCGGCGGAGCGGCCGGACGTCGAGGAGTTCATCGCCGTGCCGGAGCTGAGGGTGGTCTACTTCGACTTCGACAAGGCGGCGCTTCGGCCCGACGCGGCGGATACCCTCTCCGGCGACGCCGAGTGGCTGAAGGAGAACGCCGACACGGTGCTGCTGATCGAAGGCCACTGCGACGAGAAGGGCACGACGGAGTACAACCAGGCCCTCGGCGACCGCCGCGCGCAGTCGGTGAAGGAGAGCCTGGCGGCGTCGGGGATCGAGCCCGAGCGCATGACGACGATCTCCTACGGCAAGGAACGGCCCGTCTGCACCGAGAACACCGCGGAGTGCCGCGCCCAGAACCGCCACGTCGAGTTCCGCGTCAAGACACGTTAGTAGATGGGGGCCCCGAGATGGCCCCCAAGCCCCCGACGTTCGGAGCGCCCCGGCGGAGCCGGGGCGCTCCTCTATTTTGGGGTCGAGATCGCCGCGCGTTCAGAGCTTCGGGATTCGTAGGGTCTTGCTGATCATCAGCGACCCGGAGGCGAACCACAGCAGCGCCAGGGGGTGGAGGGTCCCGACGCCGGGGTGGACGGTGCCGAGCGGGAGCGCGTCGCCGAGGCGCCCGAGCCAGGCGCACCCCGCCACGATGGCGACCAGGACGAGGCTGGACGGGATCGGCGTGCCCTCGAAGTACTTCACCGTGCCGGTGTCGGTGGACAGCGCCTCGGCGGTCACGTTGAAGCGCGCCAGCCGGCTCACCCCGCAGCAGACGAAGTAGATCAGCACGACGACGTCCCAGCCGCCGCGCATGCCGGCTCCGTAGGCGAGCGCCGCCGGCGCCACGCCGAACGAGAGGACGTCGGCCAGCGAGTCGAGCTCGCGCCCCATCCGACGTAGGCCATGGCGGCGAAGACGGACGTCGTCCCGCAGGCCGCGTTGCCGAGCGTCAGGAAGTCCGCCAGGTGGAACCCGCGGATCATCGAGAGATGCGGCGGCCGTGCTGGCGTCGCCATTGGGCAGGCTCAGTATAATTGTGGGCACCATGACCGACTCCGAAGACTTTGCCACCCTGTTCGCGCGCCACGAGGCCGGGCCCGCGGTCGAGATCGGCCAGGTCGTGAAGGGCCGCATCATCCAGATCACCGCCGAGCACGTCTTCGTCGACGTCGGCGGCAAGGGCGAGGCGTGGATCGACCGCGCCGAGCTGGCCGACGACGAGGGCCGGCTGCGCGTGGGCGTCGGGGACGAGGTCGAGGCCACGGTCGTCGCGACCGGCGACGAGATCCGGCTCTCGCACAAGCTGCGCCAGGGTGCCCAGGCCCGTGAGACGCTCGCCGTCGCCGCCCAGAGCGGCGTGCCGATCGAGGGCCGGGTGGCGGGCGTCATCAAGGGCGGCTACGAGGTGACCGTCGGCGGGCTCCGCGCGTTCTGCCCGTTCTCGCAGATGGATCTGCGCCGCGTGGAGTCGGAGGCCGACTACGTCGGGCGCGTGCTGGAGTTCCGCATCACCCGCTACGGCGAGAACGGACGCAACATCGTGCTCTCGCGGCGCCAGGTCCTGGAGGAGCAGGGAGCGCGGGCTGCCGAGGAGACGCGCAAGAAGCTGGCGCCCGACGCCGTGCTGCCGGGCACCGTGGTCTCGCTCGCCGACTTCGGCGCGTTCGTGGACCTCGGCGGCGTGCAGGGGCTGGTGCCGATGTCGGAGCTGTCGCACTCGCGGGTGGGGCGCGCCGGCGACCGGCTCCATGTCGGCGAACGCGTCACGGTGAAGGTGCTGCGGATCGACGAGGCCCGGGGCAAGATCACGCTCAGCCTGAAGGCGCTCGAGGGCGATCCGTGGCTCGCCGTGCCCGGCCGGCTCCGCGAGCGGCAGGTCGTGCGCGGGCGCGCCGTACGTGCCGCCGAGTTCGGCGTGTTCGTCGAGCTGCTGCCCGGCGTCGACGGACTGTTGCACGCCAGCGAGATCCCGCGCCATCGCCAGGCCGAGCTGCGCGAGGCGGTGGCGGCGACGGCGGAGATCGCCGTGATGATCGTCACGCTCGACACCGGCAAGCATCGCATCGGGCTGGCGCTGGCCCCCGAGGGCGCGGCGGTCGGCGAGCAGATGTCCTCCACCGTCGCGGTGGGCGCGGTGCTGACCGGCACCGTCGATCGCGTGGAGCCGTTCGGCGTCTTCGTGCGGCTCGCGCCGGGCCAGACCGGCCTCGTCCCCAACGCCGAGCTTGGCACCCAGCGCGGCACCGACCACCGCCGGACGTTTCCCGCGGGCAGCGAGATGAAGGTGCTCGTGCTCGCCATCGAGGAAGGCGGCCGCCGCATCCGTCTCTCGCGGGAGAAGGCGCTGGCCCACGAAGAGCAGGCCGAGACGCAGGCCTACATGAAGGACGCCGCGAAGAAGGGCGGCTTCGGGCTCACGCTGGGCGACGTGCTGAACCAGGCCCGCAAGAAGCCTTGAGGGGCTCGCCGGCGCTGGGCGCCGCGGCCGTCGTCGCAATCGCCGTCGGGCTGGTCGCGCTGACGCTGCAACCGCGCGACGTGCCGACCTATCCGCCGACCCCGTCGGTGCCGAGGGACGCGGGCCGCGCGCTCGTGGGGCCCGTGCTCTACACGGTGGACGCGATGCAGGCCGACGCCTGGCGCCGGTTCTCGTTCCGCCTCGGCGCGGTCGTGGACGGCGGTGGCGACCTCGCCTTCAAGCGCTACGCGATCGTCGCCGGCGCCGGCGCCGGCCTCCTCGACCTGGGCGAGACGCGCTTCGACGACGTCACGACGGTGCCGGCCGGCGGGTATCGCGGCAACGAAGGCGCCGCCGAGCCGCGCAATCCCGCCATCGCCGCCTGGTACCGCTACGGCTTCTTCACCCACGTGCTGACTCCGAAGCCCCACGTGTGGGCCGTGCGCACCGCGGAGGCGCGCTACGCCAAGCTCGCGATGGTCGGCTACTACTGTCCCGGCCCCGAGCCAGGCTGTCCGACGTTCCGCTACGTCTACCAGGGCGACGGCACGACCCGGGTCGCGCGGTGACGGATTGCGGTCGCGCGCCGCGCTTGGTACGGTGCACAGGGTGACGACCGACGCCGCGCAGGATCCCCGCGAGCTGATCGAGGCCTACTACGAGGCGGGCTGGACCGACGGGCTGCCCGTCGTTCCGCCCACCGACGCGTCCGTCGAAGCGATGCTGGCGGCCGCCGGCTTGCGCGGCGACGAGGTCATCGGCGAGATCCCGGGGCGCAACACGGTCGTCGTCGCCGACAAGGTGGCGATCAACGCGGTCATGGCGGGATGCCTGCCGGAATACCTGCCCGTCGTCGTCGCCGCGCTCGAGGGCCTCTGCCACCCCGACTTCGCGTATCACGGGCCGGCCAGCAGCACGGGCGGCTCGGCGATGGTGCTCATCGTCAACGGACCGGTCGCGCGGGCGCTCGGGATCAACAGCGGCAACAACGCCTTCGGCCAGGGCCATCGGCCCAACGCGACGATCGGCCGCGCCGTACGGCTCGTCATGATGAACGCGATGAACACGCGACCCGGCCTGCTCGACCGGGCGACGCTCGGCAATCCCGGCAAGTACTCGTTCTGCTTCGCCGAG